>NZ_JBFTPV010000002.1:0-414332 GCF_056398665.1 Pseudarthrobacter sp. 01T43 | reverse complement strand
ACCTCGTTCTCACCGAGCTCGACCTCGGCATCAGCGGCGACCAGCCGGACCACCAGGACATCAGGCGCGCCGGAGCCGGCCTCCGGGGAGTTGGGACCGGCGACGACCGGCAGGACCCCGGTACCGGACTTGCCCGTGGACTCGGCGATTAGCTGCTCGGCCCAGTCCGCGAATCCCACAATCCCGGAGCCGTCCTCGGCAATGACAATCTTGTTCCGCAACGGGTTCGTGCCCCCCAGTGCCGTCCCAAGGGCCAGCCCGATGTTCTCCGGCGCATCCTCATTAAGGATCTCCGCGGCTTCCTCAGCCTCATCCAGGAACCCCTGGATATCCACCCCGGCCAGGCCCGACGGGACCAGACCGAAAGCGGTCAGGGCCGAGTACCGGCCGCCAACATTCGGGTCCGCGTTGAACACCGCACGGTAACCGGCCTCACGCGAGGCCTTGTCCAGCGGCGAACCGGGATCGGTGACGATGATGATCCGGCTCTTCGCATCGATGCCGGCCTCCGTGAAAGCCTGCTCGAAGATCCGGCGCTGCGAATCAGTTTCCAACGTCGAACCGGACTTGGACGAGACCACAATCGCGGTCTCAGCCAGCCGGTCCGCGAGGGCAGCCCGGACCTGGTCCGGGTCCGTGCTGTCCAGCACAGTCAGCTCGACGCCAGCGGTGCCGGCGATGACCTCGGGAGCCAGCGAGGATCCGCCCATGCCGCAAAGCACGATGCGGCTCACGCCGTCGGCCTTCAGGGCATCGCGGAGCTCGAGGATGCTGCCCACAAGGGCCTGCGAGACGGTAGCCGCCTCGACCCAGCCAAGGCGGACAGCAGACTCCGCTTCGGCGTCGGGGCCCCACAACGTGTGGTCCTTCGCGAAAATCCGGGTGGCAATACGGTCCGCCACCAAGGCGGGCAAATGCTCCTCAAGTGCCCGCTGCGCGGCACCGGTGGCGTCGTAGCTGAGTGTGCTCATAGTGGGTTAGGAAACCTTCCGTGCAGAGGCAAGGGCGCCTTCGACGTCGGCCAGCAGTTCTTTCCAGCTCGCCACGAACTTGTCCAGGCCTTCGGATTCGAGGAGGGCCACAACCTCGTTGTAGGAGATGCCCAGCCCTTCGAGTGCGTCCAGCGTGGCGTTGGCTTCGGCGTAGGTGCCGGAGACGGTGTCACCGGTGACCACTCCGTGGTCGAACGTGGCGTCGAGGGTCTTCTCCGGCATGGTGTTCACTACACCCGGGGCGACAAGTTCGGTGACGTATAGGGTGTCCGGGTAGGCCGGATCCTTCACACCGGTGGAAGCCCACAGCGGACGCTGGGGGAGTGCACCGGCTTCGGCCAGCACAGCCCAGCGCTCGGTGGCGAACAGTTCTTCGTAGACCTGGTACGCGAGGCGGGCGTTGGCAACGCCTGCCTTGCCCTTGAGCGCCTTGGCTTCGTCGGTGCCGAGGGCGTCGAGGCGCTTGTCGATCTCCGAGTCCACGCGGGAGACGAAGAACGAGGCCACCGAGTGGATCTTCGCGAGATCGTGGCCGTTCTCCTTGGCCTGCTCCAGGCCTGACTGGAAGGCGTTGATGACTGCGCGGTAGCGCTCCAGCGAGAAGATCAGGGTCACGTTGACGCTGATGCCCTCGGCGAGGGTAGCGGTGATCGCTTCCAGGCCCTCGAGGGTTGCCGGGATCTTGATGTGGACGTTGTCCTTGTTGACCTTCTTGTAGAGGTGCTTGGCTTCGGCGATGGTGCCGGCCGTGTCCCAGGCAAGGCGCGGGTCAACTTCGATGGACACACGGCCGTCAACACCCTTGGACGCTGCTGCCACGGGGGCGAACAGGTCGCAGGCGTCGGCGACGTCGGTGGTGGTGATCTCGAAGATGGTCTCCTCGACGCTGGCGCCGGCTGCTGCCTGGGCCGCGATGGTGGCGTCGTAGTCCGAGCTCGAGGTGATGGCGGCGTGGAAGATGGACGGGTTGGTGGTCACACCAACCACGTTCTTCTCCTCGATGAGCTTGCGCAGCGTGCCGGTCTCAAGGCGGCTGCGGGAAAGGTCATCAAGCCAAATGGATACTCCGGCGTCGGAGAGCTGTTGAGTAGGGGTAGTCATGGTGTTTCTCCTAAATCTGGATTAGGCCTGCAGGCCGGCGAGGGAGTCCTTGGCGGCGGCGGCGACTGCCTCCGCGGTGATGCCGAACTCCTTGAAGAGGCGCTTGTAGTCGGCGGAAGCGCCGTAGTGTTCGAGGCTGATGGAGCGGCCGGCGTCGCCGACGAACTCCTTCCAGCCCAGGGCCAGGCCAGCCTCGACGGAGACGCGGGCCTTGATGCCGGCGGGCAGCACGGACTCGCGGTAGGCCGCGTCCTGCTTGTTGAACCACTCAACACACGGCATGGAGACTACGCGGGCGGCGATACCTTCAGCCTGGAGGGCTTCGCGGGCCTGGACTGCCAGCTGGACCTCGGAGCCGGTACCGATCAGGATCACGTCCGCCGGAACGGTGGCGCCGTCCCTGGCCGCTTCGGCGAGGACGTAGCCGCCCTTGGCGACGTCGGCAGCGGCACCAAACGTGTCGCCGTCGGCCGCGCCTTCCCCGCGTGCGTAGGTGGGGATGTTCTGGCGGGTCAGMACRATGCCKGCCGGGTTYKCRTGGTTCTCMAGCATGGTCTTCCACGCCACGGCGACTTCGTTCGCGTCGCCGGGGCGGACTACGTCCAGGCCCACAATGGCGCGGAGGGTCGCGAGCTGTTCCACCGGCTGGTGGGTGGGGCCGTCTTCGCCCAGGCCGATGGAGTCGTGTGTCCAGACGTAGAGTGACGGGACACCCATCAGTGCGCCAAGTCGGATGGCCGGGCGCTGGTAGTCACTGAAGATCAGGAACGTGCCGGAGAACGCGCGGGTCCGGCCGTGCAGCGAGATGCCGTTTACGATCGACGCGGCGGCGTGCTCGCGGATGCCGAAGTGCAGGACGCGGCCGTACGGGTTACCGGACCACGCATCGGTCTGCTTGGACGCCGGGATGAACGACGGCGAGCCTTCGATGGTGGTGTTGTTGGACTCTGCCAGGTCGGCAGAGCCGCCCCACAGCTCCGGCATGACCGGGCCGAGGGCGTTGAGGACTTTGCCGGACGCGGCACGGGTGGAGACGTCCTTGCCTGCTTCGAAGACCGGAAGTGCGGCGTCCAGGCCTGCGGGCAGTTCGCGGGCCTCGATGCGCTGCAAGAGTGCTGCGCCTTCAGGGTTGGCTGCCTGCCAGGCGTTGAAGGACTCTTCCCATTCCTTGCGGGCAGCGGCTCCGCGGTCCACTACGGCGCGGGCGTGGGCCAGGACGTCCTGGTCCACCTCGAAGGACTTGGCCGGGTCGAAGCCCAGTACGGACTTCAGTCCGGCGACTTCCTCTGCGCCGAGGGCTGAGCCATGGATCTTGCCGGTGTTCTGCTTCTTCGGCGCCGGGAACCCGATGATGGTGCGCAGCGAGATGATGGAGGGCTTGGACGTCTCGGCCTTCGCGGCGAGCAGTGCGGAGTACAGTTCCTGAACGTCTTCGACGTATTCGCCGGTTTTGGTCCAGTCCACGCGCTGGGTGTGCCAGCCGTAGGCCTCGTAGCGCTTCAGGACATCCTCGGTGAAGGAGATGTCGGTGTCGTCCTCGATGGAGATGTGGTTCTCGTCGTAGACCACCACGAGGTTGCCCAGTTCCTGGTGCCCGGCCAGCGAGGAAGCTTCAGACGTGACGCCTTCCTGCATGTCGCCGTCGGACGCAATGACCCAGATGGTGTGGTCGAACGGGGACGTGCCCTCGGCGGCGTCGGCGTCGAACAGGCCGCGCATCCGGCGCTGCGAGTAAGCGAATCCGACCGAGGAGGCCAGGCCCTGGCCCAGCGGACCCGTGGTGATCTCGACGCCGGCGGTGTGCTTGTACTCGGGGTGGCCCGGCGTGAGGGAATCCCAGGTACGCAGCGCTTCCAGGTCCTTCAGTTCCAGGCCGTAGCCGGAGAGGAACAGCTGGATATACAGGGTCAATGAGGTGTGGCCGGGGGACAGGATGAAACGGTCACGTCCCAGCCAGTCCGGGTTGCGCGGGTCGTGGCGCATGAGCTTCTGGAAGAGAAGGTACGCGGCCGGGGCAAGGCTCATGGCCGTACCGGGGTGGCCGTTACCGACCCTCTCCACAGCGTCGGCGGCCAGAACACGGACTGTGTCCACCGCGCGCTGGTCCAAGCTGGTCCATGACAGTTCTTGCTCTTCCAAATGTGGCACGAAAACCGGGCCCCTCTCTATGCTGATGGCGGCACGGCGGATCCGGTGCGTGGCACGCTGAGGCGCCGCTGCGGTGTACCAGCCGTTCACCATCGAAACGTGGATCTGTAACTCAGACACTGACCAATAGGAACGCGGTTTCCACTGCGTTCTTTCGGTGTGCTGATCTGGTGACAGCTTAGCTCTAATCCATTCTGTGGGCGGTGCAAATCTCACGTTTTGGACGCAATTTCGCTTTATGTGAATGAGTGTTCCGTGAGCTTGAGTTAATCTGCTCGAATCGGACTGCGAGCAATCATCTGGGCCTATTGCGCGGGGATCTGTCACAAATGCCACGGTATGATATTTGGAGGCCGATGCCGGATGGCCGTGCCCTTAGGGGTCCGCGGACCAGCGGTACTGCCGGGACCCTTGACCGATGACAATGGCGGGTGCCCGGGCAGACGGCCGCGAGATCCAGCTGCATATGACAGACAGAACTGCCAACAAGAACGGGTGACTGCCACCGTGAGCACAACCGATACGCCGCTAAACGCTGCCCCCGCCCGAGGGAGAGCCGGGCTGGCCCGTAAGGCCAAGGCGTATTTCGCCCTCACCAAACCTCGCGTCATCGAGCTGCTGCTCGTCAGCACGTTGCCCACCATGATTTTTGCCGAGCGCGGGTTCCCGTCGATCGGACTGATCCTGGCCACCCTGGTGGGCGGCGCTTTTGCCGCCGGGAGTGCCGGTGCGTTCAACTGCTACTTCGACCGCGACATCGACAAATTGATGCACCGCACCGAAAACCGGCCCCTCGTCACCGGCGAGGTGACCCCACGTGAGGCGCTGATCTTCTCTTGGCTCCTTGGTGCGGCTGCCATCGCCATTCTCTGGTTCGGGGCCAACCCCCTGGCCGCATGGCTTGGCTTGGCCGCGATTTTCTTCTACGTGGTCATCTACACACTGATCCTCAAGCGCCGTACCGCACAGAACATCGTGTGGGGCGGGGCCGCGGGCTGCTTCCCGGTAGTGATCGCATGGGCGGCCGTGACCGAACGCGTCGAGTGGCCGGCCATCATCCTGTTTATGGTGATCTTCCTGTGGACTCCGCCGCACTACTGGCCCCTGTCCATGCGTTACGGCGAGGATTACCGTAACGCCAACGTGCCAATGCTTGGCGCCATTGCGGGCGCCAAGGTGGTTTCAGTCCAGGTTGTCCTCTACGCGTGGGCCATGGTGGCTTGCTCGTTGCTGATGGTCCCGGCGGGCGGCGCAGGCTGGGTGTACACGGTGACGGCCGTCCTTGCCGGGGCGTGGTTCCTCTACGAGTCGCATGCCCTGTACAGCCGTGCACATCGTGAGGACATCCCGGACAAGCGGGCCATGAAGGTTTTCCACGGCTCCATCAGCTACTTGACCCTGCTGTTCATCGCTTTGGCAGTGGATCCATTCGTCGGGTCCGCCGTCATCGGCTAATCCCGCCCCCAGGACGCTCTCTCACTTAACGCAGGGTTTTACAGAACCCTCTCGCAGTACCTGCAGGATTCGAAGGGACCCTCCCTCACCACCGGTGAGGGAGGGTCCCCTAGTCTCTGCAGCAGGTGAAGGAGCGTTCCTCAATATGCTGCAGGGAGTGATGGAGCGTTCGCGATTTCCCTGCATCATTTCCTGGGGGGGGGGGTGTGGGTTACGGGGGAAGGCCCACGGTTCGGGAACCGTGGCACTTCGGCGACGCGAGGCCAGGGGCGGGACTACGCCGCGAGGGCTACTTGGTCGGGCTGGAACGCGCGACGTCGGCGGCGTTCGTTGAGGCGCTCATCAACAGTGCCGCACCCAGCATGTGGGTACCCACCAGCAGGGCGGGAATCCCGTTGTAATACTGCGTGAAGCCGATGACCGCCTGCAGCAGCGTGACCGCCAGCAGCAGGACAGTTGCCGTCCTGAAGGAGCCCGAAATCCGGCGGGTAAACACCAGCACGAGCGCGAACAGGGTTCCGGCCGTGACCAAGTAGGCCGGGACGGCATGGATGTGGGAGAACAGGTCCCAGTCCAACCCGTTGCGCGGCGCGTCGGCATCTCCGGCATGCGGACCGGCGCCGGTGACTACCACGCCGAGCATGACCGCCACTGCCGAGAAAAGCGCGACGGCGGCGGTCACCGGGCGCAGCACGCCCGGCAAGGCGGGCAGTGGGGTGGAGGCAAAACGCCCGGTGCGCCCGTACGCCCGGTTGACGAGCAGGGTGGCGATAACAACCAGCGCCATGGACACCAGGAAGTGCAGGCCCACTACCCAGGGATTGAGGTTCGTCAGGACGGTAATGCCGCCGATCACCGCCTGTGCCGGGATGCTGGCCAGCAGGCCCAGTGCCAGCAGGAACAGGTCGCGGCGTTCCTTGCGCAGGTTCCACAGGTACACCAGCATCAGCACAGCGACCGCCGCCAGGGCGAAGGTCAGGAGCCGGTTGCCGAACTCGATGAACCCGTGGATACCCATTTCAGCGGTGTTGACCAGGGATGTGTCGGTACAGCGGGGCCACGTGGGGCAGCCCAGCCCGGAAGCCGTCAGCCGGACAGCGCCGCCGGTGACCACCAGCAATGTCTGGCCAACAAGGGAGGCCACAGCAAGGCGCCGTACGCGGGCGTCGACGGTACGGGGCAGCCGCGATGTCAGGCGACCGGCAAACTCAGGGAGGCGTGAAGCCGTGCTCACGGATATCTCAATTCCACTTGAACCAACGGATGGCTGCTGCGCCGGCAAGGACTGTCCAGATCAGCAGTATGAGGGCAGCACCGAAATTAACGGTGCCGACGAGGAAGGCCTCGCGCAAGGCCGCCCCCAGTGCGCCCGAGGGGAGGTAGTGCACGATTCCTTGGACGAGGGCAGGCAGTCGATCTGCGGGGATCACGATGCCGCCCAGCGCGCCGAGCAGGATCCACAGCAGGTTGGTGATGGCCAGGGTGGCCTCGGGCCGGACCGTGCCGGCAACCAGCAGACCGAGCGCGGTGAACGCAGCTGCGCCCAGGATCAGCAGGGCAACGCCGGGCAACCAGCCACCTGCGGGCGGGCTCCAGCCGAGGGGCAGGGCCACGGCCGTGACCACAATGACCTGAAGCGCGAGCACGGTCAGGACGGCAAGGACCTTGCCCGCAATGAGTCCGGGACGGCCCAGAGGCGTGGTGGAGAGGAATCGAAGGACCCCGTACCTGCGGTCGAACCCGGTGGCGATGCCCTGGCCGGTAAAGGCAGTGGACAGTGCGCAGAGCGCCAGGATGCCGGGGACCGCGATGTTGATGCGGCTGCCGCCGAGTCCGTCCAAGAGCGGTGTAACGGTCAGGCCTACCAGGGCGAGCAGGGGCAGGACTACCGCGAGGATGAGTTGCTCGCCGTTCCTGAGCATGGCGGCTGCTTCGTATTTGCCTTGGAGCAGGATGCGGCGGACGAGGGTCGCGGGCTGCTGGCGTACCACGGCGTCCGGGGAGGCGGTCATCGGATTTCCTTTCCCGAAACATCCAGGAAGACGTCTTCGAGGCTTCGCGCTGCGAGGCTGAGCGAGCTGGGCATCACGCCCTGGGCGGCCCACCATGAGGCGAGTGCTGCCAGATCCTGGGGTGTGAGCGGCCCATTGGCCACATAGCTGCCGGCGCGTGTTTCGCTGACGGTAATGGTTTCGGGAAGGATCCCTGCGAGGTTGAGCCCGGCTTCGGCTTCGAAGAGGAGAGTGCGGACGTGCTCGCCGGATTCGACGGCGGGCTCCCGCTGGAGAAGCTGCGCAACGGTACCTTCCGCGACGTTKCGGCCGSCGTCGATGATGTAGACGTAGTCGGCCAGGCGCTGCGCRTCGTCCATGAGGTGGGTGGTGAGGATGATGCCCATTCCGGCGTCCCGCAGCTCTGCGATGAGCTCAAAGACCAGCTGCCGCGACTGCGGGTCCAGCCCTGCGCTGGGCTCGTCCAGGAACAGGACTTCCGGATTGCCGATGAGGGCCGCGGCCAGGGCCAGCCGCTGCTTCTGGCCGCCGGAGAGCCGGCGCACGGAGGTCCTGGCGAAGGTATCTATGCCGAGCCGTTCAACGAGTTCGTCAACGGAACGCGGCCGGGTGTACATTCCGGCAATGTGGCGCAGGAGCGGAATGGGCCTGGCCGACGGCGGGAGCCCGCCGTCCTGGAGCATCACGCCAACGCGGGCGCGCAGGTCTGCCCCCGCACGGCCGGGATCCTGCCCCAGCAGTGAGATGGTTCCACCGCTGCGTGGCTGCAGGCCCTGGGCGCACTCGATTGTTGTGGTTTTTCCTGCCCCGTTGGCTCCCAGCAGGGCGGTCACCTGGCCGCGTTCGGCAATGAGGGAGACGCCGCTCACCACCCGGAGCATTTTTCCATCCAGGCTGGCCAGCGGACCAACATCCTTTATTAACCCGCTGATGGACAGAACCGGGGATTCGGGGGATCGCACCCCAACATTCTACGGGATGTAGTACTCGTGTGAGGTTGGTGCCGGTGACCCGGCCCCCTCGAAGGTCAGCCTCACCTTACTGGTACGGGGGAGTAAATTACGACATGATTGTGTTGTGTATTCCATGACCAACGCTACTGTCGTGCCCGTCGCCGGGCACGGAGCGCCGCGCACCACTCCGGACCGCGGCCACGTCGCCGTTTCGCCGGTGGCGGACCCCGACGAGCGTACCCGGGACCGCGTGCTGGGTGCCGTTCTGGAGCATGGGCCCATCAGTGCCGCGGAACTCGGCGACATGCTGGGCTTCACCCCCGCCGCTGTGCGAAGGCACCTTGACCACCTGGACCGCAGCGGTGTCATCGAAGTCAAGCGCGTTGCCAGGGCCGGCGCCGGCGCGGGACGCCCTGCACGGCGCTATGTCTTGAGTTCACAGGGCCAGTCCACGCTGGGCAACGACTACCTCGACATTGCCACCCTGGCGCTCAAGCAGCTCCGGGAGATGGCGGGCGACGACGCCGTCCGCGCGTTCGCCGTCGAGCGTTTCGCCGACATGGAACGCCGGTACACGCCCGAAATTGAAAAAGCCGGCACGGACATCACGGCCCGGGCCCGGGCACTCTCGGCAGCCCTTAGCCGGGACGGCTTTGTGGCGTCGGCGGCCTCTATCGAGGCTAAGGCCCCGCTTCCAGCGGCGCTGTCCAGCGTTCAGCTGTGCCAGGGGCATTGCCCCATCCAGCAGCTCGCCGCCCATTTCCCTGTTTTCTGCGACGTGGAGACCGAAGTGTTCTCCCGGCTGGTGGGCGTTGACGTGCGTCGCCTGTCCACGCTTGCGCGCGGCGGGCATGTCTGCACCACCCACATACCCACAGGCCGGCTGGCTGCCGGCGGACCCCAAGTCCCGCAGGCAGCCCCCGCCAGCTTGAATGAAGTAACCAACCATCAGCAAGAAAGGCCGTGATGACGGACCAACTATCAGAGAAAGCGGTAGCCGAAGACACTGTGATCTCGGAGATTCTGGAAAAGAATCCCGAGCTCCACGGCATCGGCACCTACGAGTACGGCTGGTCCGACAAGAACGACGTCGGCGCCAACGCCCGCCGCGGTATCAATGAAGAAGTGGTCCGTGACATCTCGGCCAAGAAGAGCGAGCCGGAATGGATGCTCGATCTCCGGCTCAAGGGCTTGAAGTACTTCGACCGCAAGCCCATGCCCACCTGGGGTGCAGACCTCTCCGGCATCGACTTCGACAACATCAAGTACTTCGTGCGTTCCACCGAGAAGCAGGCCACCAGCTGGGAGGAACTGCCCGAGGACATTAAGAACACGTACGACAAGCTCGGCATCCCCGAGGCTGAAAAGCAGCGCCTGGTTTCCGGTGTCGCCGCCCAGTACGAGTCCGAGGTCGTCTACCACCAGTTGCGTGAGGACCTTGAAAAGCAGGGCGTCATCTTCCTTGACACCGATACTGCGCTGCGCGAACACCCTGAGATCTTCCAGGAATACTTCGGCACCATCATTCCTGTGGGCGACAACAAATTCGCCTCACTGAACACGGCTGTCTGGTCCGGCGGCTCCTTTGTGTACGTGCCCAAGGGCGTCCACGTGGACATCCCGCTGCAGGCATACTTCCGCATCAACACGGAAAACATGGGCCAGTTCGAGCGGACCCTGATCATCGCCGACGAGGRCTCCTACGTCCACTACATCGAAGGCTGCACCGCCCCGATCTACACCTCGGACTCGCTGCACTCCGCCGTGGTGGAAATCATCGTGAAGAAGGGCGCCCGCGTCCGCTACACCACCATCCAGAACTGGTCCACCAACGTGTACAACCTGGTGACCAAGCGTGCCATCTGCGAAGAGGGCGCCACGATGGAGTGGGTCGATGGAAACATCGGTTCCAAGGTCACCATGAAGTACCCTGCCGTCTACCTGGTGGGCGAGCACGCCAAGGGCGAGACCCTGTCCATCGCTTTCGCCGGTGCCGGCCAGCACCAGGACACGGGCTCGAAGATGGTGCACATCGCACCGAACACGAAGAGCTCCATCATCTCCAAGTCGGTAGCCCGTGGCGGCGGCCGTGCTGCCTACCGCGGCCTGGTCCAGGTCCGTGAAGGCGCCAAGCACTCTGCCAACACCGTCCGGTGCGATGCGCTGCTGGTAGACACCATCAGCCGTTCTGACACCTACCCGTACATCGACATCCGTGAGGATGACGTGGTGATGGGCCATGAAGCAACTGTTTCCCGGGTCAGCGAAGAGCAGCTCTTCTACCTGATGTCCCGCGGCATGCGCGAAGACGAGGCCATGGCGATGATCGTCCGTGGCTTCATCGAGCCCATCGCCCGCGAACTCCCGATGGAGTACGCACTTGAGCTGAACCGCCTGATTGAACTGCAGATGGAAGGGTCCGTCGGATAACGATGACTGAAATCACTACTGAAAAGGCGCGCATCGGCGCGCCCTCGGCCCAGCCGTTTATTAACGGTTTCACGGAAGAGGGCGAAAGCCTGTCTCCGATCAATTCGGCCACGTCCAAGGCTCCGCTGGCCGGCGAAGCGGTCAAGAGCCACTCGCACGGCGGCGGCGTCGGCATTCCGGACAGCTCACGCGCCGGCCGGCTGACCTCGTACAAGCTGGCGGACTTCAAACCGTTGACCGGGCTCGAAGAGGACTGGCGGTTCACCCCGCTCAAGCGCCTGCGCGGCCTGCACAGCGACGTCCTCGCGGGTGCTGCCCCCACCGTCACAGTCAGCGGTCCTGACCGGGTGACGGTGGAGACCGTGTCCCGCGATGACAAACGCATCGGTTCAGCCGGCATCCCGGAGGACCGCGTGTCCGCCAATGCCTGGGAGAACTTCAGCGAAGCCACCGTCCTGACCATCCCGGCGGAGTTTGAAGCCGACACCGAGGTCACCGTTGTGATCGAAGGCACCTCAACCGACGCAGCGGCCCAGCACCTGGTGATCGTGGCGGAGAAGTTCTCCAAGTCCGTGGTGGTCCTGGACCACCAGGGTTCGGCCGTGGTGTCCGAGAACATCGAAATCGTGGTTGAAGACGGCGCGGACCTCACCGTTGTCTCGCTCCAGGAATGGAACCGGGACGCCGTGCACGCCTCCTCGCAGCAGGCCAAGATCGGCCGCGACGCCAAGCTCAAGCACGTGGTGGTCAGCCTCGGCGGGGACCTGGTCCGCGTCACGCCGTCAGCCCGTTTCACCGCTCCCGGCGGCGAAGCGGAAATGTTCGGCCTGTACTTCGCCGATGCCGGCCAGCACCTTGAGCAGCGCCTCTTCGTTGACCACGCAGTGGCCAACTGCACCTCGAACGTGCTGTACAAGGGCGCACTGCAGGGCCGCAATGCCCACGCAGTGTGGGTGGGCGACGTCCTGATCCGCAAGGAAGCCGAAGGCACCGACAGCTACGAGGCCAACCGCAACCTGCTGCTTACGGACGGTGCCCGCGCCGACTCGGTTCCCAACCTGGAAATCGAGACCGGCCTGATCAAGGGAGCCGGCCACGCCAGCGCCACCGGTCGCCTGGACGACGAGCACCTGTTCTACCTGCAAGCCCGCGGCATTCCCGAGGATGTTGCCCGCCGCCTGGTGGTCCGTGGCTTCCTGCATGAGATCATCCAGCAGATCAAGGTACCGGCCCTCGAAGAACGGCTGACCGAGGCTGTTGAGCGCGAACTCGCCGTAACGAACAACTAGAGGGCGCGGACCTACAGATGACCGACCAGCCAAAGGGCGAACTTGTCTGCAAGACGGATGAAATCCAGCTCAAGCAGGCGTTGCGGATACTGATCGACGACTACCCGGTAGCCATCGTCAAGGATTCCATGGGAGAAATCCACGCCATCGGGGACACCTGCTCGCACGCGGACATCTCCCTGTCCGAGGGCGAAGTGGAGGGGTGCATGATCGAATGCTGGGGCCACGGCTCCCAGTTCGACCTGCGGAGCGGCGAGCCGCTCCAGCTGCCCGCCTACGATCCCGTGCCGGTGTTCGCCGTCGAAATTGTCGGCGACGAGGTTTACGTGGACTTCACCAACGTCCTCAACGGAGCGGAAGCCCCGAACTTCAGCTAGCAGCATCACCCGGACCGAACAGCCGCCAGCGGCAATACCAAGCAACAGAACCAAACTTCCAGATACAGACCGCACCGCCGCCGAAAAAGCCCGGTGCAGAGGAGAACAAGACCTATGTCTACTCTTGAGATCAAGGACCTGCACGTCAGCATTGACACGGAGCAGGGCACCAAGGAGATCCTGAAGGGCGTCAGCCTGACCATCAAGACCGGCCAGACCCACGCCATCATGGGCCCCAACGGTTCCGGCAAGTCCACCCTGGCCTCCACCATCGCCGGCCACCCCCGCTACAACGTCACCAGCGGCACCATCACGCTCGACGGCGAAGACGTCCTGGCGATGAGTGTTGACCAGCGCGCCCGCGCCGGCGTTTTCCTGGCCATGCAGTACCCCGTGGAGGTCCCGGGCGTCTCCATGACCAACTTCCTCCGGACTGCCAAGACCGCCATTGACGGCGAAGCACCCAAGCTGCGCACCTGGACCAAGGAAGTCAAGGACGCCATGGGCAAGCTGCGCATCGACGCTGATTTTGCCCAGCGCAACGTCAACGAAGGCTTCTCCGGCGGCGAGAAGAAGCGGGTGGAGATCCTCCAGTTGGAGCTCTTCAAGCCGAAGTTCGCCATCCTGGACGAGACCGACTCCGGCCTGGACGTCGACGCCCTGAAGGTTGTCTCCGAAGGTGTCAACCGCGCCCACGCCGAAGGCAACATGGGCACGCTGCTCATTACTCACTACACGCGCATCCTGCGTTATATCAAGCCTGAGTTCGTCCACGTGTTCGTTGATGGCCAGGTTGTCGAAGAAGGCGGCCCGGAGCTCGCTGACCGCCTTGAAGAAGAAGGCTACGACCGGTACGCTGCAGGCGCCGGCGCAGCCACCATCGCTGCAGCACAGGCCTAGTTAGGACTTGCCATGACCGAAATCAAAGCGGCCCAAACGGGCCTCGAGGATATCGAAGAGGCACTGAAGGACGTCATCGACCCCGAACTCGGCGTGAACATCGTTGACCTCGGGCTGCTGTACGGCCTGAAGTACTCAGACGATGACGGCGCCCTGCTGATCGACATGACGCTTACCACTGCGGCCTGCCCGCTCACCGACGTGATCGAGGAGCAGGTGGGCAAGGCCCTGGACGGTGTTGTGGATGACTGGCGCCTGAATTGGGTGTGGATGCCGCCTTGGGGTCCGGAACGGATCACCGACGACGGCAAGGACCAGATGCGGGCCCTGGGCTTCAACATCTGATCCGTCCCCACCGCCTTCAGGAGTACGACGACGGCCGGTTACCTTCGCTAACAAGGTAACCGGCCGTCGTCGTTCCCCACCCACCGGCCCGGATCAGAGGGATGGCGCCGAGAAAGTGTCGCACTGGGTGATGTCGCCGGTCTGATAGCCCCGTGCGAACCACCGCTGGCGCTCTTCGCTGGAACCGTGCGTCCAACCCTCGGGGGAGACCCGGCCGGTGGCCGCCTTCTGGATCCGGTCGTCACCCACGGAGGCGGCGGCGGAAAGGGCATCGTTGATGTCCTGCTGGGTCAGCGGTTCCAGGTACGGCTGCCCGGTTGCCGGGTCCGGTGTGGAGGAAGCGTGCTTCGCCCACAGCCCTGCGTAGCAATCTGCCTGCAGTTCTGTACGGACAGACCCGGACTCGGGCCCCTGCGGATCCTGCTGCGCCCGGCCCAGGTCGCCCAGGAGGTTCTGGACGTGGTGCCCGAATTCGTGGGCCACCACGTACTCCTGCGCGAGCGGACCGCCCGATGAGCCGAACTGGTCCACCAGTTCCTGGAAGAATCCGGGATCGAAGTATGCGGTGGTGTCGGTGGGGCAGTAGAACGGACCTACCGCAGTTGTGGCCGCGCCGCACCCTGTGTTGGTCCCGCCGCTGAATATTACAGCTTTTGGCTGGGGGTACTGCACCCCGTAGTCCTTGAGGTAGGCGGGCCAGAATGCGTTGAGGCTGTTGACTGTGCCGGTAATCCTGCAGTCCAGCCGGGCATCCGCGTCGGCACCGGTAGCGCAGGCCGGCGCGGTGCCCTGGCTCTGGGGTTCCTGCCCGGCACCGGTAAGGCCTTCGAGAAGCTGGGGGTTCACGCCGAGCAGTGCCGCGATGAGCAGGATGAGGCCGCCTCCGATGCCGCCGCCGACTTTGGCGCCGCGGCCCATGCCGCGACGATCCTGCACCTGGGAGGGGTCCAGTTGGACGTTGTCATTGAAGCTCATGAAGTCACAATAGTCCTTGCCGAGACTGCGGAACCGATGTCCGGCCGGTAAAGTTGGGAGATGCCATTTCTCGACAAGATCCAGCGCTGGGCCGAAGAGCGCCCCCATGACACCGCAGTCATGGTTGCCGGCCGCCGGCTGCGCTGGGCTGAGCTTCGCGACGCCGCCACAGCCGCCGTTCCTGATGCAGGAGCGGTCACCGTCCTGGCTGAAGCCAACTCGGTGGGCTTTGCTGTCCGGTTCGCCGCGGCGCTGGCCGGGGAACGTCAGTGCGCCGTCCTGGACCCGTCCTGGCCGGAGGAGCTCCGCCAGGAGATTAGGGAACGGCTCGATGCAACCGTGCAGCCGGGCGGGATCTCCCCGGCGGATGCGCTGGCTGACGGACTGCCGGAATCGACCTTCCTCATCGGCCTCACCTCCGGCACCACGTCCGTGCCCAAGGCGTTCACCCGGTCGCGGCGGTCCTGGCGCGAGTCCTTCGACGCGTCCATCGAGTTCTTTGGCCTGCGTCAGGACGACGTGACGCTGGCCCCCGGTCCCCTCGCGGCGAGCCTGAACCTTTACGCCCTGGCCGAGTGCTTGTATGCGGGCTCGGAGTTCCAGACGCTGGCGGGATTCGACGTCGGCGACGTCCACGCCGCCATCACGTACGACGGCGTCACCCGCCTGGTGCTCGTGCCCACCATGTTGCGGCTGCTCAGTGAGCGCGGCCTCGCCGGCGGTGTGGACGCCGCCGGAGTGCGGACGATCATCTGCGCCGGTTCAAAGCTTGACGCCCGCACGCTCGAAGCCGCACGGCGTTGGGCGCCCAACGCCACCATCTATGAGTATTACGGAGCATCGGAATTAAGCTTTGTGTCCGGCCTGGGGCTGCCCGCCGGGGAGCTCGATGCCGGCGGCACCGGAATCGGCCGGGCCTTTCCCGGGGTGGAGGTCAGTGTCCTCGACGACCACGGCACCAACCTGCCGGACGGCGGGATCGGCAATATCTGTGTGCGCAGCGGCATGGTGAGCAATGGCTACTTGTGGGGTGACGACGGCCAGGCCCTCCGTTCCTTCGGCGAGTGGCTCACCGTGGGGGACCAGGGGTACCTTGCCGACGGTGAGCTACATATCCTTGGCCGGCGCGCGGACATGATCCTTACTTCGGGGAAGAATGTTTACCCGCACGAGGTGGAGCTCGCGCTGGCATCCGTCCCCGGGGTGGCCGCGGCCATCGCCGCGGGGATGCCTGACGACATCCGGGGCCAGCGGGTGGTGGCGGGCGTGGTTCCGGCGCACGGCGGAATTAGCGCAACGCAGCTAAGGTCCGGCGTCGAAAACATCCTGTCGCGCGACAAACGCCCGGTGCAGTATTTCTCCCTGACTGAGCTGCCCACCACCGACCGCGGCAAAATCAGCCGAAACATCCTGCTGGAATGGATCGGATCCCGCGACACGAGGGTGCGTCACCTTGACCGCTGACTTGCTGCCGGCAGACCGGCAACCGGTGATCATCGCCGCCCGGCGCACACCGGTCTGCCGGGCCAGCGGGGCACTCAAGAACCTTCGAACGCACCAACTGCTGGCCCCGGTCCTGAGGCAGCTCCTCACCGAGAGCCGGCTGTCCCTGGACGCAGTGTCCGATGTGGTGATCGGCAATGCCGTCGGCGGCGGCGGCAACGTGGCCAGGCTGGCCCTGCTGGAAGCCGGACTTCCCGTCAGCGTGCCCGGGCTGACTGTGGACCGGCAGTGCGGCTCGGGCCTGGACGCGATTGTCCTCGCCGCCAGGCTGGTGGCCGCGGGCGGGAACCCGGTGTACCTCGCCGGGGGAGTGGAAAGCATCAGCACCGCTCCCCTGCGGGCGTACCGGGACGACGACGGCGAACCTGAGTTCTTCGCCCGGGCTCAATTTGTGCCGCACAGCTTCGGCGATCCGGACATGGGAGTGGCTGCGGAGAACGTGGCCACCCGCTTTGGCATCAGCCGGCAGCGGCAGGATGAGCTCGCGTTGCGCAGCCACCAGCGTGCCTTGGCTGCGGCGGCGGCAGGTCGTTTCAGCGGCGAGATCACCGGGCTTGAGACACCGCAGGGAACCGTCGGCACCGATGACGGACCGCGGCGGGGACTCAATTCGGCGGTCCTTGCACGGTTCCCCGCTGCCTTCGTGGATGGCGGGACTGTCACCGCCGGGAACTCATGCTTCGATGCGGACGCCGCCTCCGCCGTCGTTATCACCTCGCTGCAGCGGGCCCGGGAACTCGGCGTGGCTGATGGACTGTTGGTGCTGGCTACCGACACAGCAGGCGTTGACCCGGAGCTCCTGGGCATCGGCGCGGCGGATGCTGCGGAGCGGATGCTGGCGGCCCGGGGGATTTCTGCGGCCGGAGTGGACCTGGTGGAGTTCAATGAAGCTTTCGCTTCGCAGACACTGGCTTGCCTGGACCGGCTCGGCATCAATCCGGAACGGGTAAACCTCGACGGCGGTGCGCTGGCGCTGGGCCATGCCTACGGAGCATCGGGTGCGGTGCTGGTGACCCGGCTGCTTGCACAGTCACGGCGCGCCGGAAAAGATGGCTCCCTGGCGCTGGCCCTCATCAGCATCGCGGGCGGCATGGGGACCGCGGCGCTGTTGCGCTATGAGGCCATCACCAGCTGAGCGCGCCGGCAACCGCATACAAATGGCGGATCGAAGGGTGACGTACCAGCGCTAAGGAGCCGCCTGAGCGCCGAGACGTCACCGTTCGACGGCGGGGGACGGTCAGTCCTCCGCCTCGCCGAGTCCCCGGGCCGCCAATGCCTCGCCGGTCTGGCGTGCGTATGCCACCGTGGTGATGAAAACAGGCAGCACGAGCGCCCGCGGATTTCGTTCCAGCCCGCGGGCCCGGGCAGAATCCCGGACGTCCGCAAACGCGCCGGCAATGTAGGGGATGCTCCGCAGCATCACGCCAATGGTCAGGGCGAAGCGCTCAGGGTCCGCACCGAAGCGGCGGAACGGCATAGCCAGTGACACCACTCCGTCCAAGAGCCGCTGCATGGGGGTGGTGGCCGTCAACAAGGACGCCGCCACCACGCACACCAGGATGTTCAGGACAATGCGGGCCGCTGTGGGTCCGCCGAGCTGCCACCACTGGAACAGGCCGATGACCAGGAGGACCACCAGCAGGGGCCGGACGGCACTGAGGAGCCGGCGCGGACCTGCCCCCGTCAGCAGGAAGAGCCCACACATCACGGCGAGGACCGCGGCGGACACCAGCCAGTCCACCACCAGGAACGACGCCAGGCCGCAGCCCACCACCAGCAGGAACTTCAGTGCCAGCGGAGCCCGGTGGATGACCGAAGTGCCGGGGACGTAGTTGGCCAGCAGGAAACCGTGACCTCTCACAGAGCGTCCAGCCCGGTGGCGCACAGCGCCCGGTACGTTTCCACGGCAGCCGCCGGGCCGCCGTCGAACACGACCCGCCCTGCCTCAACCACCAGCACACGGTCCATTTCCAGGGCCAGGTCAAGGTCGTGCGTGGACATGATGACTTGCTGCCCGAGACCGGACAAGGTGCGCCGGAGCAGTTCGCGGTTCCTCAGGTCCAGCAGGGTGGACGGCTCATCGAGAACCAGCACCGACGGGTCCACGGCCAGCACGGCCGCCAGTGCCGTCAGCTGCCGTTCGCCGCCGGAGAGCTCGTAGATGCTCTGGTCTGCGAGGCCCAGCAGCCCGAACCGATCCAGGGCTGACTCGGCGAGACGCCGCCGTTCAGTACCGTTCCGGACAGACCGCCGCAGCGACAGTTCAACATCCTCGCGGCCGGTCGGCATCACCAGTTGCGAGAGCGGATCGGTAAAGACGAACCCCACCTGCCGGCGGACGGCCCGCACCGCCCGGACGGTATCGGCGCCGTCCACCGTCACTGTTCCGGACGTGGGCTGGACCAGGCCGTTGAGCAGCCGGAGCAGGGTGGACTTCCCGGACCCGTTTGCTCCGATCACGCCGATGCGCTGTTCGGTCAGCTCCAGCGTGACGTCGGCCAGCAGCGTCTTGGGCTCCGGGCTGCTCTCGACGGCAACGGCCACCGACGCCTGCTGGAAAGAGATGGATGCCATGGCTTCTTAGGCGCTGATCCGCTTGACCCGGCGGATCAGCAGGTCGGGGAATGCACGGTGCAGGGCAACGGCTATGACCGCGGCGACGGTGTTCTTGATGATATCGCCGGGGTAAAAGACCAGGTCGGCCAGGAAAGCGTCGCCGATGCTCGCCTTCGAGTTCACTGCCATGCCCAAAACGCCGAGGGTATGCACCAGGGTGATGCTTGTCACCGTTGCCGCGAGGAAAAACCACAGCGCGCGGGCCCGTGACGTGCGGCGGATGACGATGGTAGCCAGCCAGCCCACCAGCGCCGCGGCCAGTGGGAATGCGATGATGTAGCCCGCCGACGGGCCGGCCAGGATGCCGAGACCGCTGCGGCCCTGGCTAAAGATCGGCAGACCTGCCAGCCCCAGCAGCGTGTACAGGCCGACGGCGGCGAAGCCACGCGCGGGGCCAAGCATTAGTCCGGTGAGCATCACCGCGAGGGTCTGAAAAGTGATGGGGACGCCGAAGACGTTGGCCGAAATGCCCGGGACCAGCGCGGCGCCGGCAACGAGGGCAGCAAACACGGCGATCAGGCCGAGGTCGGTGGCGTTCCACCGGCTGCGTGCGGGGGAGGCGGCGCCGGTGACGGCGGTGTCAGTCTGGCTCATGGGTAGTCCTATCGTGGTTGTACAAGCGAAGCATGGGGATGATCCTGACGTTACCGGCCGCCGTCGGGCCCCATTTTGTAGGGGACCTACTAAGGAGGCGCCGGCAGTCTGAAGGCTGGGCACAAAGGTCGGCCGGGATCGCCGGCGGTTATGGGGAGAAGCTGAGGCCGGTAGACTTGGACAGGCCGTTCTGTCCGGCCATTCTGCCCGGCTGCTCCAGACACCATCCGTAGAGCTGCGGCGTTTCCCTGTTGTGAAAGGCCTTACCTGCTGTGATTACTGTCCAGGATCTTGAACTGCGCGCCGGCGCCCGGCTCCTCATGGACCAGGTGAGCTTCCGCATCGACAAGGGCGACAAGATCGGCCTCGTGGGCCGTAACGGAGCAGGCAAGACCACCCTCACGCGGGTCTTGGCCGGCGAAGGCCTGCCGGCGGCCGGCAAAGTCACTCGGACGGGCGAGATCGGCTACCTTCCGCAGGACCCGCGCACCCCGGACATGGAGCAGCTCGCCCGCGACCGCATCCTCGCGGCCAGGGGACTGGACGTCGCCGTCGGCAAGCTCCGCAAGGCGCACGACGAAATGGCCAGCGAAGATGCCGACGTCCAGCGMAAGGCCATGAACCGCTACGACCGGCTGGAATCCGAATTCCTGGCGGCCGGCGGCTACGCGGCCGAGGCTGAAGCTGCCGCGATCTGCTCCAACCTGGCCCTGCCGGACCGTATCCTGAACCAGCCGCTGAAGACCCTCTCCGGTGGCCAGCGCCGCCGTGTTGAACTGGCCCGTATCCTCTACTCGGACGCGGAGACCATGCTCCTCGATGAGCCCACCAACCACCTTGATGCGGACTCCATCGCGTGGCTGCGTGAATTCCTTAAGAACCATCAGGGCGGCCTGATCGTGATCAGCCACGACACCGAACTCCTTGAAGCAACCGTCAATAAAGTCTTCCTGCTCGACGCCAACCGCGCACAGATCGACTTCTACAACATGGACTGGAAGCGCTACCTCACCCAGCGCGAAACGGACGAGCGTGCCCGCAAGCGCGAACGCGCCAACGCGGAGAAGAAGGCGCAGGTCCTGTTCGACCAGGCCAACAAGATGCGCGCGAAGGCGACCAAGGCTGTCGCGGCGCAGAACATGGCCAAGCGTGCCGAGCGCCTGCTCAGCGGCCTCGAAGCGGTCCGCGAGAACGACCGCGTGGCCGCGCTGCGGTTCCCCGACCCATCGCCCTGCGGCAAGACCCCCCTTACTGCGGAAGGCCTCAGCAAGTCGTATGGTTCGCTGGAGATCTTCACGGACGTGGACCTCGCGATTGACCGCGGCTCCAAGGTTGTCATCCTGGGCCTCAACGGCGCCGGCAAAACGACCCTTCTGCGGATGCTGGCCGGCGTTGACAAGCCCGACACCGGTGAAGTTGTGGCCGGACACGGCCTGAAGGTTGGCTACTACGCCCAGGAACACGACACCCTGGACGTGAACCGGACCGTGCTGGAGAACATGCGCTCCTCCGCCCCGGACATGAAGGACGCTGAGGTCCGCGGAATCCTCGGCTCATTCCTGTTCTCCGGCGACGACGTGGACAAGCCCGCCGGTGTGCTCTCCGGTGGTGAGAAGACCCGCCTGGCCCTCGCCACGATCGTGGCATCGAGCGCCAACGTGCTCCTCCTCGATGAGCCCACCAACAACCTGGACCCGGCCAGCCGCGCCGAAATCCTCGGCGCGTTGCGGAACTACTCCGGCGCCGTCGTCCTGGTCAGCCACGATGAAGGCGCAGTGGAAGCCCTCAACCCCGAGCGGGTTGTCCTGTTGCCTGACGGCGTCGAAGACCACTGGAACGAAGACTACCTGGACCTGATCACGCTGGCCTAGGCGCTGGGCAGCGTAAGAATTTCTGCGCCGTCGTTGGTGATGGCAATGGTGTGCTCAGTGTGTGCTGTCCGGCAGCCCGTGGCGCTTCGGAGCGTCCACCCGTCGGCGTCGGTGACGAGTTCAGCGGTGTCAGCCATGACCCATGGTTCCAGTGCGAGCAGCAGCCCGGGGCGCAGCGTATACCCACGGCCCGGACGTCCGCTGTTGGGCACGTGCGGGTCCTGGTGCATGGTTGATCCAATGCCGTGACCCCCGAACTGGGTGTTGACGGGGTACCCCGCCTCGCTGAGGACGGAGCCGATGGCATAGGAGATGTCGCCGATCCTGGCCCCCGGCCGGGCCGCCGCTATGCCGGCACTCAAGGCGCGCTGGGTCGCATTGATCATTGCCACACTCTCCGCAGGCATCGAATCGCCCACGATGAAACTGATGGCAGCATCTGCCGCAACACCCGCCTTGGAGACGGCCAGGTCAAGTGTCAGCAGGTCGCCGTCGGCAAGCGCGTAGTCGTGGGGGAGTCCATGGAGCACGGCGTCGTTCACGCCCGTGCAGATGTAGTGTCCGAACGGTCCGCGTCCGAAGGACGGCGCGTAATCGACGTAACACGAGACAGCGCCGGCCTCAAGGATGATGTCCTTGGCCCAGCGGTCGATGTCCAGGAGGTTGGTGCCCACCGTGGCACGCCCCTTCAACGTCTGCAGGATGTCAGCAACCAAGGTCCCGGTCTCCTTTGCCCGGCTAACCTCGGTGGGGTTCAGGATCTCGATCATGCGGCACCTTTCTGTATCCAATAACGGCAGCTCCGCTTCCAATAACGGCAGCTGACTTGCAATATACCTAGCGCACCCTCAGTTCCTGGGCCGCAGTGATGAGTTTTAGCTCGTTGTAGGTGATGCTGAACATCGAATGGTGGTCTCCCGCTCCGGCCCAGAGGACGGGATAGGCGGCCAGGGACTCATCCAGGAGGGTTTTGATCTTGGCCGGGTGGCCGATTGGCGCCACTCCGCCTACTTCCTGCCCGGTGTGTTCCAGGACGAATTCAGGGGTGGCGCGGCAAATTCGGCCCTTTCCCAGATGGCTGCCTACCAGGGCGGTGTCCACCCTGGCAGCGCCGCTGGCGAGAATCAGGAGCGGGGCGCCGTCGAGCGTGAACACCAGGCTGTTGGTGATCGCCGCAACGTCGCAGCCCAAGACGGTGGCCGCGGCAGCCGCGGTTGGCACCTTCGTGTCGAAGACCCGTACGGTGTCCTGGAGGCCGGATGCGATCAGGGCCTGCTTGACGTTGGCCACGGGCGTGGGCGCTGTCCGGGGCTCCACGTTTCAGTACCCCTGCGCGTCCAGAAGGGCGTCTTCCTCTTCTTCAGACGTGGCGTGCTTGCGTTTGCGGGCCACCGGCGCACGACGCCGGGCTGCCGCGGCAGCGGAGTGGACCGGGCTGCCGGAATTGCGCAGGTCCTCGTCTTCCTCGTCCTCGGCGTCGATTGCTGCGTTCCGCGCCTGCTGCCGGGCGGCGTAGCCGAAACCAACGAACATCAGCACCCCGAACGCGAACCATTGCAGCGAATAGGACAGGTGCGTACCCTCTTCCGTGGCCGGCTTCGGGAACGGGTACGGCATGTCCGCCGGAGCGGGCGATTCAGACGCCAGCTGGCCGTAAGCGCCGGTGAGTATGGGGTACGGCAACTGGTCCGCGTAGGTGGGCAGGTCGATGGAGGCGAGTTGGCCCTCAGGCGCGCCGCGGTCCAGTTGGGGCTCGCCATGCTTGAGCCGGACAACCGCTGTCACGGGTCCGGACGGGGGTGCCGGGATGGAATCCGGGCTGCCCGGGTTCTTGTTGCCGATGGGCAGCCAGCCGCGGTCAATCACCACGGTCTGGCCGGACTCGAGCTTGAACGGGACAACAACCTCGTACCCGGGCTGCCCGTTCAACGGACGGTTGCGGACCACCCGCTCTCCATTGACGTCGTAGGTGCCCTTGAGCTCCACCTGCGTCCATTCCTTGGCGGGGTCCAGTTCGGAAAATTCCTTCCTGGCCTGGTCGAAGGAGATGGGCGTGGCCGAATAATTGGTGAGGACCCGGTTGATCTCGGCAAGGGTCTCGGCGCGGCGGTCCATCTGCCACCGGCCCAGGAACACACAGGCGGTGGCAAAGATGGCGGCCAGCAGGAGGTAACCCATCCACTTGCTGGAAAAGAGAAAGCGGTACATTCAGCCGTCCTGCCCCACTGGCGACTGGCCGGATTCTTGCCCCGAAGCCAGCACAACGGTCTGCTTCCACAGCCCACGGGCCTGCAGGTAGTCCTCCAGCCAGTCGCGGTGCTCCGAGCAGGCCAACCAAATCTTCCGGCGCTCCKGCGTATGGATCTTGGGATTGTTCCACAGCAGCTGCCACGAGGCTTCCGAGCGGCATGCCTTCCGGGAACACATGGCAGCTATGGCCGGCGGGGGACCGGCGGTCCCTGCGGCCAGGTCGAAAATGTTCATGAAGCGCGCCGTTCCTGTCCATGCGTTGGTTCGTCGTCGTCATCATCAATAACTTCGCCCTTGAGCACAGCCGACGGATTTTCTTCCCGCTCCGGCTGCCAAACAGGGCTTTCCAGCTCCGCAAGAGGAGCGTAGTCGAGAAGCGAGTCGCTGTGGACTTCTGCTTTGTCGCTGCCGTTGGCAATGACCACCGCAATCCAAGGGAGGAATACCGCGCCGGCCACCATCACGAGCTTGAACCAGCCGTCCACCACAAAAATGAGGATGAGGCAAACCATACGGACACCCATGGCCAGCGCGTACTTCATCATGCGCCGGTGCATGTCCTCGGAGTGCGCTGTGGCGGCGTCCGTAATGCTGTGGACTGCAGTATCGCCGGAGAACCGCGGCGGGTTTCCGGGCACGAACTGTCCAGCATTGTTTTCAGGGGTCACGGCTGTTTAATCACGCTCCAAAGGCTTGCCTCCATTCTCCCACTATCGGCAGAAGCACCCAAACGGAGGCTAAGATCGGAGGCAGTAAAAATCCCACCCGTTTCTACAGCGGTGCTTCCTGCCGCAGAATCCCGGAGCGTCCCATGTCTGAAGCCACCACCGCCCGCAGCGTCCTGATCACCGGAGGCAACCGCGGCATCGGGCTGGCCATCGCTGAAGCCTTCCTGGCCAACGGCGACAAGGTGGCGGTGACCTACCGGAGCGAATCCCAGCTGCCGGCAGGAATCCTGGGCGTAAAGGCCGATGTCACCGATGAAGCATCCGTGGACGCGGCCTTCACAGAGGTGGAGGCGGCCCACGGTCCGGTGGAGGTCCTGGTGGCGAACGCCGGGATYACCAAGGACACTCTTCTGCTGCGGATGAGCGAGAACGACTTCACCTCCGTGATTGACACCAACCTCACGGGCGCATTCCGCGTCATCAAGCGGGCGTCCAAGGGCATGATCCGGATGCGGAAGGGACGCGTGGTCCTGATTTCCTCCGTTTCCGGTCTGTATGGTGCCCCCGGCCAGATCAACTACTCCGCCTCAAAGGCCGGGCTCGTGGGCGTAGCCCGCTCCCTGACCCGGGAACTTGGCTCCCGCGGCATCACGGCCAACGTCGTCGCGCCCGGCTTCATCAACACGGACATGACGGCAGAGCTTCCGGAAGCCACCCAAAAGGACTACCTTTCCAGCATCCCGGCCGGGCGTTTCGCCGAAGCCTCCGAGGTAGCCAACGTGGTCCGCTGGGTCGCCAGCGACGAAGCAGCCTACATCTCCGGTGCCGTCATTCCGGTCGACGGCGGCCTCGGAATGGGCCACTAGCCCAGGCCAACAGAAGGCACGTGCCAAACTAGCCGGACCCTGCATCTTTGTGGAGGTCGCACAAGCGAACACGGGACCGGCGCTGGCATGATGGACTGCAGACCCCAAGCGATTTAGACGTATCAAACAAAAGGAGCCCTTGTGGGACTGCTGGACAACAAGACAGCCATCGTGACCGGATCCTCCCGCGGGATCGGCGCCGAAGTGGCGAAGATCCTGGCCGGCGAGGGCGCCGCCGTCGTCGTTAATTACCGCCAGAAGGCGCCGCGCGCCAACAAAGTCGTAGCGGGTATTGAAGCTGCCGGCGGCCGTGCCGTCGCGGTGGGGGCGGACCTGACCACCTTGGAAGGCGTCCAGGCCCTGGCCAGCGCAGCCATGGAGAACTTCGGCTCGCTGGACGTGCTGGTACTGAACGCCTCCGGCGGCATGGAGTCCGGCATGGAGGAGGACTACGCGCTCAAGCTCAACCGGGACGCGCAGGTCAACATGCTCAACGCTGCCGTGCCGCTGATGAAGGAAGGGGCCCGGGTGGTCTTTGTGACCAGCCACCAGGCGCACTTCATCAACACTGTGCCCACCATGCCGTCGTACGAGCCCGTAGCCCGCAGCAAGCGCGCCGGCGAGGACGCATTGCGTGAACTCGTGCCGAACCTGTCCGAAAAGGGCATCTCCCTGGTGGTTGTCTCGGGCGACATGATCGAAGGCACCGTCACGGCCACCCTGCTGGACCGCGCCACGCCAGGCGCCATCGAAGCCCGCCGCGCCGAGGCCGGCAAGCTCTACTCGGTGGAGGAGTTCGCTGAGGTAGTGGCCGGCATGGCCACCGCCGACGTCGAGTCCGGCCACACGGAGTACGCCGGCGGCGCAGACTACTTCGGCAAGAGCGCCAACTAACGTCCAAGCGAAACAGCAGTTAGCGGCAGTGCCTTTCGAAAACACTGCCGCGAACTGCTGTTTCGTCGTTTACGCGTCTCCTATCAGACGCCGGCGATGTGCCGGACSGCGTCCAGGTACGGCATGTTGATGGCGGAGTCCGCCACGGCCCTGACTGCCGGTTTGGCGTTGAACGCTACCCCGATCCCGGCGGCCCCGAGCATGTCGAGGTCATTGGCGCCGTCGCCCACTGCAATGGTGTGCTCCATGGCTATTCCTTCGGCCGCGGCCCATTCGCGCAGGTACTTCTCTTTTGCGGCCCTGTCGATCACGGCCCCGAGCACCTTGCCGGTCAGGGCGCCGTCCACAATCTCCAACTCGTTGGCGATCCAGTAGTCCAGGCCGAGTTCCTCGGCGATGGGACGCAGGATCTGGTTGAAACCGCCGGAAACCACGGCCACCACGTGGCCTGCGGCCTTGAACGCGGCCACGAGTTCGGCGGCGCCTTCACTCAGCTTCACTTCGGCCCGGACAGACTCGACGACGGCGGCAGGCAACCCCGCAAGCACTGCCACCCGCGCGTGGAGGCTTTGCGCGAAGTCCAGTTCCCCGCGCATGGCGGCTTCGGTGACGGCGGCCACTTCCTCGCGCTTGCCGGCGTAGGCGGCCAGGAGTTCAATGACTTCCTGCTGGATCAGAGTTGAATCCACGTCCATGATCAGGAACTTCCGTGGAGCGTCGCGGAGGCCGGTGGGAACGATGGCCGTGTCCAACCCGGCCTGGGCGGCAGCTGCTACGGCCCGGCGGAAGGCGGCGATACCGGCTGCTGTTCCGTTGGCAACGGCGAGCCCGGCTGTGAGGACCTCGAACCTGTGGTCCCCGCTCCGCGATTCTGACTCGATCGTGGCACCGTTTCCGGCCCACAGGGAGCGCAGCCGCTCGAGCTCGGCGTCAGTTAGTTTGGGGCCATAGCTGACCGCAGTCACGTTCGGAGTCATGGCGTCAATCTTAGCCAGCGCGGCACAGGGGCCCGAATTCGTGGCGTGACCCACACATATGACGTACGCGGGGCGTCATGGCAGGTCCAACCGCACGCCGCCGGCGGAGTATCAGTTATCAGTCCGCCCCCGTTTTGTCCTAGTGTCTACTCCTATGAGTGATGTTCTTGAAATGGCTTCCGTCAGCGTTGTCCGAGGCAAAAAGACCCTATTGGACAAGGTGGACTGGCAGGTCAATGAGGGGGAACGCTGGGTCATCCTGGGACCCAATGGCGCCGGCAAGACCACTCTCCTGCAGGTCGCGGCTGCACGGCTTCACCCCAGCAGCGGAACGGCAGGGATTCTGGACGAAACCATGGGTCGTGTGGATGTTTTCGAACTCCGTCCCCGGATTGGCCTCTCATCAGCGGCACTGGCCAGCCAGATTCCGGAGTCTGAGAACGTCCTGAACGTTGTTGTCACCGCAGCCTACGGCGTGACCGGCCGCTGGCGTGAGGGGTACGAACGGCCGGACGAGCGTCGCGCCTTTCGTCTGCTGAATGACTGGGGCATGGGCCCGCTGCTGAACCGGACCTTTGCCACACTGTCCGAAGGCGAGCGCAAGCGGGTCCAGATTGCCCGTGCCCTTATGACGGACCCTGAACTGCTCCTTCTTGATGAGCCCGCCGCCGGACTTGATCTTGGCGGCCGCGAGGAACTCGTTCACAAGCTTGGCGAGCTCGCCAGCGATGAGGGGTCCCCGGCCATGGTCCTGGTGACGCACCACCTGGAGGAGGTTCCGCCAGGGTTCACGCACGCCATGCTGCTGCGCGACGGCGGCGTTGTCGCCGCCGGCCCCATCAAGGAGGTACTCACTGACGAGCACCTCAGCAACACGTTCGGGCTGTCCCTGGACGTCACTGAAAACGCCGGCCGGTACACGGCCACTGCCCGCCGCTAGCGCGGTCCCGTTCAGGTGGAGCTTCTCAGCAGCATCCTTGTGTTTTTTGCCGGCCTGTGGGCCGGCACCATCAACGCCGTTGTCGGTTCCGGGACCCTGGTCACCTTTCCTGTCCTCATCGCCCTGGGCATAACGCCGGTGACGGCCTCCATCAGTAACGCCATGGGGCTGGTGGCTGGCAACGCGGCCGGTGCGTGGGGATACCGGAAGGAACTCAAGGGCCGGGGCCAGCAGCTACTCCGGCTTCTGCCGGCCTCGCTGCTCGGCGGTATCAGCGGCGCCTGGCTGCTGCTGCACCTCCCGGAAACGGTGTTCTTTATTGCCGCTCCGGTTCTGATTGTGCTGGCCCTGCTGATGGTGGTCTTCCAGCCCCGGCTCCAGCAGTGGGTACGGGCCCGGGAGGAAAACCCCGAGCATGCCCTCAGGGACAAGAACCACGGCGTGCTGTTGATCGTGCTCGTGTACCTCGCCGGCGTCTACGGCGGCTACTTCGTAGCCGCGCAGGGCATCCTGCTGGTGGGCATCCTGGGCGTCTTCATGACGGGAACCATCCAGAACGCCAACGCCATGAAGAACATCCTGGTCCTTGGCGTCAACATTGTGGCCGCGGCCTCCTACCTGCTGTTCGCGTTCGGGCGCATCAACTGGACGGTGGTGGCCATCATCGCCGTCAGCTCGCTGATCGGCGGCCTCATCGGTTCCAAGGTGGGCCGCCGGCTGTCCCCTCCAGTCCTGCGCGGCGTGATCTTCGCGCTCGGCCTGGTGGCACTGGGATTTATGATCGCCAATCTGCTGAAATAATCAGCCGGTGACAATCCACTATCTTGAATCCGCCGCGGATCCCCGTGTGTCCGACTACACCCAGTTGACGGACGTCCACCTGCGCAAACTGCGTGAGCCGGCCGAAGGCATGTACATCGCCGAATCGTCACGGGTCCTGCGCCGTGCGCTGGCTGCCGGCCACCGGCCGAGGTCGTTTTTCCTGGCCGAGAAATGGCTTGCAGACCTGCAGGATGTCCTGGGCGCCTACCCCGACGTACCGGCCTTCATCGGCAGCGCGGCCCTGCTCGAAGAGATCACCGGATTCCACCTGCACCGCGGAGCCATGGCCGCGATGCAGCGGCCGGCACCGGTGCCGCTCCACGAACTGCTTGCGGACGCGCGCCGGGTGGCGGTCCTGGAAGACATCGTGGACCACACCAACGTCGGTGCCATCTTCCGCTCCGCCGCCGCACTGGACGTCGATGCCGTCCTGATTTCGCCGCATTGTGGTGATCCGCTCTACCGCCGCAGCGTCCGGGTCAGCATGGGCACCGTCTTCCAGGTTCCGTGGGCGCGGCTGGAGTCCTGGCCGCAGGACATCTCGGTCCTGAAGCAGAATGGCTTCACCGTGGCCGCCTTGGAACTGACCGGGGACGCCGTGGACGTCGACAACCTCGCCGCCCGCAACCCTGACCGGCTTGCCCTGGTGCTCGGCACGGAGGGTGCCGGGATGAGCGCAGAAACACTGGCCACCGTCGATCTCGCCGTGAAGATCCCCATGCGCACGGGTGTGGACTCCCTGAACGTTGCAGCCGCCTCGGCCGTGGCGTTCTGGGAGCTCCGGCCGCGGAGTTCGCAGGGTCCGCGCTGATCCGCTATTGTTAATAGCTGGCTGTCCTGCTCTTTCTGCCTCGCGCCTTTCAGTCTCGCGGCAATGATGCGGGCACCAGCCATCCCATTCATACCTGCGGCTGGCAAAATCCAGTTGTGCGAACAAAGGCCCCATGATGAAGTCTGATACACACCCGAAGTACGAAGCTGTTGTTTTCAACGACCTGGCTTCCGGCGTCAAGTTCCTGACCAAGTCCACCGTGTCTTCCAAGAAGACCATCGAGTGGGAAGACGGAAACACCTACCCGGTCATCGACGTCGAAATCTCCTCCGAGTCCCACCCGTTCTACACGGGCAAGCAGCGCATCATGGACTCTGCCGGCCGCGTCGAGCGCTTCAACGCTCGCTTCAAGGGCTTCGGCGGCAAGAAGTAGTTCACTTCCTCCAAAGTTCTTCAGGCAAAGCCCGCACCGGCAACGGTGCGGGCTTTGTTGTTTCCGGGAGCCTTGGGCGTGGGGGAGGATGGAGGGCATGACTGCCACACCATCTGCGCCCGAAGACCGTCCCCGCAGCCACCACGGCGAGTACAAAGTCCCCGGCGGCAAACTTGTGGTGGTGGACTTCGACGTAGTGGACGGGGCCCTCTCAGACGTCTCCCTCAGCGGCGACTTCTTCCTGGAACCGGATGAAGCCCTGCCGGCCATCAACCGGTCCCTCAGCGGCCTCCCGGAGAGCACGACGGCAGCAGACCTGTCCGCGGCCGTCACCGGTTCGCTGCCGCCCGACGCAGTCCTGTTCGGCTTCTCGGCCAACGCCGTGGCCATCACTGTCCGCCGGGCCCTCGCACGCGCAACCTCCTGGTCCGACCACCACTGGGACGTCATCGCGCCCACTGTGCTGCCCACCCACGTCAACGTTGCCCTGGACGAGGTCCTGACCGAAGAAGTGGGCTCCGGCCGCCGCAACCCCACCCTCCGGTTCTGGGACTGGGAGGAACCGTCCGTGGTAATCGGCAGTTTCCAGTCGGTGCGGAATGAACTGCACCCCGACGGCGTCGCCCGGCATGGCATCAGCGTGGTGCGCCGGATCAGCGGCGGGGGAGCGATGTTTATGGAGGCCGGCAACTGCATCACCTACTCCCTCTACGTGCCCCAGACGCTCGTGGACGGGATCAGCTTCGCCGACTCCTACGCGTTCCTGGACGCCTGGGTGATGGCCGCCCTGGAGAAGCTCGGCATCAACGCCTTTTATGTCCCCCTGAACGACATCGCCACCCACCAGGGTAAGATCGGCGGCGCCGCCCAGAAACGTCTGGCCAACGGAGGCATGCTGCATCACGTCACCATGAGCTACGACATCGACGCCGACAAAATGGTTGAGGTCCTGCGCATCGGCAAGGAAAAGCTCTCGGACAAGGGCACCCGCAGCGCCAAAAAACGCGTGGACCCGCTCCGGCGGCAGACCGGGCTGGCACGCACCGAGATCATCGCAGCCATGATGGAAGTCTTTACCGAGCGGTACTCAGGCACTCCGTCGGAACTGACCAGCGCCGAACTGGCTGCCGCCCGCGAACGGGTGGCCACCAAGTTCGGCACCGAGGAGTGGCTGCACCGCGTCCCCTAGACACTCATCCGTTGCTCCGTACCCGCCCTTTTGAGCCTGGAAAACGGCGTTTACGGAGCAATCGATGGAGTAGCTTGGGCGGTGAGGGCGCGCAGCAGATGGCTTCGCTGTTCCACGATGATCCGGCGCAGGGCGCGGGGTGCATCGGCGTTGGCCGCCAGCCAGGTGTCAGTGCGCTGCACCAACTGGTGCTGCTCCGGCCGGGTGCCGGCCGGAAGGTCCTGCGCCGACGGATACAGGTTCCGCACAATGCGGCTGGCGATCTCTATGCTCCGGTTTTCCCAGACCTCGAGGAGGCAATCGAAATACGGCTCCACATAAGGTTCCAGCAGTGCTGCGGGCGCAGTGGTGAAGCCGGTGATGGTGGCGCTGAGGAGTTGGTTGGACAGCGCCGTCCCGTGGACGGCGTCTTGCCAGGCGGCCGCCTTGACGTCGGCGGCCGGCCGGGCGGCGAGTGCGGTGGCGCGGCCTGCACGGCCTGAAGCTGTGGAGTCCCGCGCCAGCTCGGCGTCCAGCTCCTCGACAGTCGCCTGTCCGTGGGCAGCCAGGGCACGCCAGATGTTCCAGCGCAGCTCCGCGTCCACCGCGAGTCCATCCACCTGGACAGTTCCCTCCAAGAGACCTCTGAGCCGCGGCAGGAGTGCGCTGTCGCGGCGGCTGACGGCAGCCACCGTCCTGGCCCATCCAAGCTGGTGGTCCGAGCCGGGCGCGGCCAGCTCCAGCTGGCGGGCCGCAGCCGTCAGGAAGTCCCGGCGAAGGGCGTCGCGTTCAGTCGCCGGGGTGTAGCGTTCGACGGCGGTCTCGGCGTTCTCGAGGATGTTCAGCAACACGCCGATCCCGGTCTCGGACGGTCCGAAAGCAGTGACCGCGTGCACGTAGCGGGTGGCGGGGCTTTCCGCGTCGCGGGCAGAGTTCCATAGGGCGGTCCAGCACAGGGCCCGGGCCATTGGGTCGGTGATCCGGTCCAGGGATGCGAGCACCGTGGCTTCAGAAACCGGGTCGAGCCGGACCTTGGCATAGGTCAGGTCCTCGTCGTTGAGCAGCAGCAGCGCAGGCCGGCGCTGGCCGGCCAGGTCTGGAACCTCGGTCCTGCGGCCTGCCGCGTCCGTCTCAACACCGCCCGTCCGGACCAGGGCACCGCCGTCGTCGAAGTTGTACAGGCCCACGCGGAGCCGGTGCGGGCGCAGTTCTTCCCGTCCGGTGACAGGATCCAGCGCGTCCTGGACGATTGCCGCACTGCCGAGGACGCCGTCGTCGGCTGTTATGTCCAGTGAGAGCGTCGGGATGCCGGAAGTCTGCAGCCATTGCGCTGCCCAGCCTGCCAGGTCCCGGCCCGAAGCCGCGCTCAGGGCGGACAGGAGGTCGGCCAGAGTGGTGTTGCCATAAGCATGGTCGCGGAAGTACTGCCGTGAGCCGGCGATGAAGGCATCGAACCCGACATACGCCACGAGCTGCTTGAGCACCGACGCGCCCTTGGCGTACGTGATGCCGTCGAAGTTCTGTTTGGCGGCCTCAAGGTCCGGGATATCGGCAACGATGGGGTGGGTCGTGGGCAGCTGGTCCTGGACGTACGCCCAGGACTTGCGCTTGTTCGCGAAGTTCACCCACGCGGTTTCCCAGCTTGTGGCCCGGTCCACACCCAGGGTGCCCATGTAGTCGGCGAACGACTCCTTGAGCCAGAGATCATCCCACCACTGCATGGTGACCAGGTCCCCGAACCACATGTGCGCCATTTCGTGCATCAGCGTGTTTGCGCGCGCCTGGTACTGGGCATCCGTGGCCCGGGAGGTGAACACATAACTTTCGGTGAAGGTGACCAGGCCGGGGTTTTCCATGGCGCCAAGGTTGTATTCGGGCACAAAAGCCTGATCGTACTTGCCCCACGGGTAGGGGAAGCCGAACAGCGTGTTGAAGAACTCCAGCCCGCTCTTGGTGAGGCCAAACAGCTCAGCAGTGTCGAAGGATTTCGCCATGGATGCGCGGCAGTAAAGGGCCAGCGGCACCTCCAGCCGGGTGCCGTCGTCGAGCGTCGCGCTCCAGTGGTCCTCGGCCTTGAAGTAGGGGCCGGCGAGGATGGTGGTGATGTAGGTGGACATCGGCCTGGTGGCGGCGAAGTCCCAGCGGCTGGTGTCCGGATCGCTCGTCAGCGGGGTGCGGGCGGCTTCCACGCCGTTGGAGGCAACTACCCAGCCTGACGGGGCCATCACGTGGAAAGTAAATTCGGCCTTGAGGTCCGGCTGCTCGAAGTTGGCGAACACTCGGCGTGCATCGGCAGGTTCGTACTGTGTATAGAGGTAGCACTGGCCGTCCGCGGGATCCACAAAACGGTGCATGCCCTCGCCTGACCGGCTGTACAGGGCCGTCCCCGTGACCGTCACCTGATTCTCTGCCTGGAGGTTGTCCAGCCGGATGCGGGAACCCTCCACAATGTCGGCCACCGGCAGGGCCCTTCCGTTGAGGATCACGCTGTGAACCTCGCCGGAGATGAAATCCAGAAATGTTGACGCTGTTGGCCCTTGCCCCGGATCCGCGGCGGAGAAATTGATGACGCTGCGGCTCACGTACGCTGCCACGTCCGGATCCGCGGCTTGCCGCACGTCCAATGAGACGTCGTAGCTATGCGTGGTGATCAGGGCTGAACGGGTCGCGGCTTCGCTGCGCTGCAGATTTTCATGTGACACCCAGCTATCTAATCACGGGGGACCGCGCCGGGAATCACGACGGCGGGCTGGCGGCCAGGTGCAAGGCTAGGCCGTGATGAGTAGCGCGGCTGCCAGGCCCAACAGGGCGATCAGGAGCCACGCCGCGAGCGCAGCGAGCAGCGCCCGGGCTCCGGTGTGCAGGAGGGTGCGGATCCGAACCGCGGAGCCAAGTCCGAACAGCGCGGCTCCCAGCAGGATGTCCTGGAGCCCGGCGCCGGCGTCGAGCACTCCGCCAGGCAGCCACCCCGTGGACCGGAGCGCCACCATGGCCACAAACCCCAGCACAAACAGGGGGATCACTGGCGGCAGGGCGTGCTGCCGGGCGGCCGTTCCGGCGCGGTGGTGCAGGCCCGCTATCGCCACCATCGGTGCCAGCAGCAGCACGCGCGTGAGTTTGACGACGACGGCGATCCCCAGCGCCGCTGTGCCCGCAGTCTGCGCCGTGGCCACCACCTGGCCGACGTCGTGCACGGACGCACCGGTCCAGGCTCCGAAAGCCAGGGGGCTCAGTTGCAGGGGGTGCATCAACAGCGGCAGCAGGCCGATGGCCAAGGTGCCGCACAGCGTCACCAGCGCCACGGGCAGGACGGTATCCACATGCCGGATGCGGCGCACCGCTGCCATGGCTCCAATGGCGGATGCCCCGCAGATCGAAAAGCCGGTAGCCACCAGCAGAGCGGTCTCACGGGGCAACCCGAAGAGCCGCACCAGGAAATAGGTGCCGGCGAACGCCAGCAGCACCACTCCGGTTATCAGGACCATAGCCAGCCAGCCCAGGTCCAGGATGTCCATGATGCTGACCTTCAGTCCGAGCAGGATGATTCCGCCCCTCATGAGGTGCTTTCCGGCGAAGTCCAGGCCCGGCCTTGCCCGGCCCGCGATCCAGACAGCAGTGCCGGGCAGGTTGGCGGCGAGCAGCCCCAGGGCCACCGCAACCGTCATCGCGGGCAATGCGGGCACCATGGCATGCACGGCAAAAGCGCCGGCCAGGGCGAGGGTCGCTGTCAGGAGTCCCGGAGCGAGCCTGCCGGCATCCCGCGGCAGCCAGCCAAGGGGTCCTCCCCGCCGGTCACCGTTCCCTCCGCTTCCGGAGCTACCTTTGTTAGTCTTCTCTGGCACTCACCTACCTTGCCGGATGTCGCGCGTATTCAACGAACCGGCGGCGGCCGCGCAACACGCCACAATGGATGGCGGTAATGAATTCGAAACAAAAAGATGGTTGGCTAAAGGACATGTCAGACCTATTCCAGGATTACTCCGAGGCCGCCGGGCGGACCGGCGCCTACGACGAGATGTTCGCCCCCGGCCAGGAGGCCCGCGGCTCGTACGTGGAGGTGGCGGACGCGCTCCGCAAGCTTTCCCTCGCCGATGTCAGTGCACGGGCGGACTCGATGGCGCGCACGTTCCTGGACCGTGGCGTGACTTTTGACTTTGCGGGGGAGGAGCGGCCGTTCCCGCTCGACATTGTGCCGCGCGTTATTCCCGCCGATGAGTGGACCGTGCTGGAGAAGGGTGTGGCGCAGCGCGTGCGCGCCCTGGAAGCCTTCCTCAACGACGTCTACGACAAAATGAACGTGGTGGCCGACGGCGTGATCCCGCGCCAGCTCGTCACCACCAGCGCCCATTTCCACCGCCAGGTACACGGCTTCGAGCCTGCAGGCGGCGTCCGCGTGCACATTTCCGGCATCGACGTGGTCCGTGACGCCGCAGGGACGTTTCGTGTCCTGGAGGACAACGTGCGGGTGCCCTCGGGTGTCAGCTATGTCCTGGAGAACCGGCGCGCCATGGCCAAGGGCCTGCCCGAAGCCTTCGGCCAGCAGCTCATCCGGCCGGTGGAGGAGTACCCCCGCCGCCTGCTGTCAGCACTGCGCAAAACGGCGCCGGCCGGCGTCGACGATCCCACAGTGGTGGTCCTGACCCCCGGGGTCTTCAACAGCGCCTACTTTGAACACACCTTGTTGGCAGGGCTGATGGGTGTGGAGCTCGTCGAGGGCCGGGACCTCATCTGCCGCGGCAACCGCGTCTACATGCGAACCACGGCCGGCGAGCAGCGCGTTGACGTGATCTATAAGCGGATCGACGACGAATTCCTGGACCCCCTGCAGTTCCGTTCGGACTCCATGCTCGGCTGTCCTGGCCTGGTCAATGCTGCCCGCGCCGGCGGTGTAACCATCGCTAACGCCGTGGGCAACGGCGTGGCGGACGACAAACTCGTCTACAGCTACGTTCCGGACCTCATCCGCTACTACCTCAGCGAGGAACCCGTCATCGCGAACGTGGACACCTTCCGGCTCGAAGAAAAGGAAGCCCGGGAGTACGTCCTGGACAACCTGGCCGAGCTCGTGGTTAAGCCCGTGGATGGATCCGGCGGCAAGGGCCTGGTGATCGGCCCGGATGCTTCCCACGATGAACTCGAGGCCCTGCGCCACCGGGTCATTGCCGACCCCCGCGGCTGGATCGCCCAGCCTGTCCTGCAGCTTTCCACGGTGCCCACCCTGGGCGGGGACAAGTTCGGTCCCCGCCACGTGGACCTGCGCCCCTTCGCAGTGAACGACGGCGACGACGTCTGGGTGCTGCCCGGCGGCCTGACCCGCGTCGCGCTGAAGGAAGGCTCACTGATTGTGAATTCCAGCCAGGGCGGCGGGTCGAAGGACACGTGGGTGCTGGCCGGTTCGCCGCAGGTGCCGGTGGAGACGGTTCCGAGGCCCACGATTTCGATCCGCGAGCGTGTGTCCGTCTGGCCGGTTGAAAGTAACTGGCGGGACCGCCAGCCGGAGCAGCAGCAGTGAGCCGCGTCCTCGAACCGGCAGTAATGGCAACGGGTTCATCCCCACAGATTTCGGACTCACAGGAGGTCACCGCGAATGCTTAGCCGTATTGCTGAGTCCCTATTTTGGATCGGCCGCTATGTGGAGCGGGCCGACGGTACTGCGCGTATCCTGGACGTCCACCTGGAGCGGCTCAACCACCTGCCCATGGAAGAGCGCCGCCGCGTTGCGCAGGAACTGCTCGCCGTGATGGGCGCCAGGCCGCAGAGCGAGGATTTCGGCCTGCCCGAACTGTTGCACGCCCTGGCCTATGACAAAACCAGCGCTACCTCCATCGCGGGCTCCCTTGGCGCCGCACGCGAGAACGCGCGGCGGGCCCGCGAGACCGTGTCCTCGGGCCTGTGGGAGAGCCTCAACACCACGTACTACGGGCTGAGCCAGCACCGCAAGGACGTGGTGGGAACGTACCGGTTCTGCAACTGGACGCTGGAACGGACCGCCATGGTCAGCGGCCTGGCCGACACCACTGTGAGCCACGACGAAAGCTGGCTGTTCCTGGTGCTCGGCCGTTCCTTGGAGCGTGCGGATATGACGGCCCGGATGCTCTCCACCCGCGATGTTCTGTCCGCGGGCATGTCCTGGGTCAACATGCTGCGGTGCGCCGGGGCTTATGAGTCCTTCCTGCGGACCCGGCGCGCAGCCTTCGGTGACCAGCATGCGGCCGAATTCCTGCTGTTGGACCGGCTGTTTCCGCGTTCCATCGTTTACGCCCTGCGTGACGCTGATGAGTGCCTCGCCAAGCTGGATCCGTCCGCGCAGCGCGTGGGCTTCATTAACGACGCCCGCCGGATCGTAGGCCAGGCCCGCACCTTCCTCGAGTTCCACCGCACGGACGATCTGATGTCCGAGCTGCCCGAGCACATGGAACGGGTGCAGAAGGCCGTGGCCCAGGCCTCGGACGCCATTTCCCGTAAGTACTTCAATCAGGCGGACGAACTGGCCTGGGTGGGAGAAGTTTCATGACCCGGCTGAGTATCATCCACACCACGGCCTACAAGTACAACAAGCGCGTCACGCTGTCCTACAACGAGGCCCGCATGACGCCCCTGACGGATCCCCAGCAGGTGGTTCTCGAATCGGTGCTCAAAGTGTCGCCGTCACAGGCCGCCGTGAGCAACTACCGGGATTATTGGGGTACCAGGGTAACCGCCTTCGACATGCAGATGCCGCATGAGCACCTCGAGGTCGTTTCAAACATTACGGTCGAAGTGTACCGGGCAGAAAAGATCCCCTCCGAGGCCGACATCGTGGGCTGGGACGTGCTGGCCTCGGCGGAAACCCTGAATTCGTTCAGCGATTGGCTTCCGCAGTCCCAGCTCAGCAGACCGGGCGACGAAGTCCTGGGCATCATTCCTGGTGTGGTCGAAGGCAAGAACCCGCATGAGGCCGCCACGGCAATCTTCGAGTGGATGCGCGGCGAGATGACCTACATGTCCGGTTCCACAGCGGTCACCACCAACGCGGAGGAAGCCTGGGGGCAGCGGCAGGGCGTCTGCCAGGACCTTGCGCACCTTGCCATCGGTGCACTGCGCAGCTGTGGGATACCGGCACGGTACGTGTCCGGGTACCTTCACCCGAGGTCGACGGCGGCTATCGGCGAGACAGTCGCGGGTCAGTCGCATGCGTGGCTGGAGTTCTGGGACGGGGCCTGGCGCAGCTGGGACCCCACCAATCACAAGCCCGCGGGGGATTTCCATGTGACAGTGGCCAGGGGCCGGGACTACCGCGATGTGCCGCCGCTGAAGGGCATTCTCTCCGGCGGCGGCGGGTCAGCGCTGAGCGTGAGTGTGGAAATCACCCGCCTGGCCTAGGGATACTGCCTAGGCCGGCAGGCTGGTGCGATCACTCGGGGGAGGCCTTGGCCGCTCCACTGAGCTGTGTCCACCAGGTCATCGGTGCGGTCACCTTGAACCGGCGTCCGGTCAGTGAGTCCGGGCTGACCCTGATGAAGGTGTCTTTTTTGCCGGCCTGCCAGGGGAACAAGTAGAGCGCGGCGGTGTCCAGGATGCTTTCCGTGCCCTTAATGGCGGCCGCGGGCCCCTTGAGCACCACGCTCCAGGCGAGGCCGCTGACAGCATCCACGCCGTCGGCTTCCACTGCGACGTGGGAACCTCCGGACGCTGCTGCCAGTTTGGTCCCTTGGCCGGTCCGGAAGACGATCGTTCCGCCGTCCACGGTGTAGTTGATGGGGAAGATGTCCGGATGCCCGTCCACGAGGACGGCAAGGCGTCCCACGGAGACTGTCCGGAGGAGTTCCCAGCACTCGTGGTGTTCCAGGTTGTGGACTTCGGTAATTGATTCGCTGCTCATGACGCCGAGCCTACGCTGTGCGGACCGTGTCGGGACAGTGTCCTTCTGCCTACCAGGGGCTGGGCTTGTAGTCCTTCAGGAAAGCCCCGTACTGGTCCTCGCCATTCTCGCCCATCACGATCGGATCGTAGACCCTGGCGGCACCGTCCACCAGGTCCAGCGGGGCGTGGAAGCCCTCCTCCATGAGGCGGACCTTGGTAAAGTGCGGCCGCTCATCGGTGATCCAGCCAGTATCCACAGCCGTCATCAGGATTCCGTCGGCGTCCAGCATTTCCTGGGCGCTGGTCCGGGTCATCATGTTGAGGGCGGCTTTTGCCATGTTGGTGTGGGGGTGCCCCGGGCCCTTGTAGGCGCGGGAGAACTGGCCTTCCATGGCGGAGACGTTGACGATGTACTTCCGGTGCGCAGTGGAACGCTTCATGGCGTCCCGGAGCCTGCTGACCAGCAGGAAAGGGGCGGTGACGTTGCAGAGCTGGACTTCGAGCATCTCCAGCGGATCCACCTCATCCACCACCTGTGTCCAGCTGTTGATGGTGGCGAGATCCGGGACCAGCCCACCGGCGTCGATCGCCGTGCCTGAGGCAATGCGTTCCAGCGAGGCCGAACCCGTGGACAGTGCCAGCGAGGTGATTGCGTCGCCCGCGAGGACCGGATGATCGGTCACGCTGCCGGCCAGGGCGAGCGGGTGCTTGTCATGGGCATGGCCGAAGGTCAGAAGCTCCGGTCCGCCGTTGGCGGGCTCCAGTTCGGCGGGCAGCGGTTCGTCTTCGGCGTCCACCAGCGGCTTGTACGCATTGCCGGAACGTCGCACCGTCTGTGCCGCGTTGTTGATGATGATGTCCAACGGGCCGGCGGCATTCAGGGAATCCGTCAGCGCCATGACTTGTGAGGGGTCACGCAGGTCGATGCCCACAATTTGAAGCCGGTGAAGCCAGTCGCTGCTGTCTTCCATGGCAGCGAAACGGCGCGCGGCGTCCTTGGGGAACCTGGTGGTGATGGTGGTGTGTGCGCCGTCTCGAAGCAGGCGCAGCGCAATGTACATGCCGATCTTGGCGCGTCCGCCCGTGAGCAGTGCCCGCCGGCCGGCGAGGTCCGCCCGGGCGTCCCGCTTGCCGTGGTTGAACGCCGCGCACTCAGGGCAGAGCTGGTGGTAAAACGCGTCTACCTGCGTGTAATGCTGTTTACAGATGTAGCAGGGGCGGGACCGGATCAGGTGGCCGGCAACTTCGCCGGTCGCCGAGGTGGCGAGCTTGTTGCCGCGCGTCTCGTCGTCGATGCGGTCCGGCGCTGCAGTGGCTGTCTGGGCAATGACTGCCCGGTCGGCTTCGGAGATCAGGTCGCGTTTGGTGACACGGCGGTGGCGCTTCACTGCCTTGAACATTTTCCCGGTAGCCCGGCGCACCGAAACGTAGTCCGGGTGTTCCTCGTCGTAGACGTGGATGGTGTTCAGAACCTTGAGGCAGGCCTGAATTTCCTCAGGCGTCAGCCCGGCTGACAGATCGGGGGAGCTCATTGCCCCAATTTTACAGCCTGCAAGGAGCCCGGCCCAACGGTGCGGTTACCGGGCTCCTGACGGGCTCTTAGGACTTGGCTGAGTGACCGTGCACTGAGACACCGACGGCGGCCGCCTGTACTTCAGCGACCTTGTCCACCGAGTCCCGCAACTCAGACCACTTTTCCGTGGCGGCCCTGACTGCGTCCGGCACCAGGACCAGGTTGGCCGCGGCCAGGGCGCGCTCGGCCTCGTCCGGTTCGGGGACCTTCTGCCCCTTGGACAGCACGGTGATACCGGATTCGGTGACCTTGAAGCCGCGGGCCCGGTCGAGGTCATGATCGAGGCCGATCGTGGCACCGGCCGGGACCTTGACGTTTTTGTCGAGGATGGCGCGCTTGACGACGGCGCCTTCACCGATATTGACCTTGTCCATGAGAACGGAGTCGAGCACGCGGCTGGACCTGCCGATAAAGACGTCATTGGAGAGCACCGAGCCTTCCACGATGCCGCCGGAGATCACGCACCCGCTGGCAACAATGGAATCCAATGCCGAGCCGACTGTATTGCCTTCGCCGCGGACGAATTTAGCGGGCGGCGAGATGCTTTGCCGCGTGTAAATGGGCCATTCAGAGTTGTACAGATTGAAGATCGGCACCGGTGAGATGAGGTCTATGTGCGCGTCGTAAAAGGAGTCGATGGTGCCGACGTCGCGCCAGTACGTGCGGTCACGTTCGGTGGAGCCGGGGATGTCGTTGAGGGTGAAGTCGTAGACCCCGGCCTCACCCTGGCTGACGAAGTAAGGGATGATGTCCCCGCCCATGTCGTGCTTGGTGTCAAGGCGTTCGGCATCCACGTGCAACGCCTCCACCAGGGCGTCCGCGTCGAAGACGTAGTTGCCCATGGAGGCCAGGAACTGGGAGGGGTCGGCTGCAAGGCCGGGCGTGGTGGCGGGCTTCTCCACGAACGCCGCAATCTTCTGTGCGTCGTCCTGGTCCACCTCGATCACACCGAACTGGTTGGCCATGTTCAGCGGCTGGCGCACGGCGGCCACGGTGGCTTTGGCCCCGTTGCGCACGTGCTGTTCCACCATCTGGGCGAAGTCCATGCGGTAGACGTGGTCCGCGCCAACAACGACGACGATGTCGGGGTTGGCGTCGTGGATCAGGTTCAGGGACTGGTAAATGGCGTTTGCACTGCCCAGGAACCAGCTCTTGCCCACGCGCTGCTGCGCGGGAACGGAGGCGACATAGTTGCCGAGCTGGGTGGACATCCGCCACGCTTCGGAAATATGCCGGTCAAGGCTGTGGGATTTATATTGCGTGAGGACCACGATTTGCAGATAGCGCGAATTCACCAGGTTGGAAATCGCAAAGTCGATCAGGCGGTAACTGCCGGCAAACGGCACGGCAGGTTTAGCCCGGTCCGCCGTCAGTGGCATAAGCCGGTTTCCCTCGCCGCCTGCAAGGACAATGGCCAGGACTTTTTTGTTTATCGGCATAGTGGTCGCTCCTGTACGCCTTCGTAACTCCCCAAACAGTCCGGCATGCCCGGACCCCTTCACACTAGAACAGATACGGCGGAACGACTACCTTAGGTAACGTGCGAATAGACATTGTGACTAAAGAGTTCCCGCCGGAAATCTATGGTGGCGCCGGAGTCCACGTAGCCGAGTTGAGCAGGGTGCTTAGTAAGCATGTTGACCTGCAGGTTCGTGCCTTCGGGGCGCCCCGCGACGCTGACTACCACGGTGCCGGGGTGACCTCCTACGCCGTGCCCGAGGACCTCAGTTCTGCCAATGCGGCAGTCCAGACCCTGGGTGTCGACCTGCGCATCGTGCCGGACATCGAGGGGGCCGATCTGGTCCACTCCCACACCTGGTACGCAAACATGGCGGGGCACCTGGCCTCATTGCTGCACGGCATCCCGCATGTGCTCAGCGCGCACAGCCTGGAGCCGTTGCGGCCATGGAAGGCAGAGCAGCTCGGTGGCGGCTACGCGCTGTCCTCCTGGGTGGAAAAGACCGCCTATGAGGCAGCAGCGGCGATTATCGCCGTGTCGGAGGGCATGCGCCAGGACATCCTGCGCAGCTATCCGGACGTTGATCCCGCCAAGGTCAGGGTGGTCCACAATGGCATCGACGTTGACCTGTGGCAGCGCGATGAAGGCGAAGACGCGGTGCGGGCGCTCGGCATCGACCCGCAGAAGCCCAGCGTGGTCTTTGTTGGCCGGAACACCCGCCAGAAGGGCGTTCCGTACCTGCTGCGGTCCGCCGCCAAGTTGCCCGCGGATGTCCAGCTGGTCCTGTGCCTGGGCGCAGCGGACACTCCTGAGCTCGCAGCGGAGACGGCCCGCCTCATCGAGGAGCTGCAGAGCCAGCGGACCGGCGTAATCCTCATCGAGCGGATGCTTCCACGCCACGAACTGATCCAGGTCCTGAGCCACGCGACCGCCTTTGCGTGCCCGTCGATCTATGAGCCGCTCGGCATCGTAAACCTTGAAGCGATGGCCTGCGGCGCGGCAGTGGTCGCCAGTGCCACCGGGGGTATCCCGGAGGTGGTCCAGCACGGTGAGACGGGCCTTCTGGTGGACCTCGAGCAGGTCACCGATGGTACGGGAACGCCGCTGGACCCGGAGAAGTTCGTGACCGAGTTCGCTGCGGCCCTGACCGAGGTCGTGTCCGATCCCGAGCGGGCGCGCGCCATGGGACAGGCGGGCCGCCGCCGGGCCGAGGAGCACTTCTCCTGGGAGTCCATCACGGAAACCACCCTCGAGGTCTACCGCTCGGTGCTTTCCTAACGCCCCGGCGGTAACTGACTGACAACGCCCGACGGCGCCGCTCCCACCCAAGGGGAGCGGCGCCGTCGTGCGCACTTAAGCTTCAGCCGCGCATCCATCGCGGAGTCACTCCGCGCTCACTAAACGCCCTCGGAACGGCATTTAGTGTCCCTCTCCACCCGCGCCCTATCAGGCATGCGGGGCGGGGAGGGCTGTTACCTCTGCACAGTTCGCGCTTTGGCGGCGGTGCGTGCCAGCAGCACTTTCTCGTCAACGGGTGCGGTGCCGCTGGCCCGCTGGGCCCTGTAGTGGGCCCGGGCTTCGTCCTGCCGCGTCCTTTCGGCGCCGGTGGCAATCGCGGCGCGAACATGCTCGTCCCCGTAGCCGAAGGCGTCCACCAGGTCCAGGGCGTGTGGCCGGATCTTGACCAGGAGCCGGTTGATGTAGCCGCCCACTGTCCGCGCGCGCTGCATGGAGAGCCGGCCATTCATCAGGTACCAGGAGAGGTTCTTTTCGATCAGTGACAGGCCGAACAGGTCGCGGAGCCAGGTCAGAACTACCTTGGTGCCGGGGTCGCTGACGTCGCGCAATGCGTCCGTGAAGGCCTCCCACTGCAGGAGTTCCGCGTGCGCCTGGGCTGCGTCGATCAGCTCGTTCTGGTGCTGGTTGAACAGGGCTGCGCCCTTTTCGAGGGGAAGCCTGTTGGCACCCTTCAGGGCGGCTCCGACGTCCGACACCATGGTTTGGACGCGGTCTGTCAGGAGGGCACGCTGGCCCTCTTCATCCCTGAGGGCGATGGCGGCCTTCTGCGCAGAGCCTGAGTCGGCGACGAATTGTGCCACCTGCCGCAGGCCCGTGCGGTGAATCGCCACACCGGTTGCCTGGGTTACTACGTAGCGGGCCAACACGCCGAAGTCGACGTTCCGGAATTCCTTCGCGTAATCAGCCAGGAGCCGTTTGGCCACGAGCTGGAGCAGCACCGTGTTATCGCCTTCGAACGTGACGTAGACATCCATGTCCGCGCGCAGGGATGCGAAGCGGTTTTCGATCAGGAAGCCCGCACCGCCGCAGGCCTCACGGCATTCCTGCAGGGTGTCCAGGGCATGCCAGGTGCTGAGCGGCTTAAGTGCGGCCGCCAGCGTCTCCAGATCCTGCCGGTCCGCGTCGGTGTCGTGGGCGCCGGAGAAGACGTCGTCGAACTTCTGCAGCAGCTGCTCGTGGGCAAAGCCTGCGGCATAAGTGGTGGCCAGCCGGGTGAAGAGCCGGCGCTGGTGCCGTTGGTAGTCCAGCAGTACTTCCTCGTCCGTGTGGGAGGACGCGTTGAACTGGCGGCGTTCGGTGGCGTATCGGATGGCGGCGGCAAGGGCGATCTTTGACACCGCGACGGCCGCACCGTCCAGCGAGACGCGTCCCTGGACGAGGGTTCCGAGCATGGTGAAGAAGCGGCGGCCGGGACTGGCTATGGGAGAGCTGTAGGTGCCGTCGGCCGTGACGTCACCGTACCGGTTAAGGAGGTTGGTCCGCGGGATACGGACGTTATTGAAGTGCAGCCGGCCGTTGTCAATTCCGTTGAGGCCGCCCTTGACGCCGTCGTCCTCCCCGCCGATACCGGGCATGAACTCCTTGGTGCCGGGATCCCGGAGGTCAACGTAGAACGCATGGACTCCGTGGTTAACGCCTTGAGTCACGAGCTGGGCGAAAACCACGGCGCCCAGGCCGTCAATGGCTGCGTTGCCGATGTAGTCCTTCCATGCGGCCCTGAACGGCGTATGGATGACAAACTCCTCGGTTGCTTCGTCGAAAGTCGCCGTGGTGGCGATGCTGGCAACATCCGAGCCGTGGCCGGTCTCCGTCATGGCAAAGCAGCCCGGGATCTCCAGGCTCATGATGCCCGGCAGCCACTTGGCATGGTGTTCCGCTGTTCCCAGGTGCATCACGGCCGAGCCGAAGAGGCCCCACTGGACGCCGGCCTTAATCTGCAGGGACGGGTCTGCGGTGACCAGTTCCTCGAACCCGGCAACGTTGCCGCCATGGTCGTCGGCACCATTCAGCGCGGCCGGGAAGGCCCGGTGCACGGCGTTGTGGTCCACCAGGTACTTCAGCTGCCCGAAAACCCGGGTGCGGTGTTCAGTGTGCGTGAGGCCCTCTGCCTTGTGCAGCGCCGGGTGTCCCGCCAGTGCACGGGAGTGACGGCGGGCGTCCGCCCATTTGCCCAGGAGCTGCTCGCCCAGTGCCGCAACGTCGACGGCGGCCTGCGAGGCCGGCTGCGCCTTGGTGCGAGGGCCCGCTGACGATGCCTGGGTGACGCCTTTGTTGGTCGCGGCAGGCTTTACGGCGTTATTGTTTGCGGCTTTGCCGGCGCCGCGGCGGCGGTCCACTAGTTCGGTCATGTCAATGTCCTTCGTTGGTTCTGACAGGTGTTTCCAGGAGTTCAGGGGCGATTCCCACGCACAGCCAGGCTGTAATCTGCCGGGCCATGGCTGCCTGATCGGGTTTCGCCGGGGAATCAGGAGTGCTGAGCCACTGTTCCCCGGCGCTTCGGACAAGGCCGATGGCGGCGGTGGGCCAGTAGCCGATCACCGCTGCCCGGCCGTCGCCCAGATGCGTCCGCATCGGGGCGGCGATCATTTCGGCAATGGAGTCGAAGAAGTGGCCCAAGGCCCCCGAAATTGCCACCGATCCATGCTGGCTATCGGCGTCCACCGGTGCGTAACGGGTGACGAAGCTGTAGACATTGGGGCTGGTTTCCGCCATTTGGAGGTATGCCGAGATCATGGCCAGCAGGCCTTCCCTGGGCGTCTGCGCCGCCTGTGCCGCTTCGCCGATCTTGCGCTGCATCTGGCTGAGAACCACCTCGCCGACCGCATGCTGCAGGCCGGCTTTATCACCGAAGTACCGGTAGAAGACTGACTTCGATGTCCCCGCGGCTGCTGCGATCTCCTCCATTGAGGCGTCGCTGCCCAGCGCGTGGACTGCCCGCCTGGCGGCTTTGATGAGCTCCCGGCGCCGTTCCTCCCGGTGGGTCTGCCAGCGGGCGGAACGGCCGTCGGCATTGAGGCCGGCAGCCGGCGTCGTCGGTTCAGCGGGGAGGTTGTTCACGATACTCAGCGTATCAGGTACGCTGAGTATCGGTAACCGTCGCAGATCAGAGGAGACACCCATGTCCGTCAACGGACAGTCCGCCACCGGACCCCAGGAATCCACCAGCCGCGCGGCAACGGGCGGAACGCTTTCAGTCCGGCGGGCGGTGATCGTCGGTGGCAACAGAATCCCCTTTGCCCGTGCAGGCGGGGCCTACACCAAGTCCTCCAACCAGGACATGCTGACAGCTGCGCTGGACGGTCTGATCGCCAGGTTCGGCCTCCAGGACGAGCGGATCGGTGAAGTCGCCGCAGGCGCGGTCCTGAAACACCCCCGGGACTTCAACCTCACTCGTGAGGCGGTCCTGGGCTCGGCGTTGTCGGCGGAGACCCCCGCGTACGATCTGCAGCAGGCGTGCGCCACCGGCCTGGAAACGGTGCTGGGCCTGGCCAACAAGATCAAGCTGGGCCAGATCGATTCCGCTATCGCCGGCGGTGTCGACTCGGCGTCGGATGCTCCCATTGCGGTTAGCGAAGGCCTGCGCGGGGTGCTGCTGGATCTGAGCCGGGCCAAGACCCTTCCGCAACGGCTGCAGGTACTTAGCCGGCTGCGGCCCAAGGACCTCGCCCCTGACGCGCCCAGCACCGGAGAGCCGCGCACCGGATTGTCCATGGGTGAACACCAGGCCCTCACAACCGCGCAGTGGAACATTTCGCGTGAGGCCCAGGACGAGCTGGCGTTCAACAGCCACCGGAACCTGGCTGCCGCTTACGACTCCGGGTTCTTCGATGACCTCCTGACCCCCTACCGGGGGCTCGCGAAGGACTCCAACCTGCGGGCAGACACCACACTGGAGAAACTGGCGACGCTCAAGCCGGTCTTCGGGAAGAGCCTGGGCGCCGAGGCCACCATGACCGCCGGAAACTCCACTCCGCTGACGGACGGGGCATCCACGGTCCTGCTGGCATCAGAGGAGTGGGCCCAAGCACATGACCTGCCCATGCTCGCAACCGTTGTGGACGGGGAAGCCGCAGCGGTGGACTTCGTCCACGGCAAGGACGGCCTGCTGATGGCTCCGGCGTTCGCGGTCCCGCGACTGCTGGCCCGGAACGGATTGACCCTGGGCGACTTCGATTTCTTCGAGATCCACGAAGCCTTCGCCGGGACTGTCCTGAGCACACTGGCAGCGTGGGAAGACGAGGAATTCGGCCGCACCCGGCTGGGACTCGACGGCGCCTTCGGCAGCATCGACCCCGCCAAACTGAACGTCAACGGCTCCTCCCTTGCAGCGGGTCACCCATTTGCGGCCACCGGCGGTCGCATCGTCGCTTCCCTCGCCAAGATGCTGCAGGGCAGAGGCAAGGTGGATGGCAGGCCCGCCCGCGGGCTCATTTCCATCTGCGCCGCCGGCGGCCAGGGCGTCGTCGCAATTCTCGAAGCAGCGTAGGAGCACCGAATGACGGACACGTACACCCGCCTGGTCAGCCAGGGATTGGGTAAAGACCTCGCCAAGCGGCTCGGCCTTCCGCAGCCTGCGGTGCTGCGCCGGTATACGCCAGGCCAGGCCCTGGTGATCGGCCCCGTCCTGGTACAGGGGAGTACGCCCGGGGCGGATGAGCTGGCCGCCACGCTGCTTTCCTGGAACCTGGACGTTCGCCGGCACGCCGTACCCCGCGAAAAACTCGGTGCCATCATTCTTGTCCTGGACGGTCTGACCACGCCCGAGGACCTTGAAGAACCGGTGCTGTCCGCTGCGGCCTCGCTCCGTGACCTCGGTCCGAGCGCCCGGTTCATCACCGTTTCCCGGCTGGCCGCGGAAGCCGGCAGCCCAGCCGGTGCGGCAGCCCGCCAGGGTGTGGACGGCTTCGTGCGGTCCCTGGCCAAAGAGCTCCGGGCGGGCGCAACGGCAAACGGCATCGTTTTGGCCGGCGAGGTGGAGAGCACGAGTCCGAGCACTCTGGGGGCGTTGCGGTTCTTCCTGTCCGGTCGCTCCGCGTTCGTCGATGGCCAGTTCCTGACGGTCAACGGCGCGAACGGCACGCTCCCGGCGGATTCTGACCGGCCGCTGGCGGGCAAGGTGGCTGTGGTGACGGGTGCGGCCCGCGGCATCGGGGCAGCCATTGCGCGGACGCTTCACCGGGACGGAGCCACACTTGTGCTTGTCGACATCCCTGCGGCCGGAGACCACCTGGCCGCTGTCGCCAACGAGGTCCACGGCACGGCCCTGCAGTTGGACATCAGCCGCGCGGACGCGGGCCAGCGAATCCTCGAACACGCCCTGCAACGGCACGGGCACCTGGATATCCTCGTGCACAATGCCGGCATTACCAGGGACAAGCTCCTGGCCAACATGGACCACACGCGGTGGAACGCCGTACTCAACATCAACATCGCCGCGCAGCTCAGGATCAACGACGCCCTGCTGGCCTCGGACCACTTCCGCGACGCACCGCGCATCGTCTCGGTCGCCTCCACCAGTGGCATCGCCGGCAACCGCGGCCAGACCAACTACGCCGCCTCGAAAGGTGGCGTCATGGGGATGGTCCGGGCTACGGCGCCCTTGCTGGCCGCACGGGGAGGAAGTATCAATGCGGTAGCCCCTGGCTTTATCGAAACCGACATGACGGCACGGATTCCCTTCGCCGTCAGGGAAGTGGGTCGGCGGCTCAATGCCCTGCAGCAAGGCGGCCTGCCATCGGATGTGGCGGAGGCCATCGCTTTCCTTGCCAGCGATGCCGCCGGTGGCATCAACGGGGACATACTGCGGGTGTGCGGGCAGAACCTGGTGGGAGCATGAGTCCAGCGCAACCTGTCATCCTGGGGGAGATGCCATCGCTCTCCAAGCTGTACGTCAATGCCGCCGCCCAGGCGGCCCGCCGCCGCGTGCTGGGGACCCACGGCGGCTCAACCCTCCCGGACACTGGCCATGAGGTGCGTGGCGTCAGGGCCGACGTCGAAAATCTCACCGCCTACCAGCACCTCATCGGCCTGTCGGCGCGGGACACCGTGCCCGCGGGCTACCTCCACGCGTTGGCATTCCCGCTCGCCATGAGCGTCATGAACCGGGACGATTTTCCCCTGCCATTATTGGGCATGATCCATCTGAGCAACTATGTCGAGCAGCGCGCGCCGGTGATCTTCACGGAGCTCCTCGACGTTGAGGCCAGAGTGGAGAACCTCCGCGGGCACCGGGCCGGGACCCAGCTGGACGTGATCGCCGAGATCAGGGGTGCGGGCAAGCCGGACATCCGCTGGATCGGGCGATCCACCTACCTCGCCAAAGGTGTCTTCCTGCCGGGCATCGACGTTCCATCACCGCATAATGGCCGGCAGGACTTCACCCCGCCGGACCCGACGGCGGTATGGCACCTCGGGGTCGATACCGGCCGCGCGTACGCCGCCGTCTCGGGTGACTTCAATCCGATCCACTTGAGCGTCCTCTCGGCCAAGGCGCTGGGCATGCGGCGCTCCATCGCCCATGGGATGTATCTGGCTTCCAGGGCCCTCGCAGACGTCGGGCCGGTGAAGGGGGAAACATTCGGCTGGGCCGTGACATTCGACGCACCCGTTTTCCTGCCGGGCCGGGTTGCGCTGGAAATCACCACAGGGCATGCACCGGACGGAGGCTGGCAACGGTCCGACTACGTGGCATGGAATCCCCACTCCGGCCGCAGGCACTTCAGCGGTTCCGTGGCGCCACTTTAGGAGGCTGGCCGCACGGCCCGGAGCACCCGGAGCAGGCTCAGGAGGATGGACTCGGACGCCGTCACGGCACCGTCGCTGCCGCCACCCTCAGTCCCGGACATACAGGCCTCTACCGCCGACTTCGCCGCAGCGAAGAGCCGCCGTTGCTCCGCTTCATCGCCGGTATGGAACGAGGCAAGCAACTGCCCGGTGGTGTCCAACGCGGCAGCCAACGGTTCGCTGTCCTCGAACGGCACCGTGTAGGGGACGTCGTCCGCCCAGATAACGTCTGAGAGGACTTCGGTCATGTCCTGGATATGGAAGGTTACCCGCTCAAGGTCGCGCAGGTTGCGGTAGTCGAGGTCCAAGTCCCGCGGATGGAACCGCCGGCGCAGGTTGGCCCGCCGGCTTTCGTCGGCCTCCTGGACGAGATGGCGGACCGTGCGTGCCGCTTCTGCCAGCTCTTGGGAGCGGCGGGACCAGTCTTCATGCTCGGGCGGCCACTTTTCCGTAAGGGCCGCCCCCATATCAGTCAGCTGCTTGCCCAGTGCCAGCCGCAGTTGGCCCAGGCTGTGGGCGGCAGCCGCAAAGTGGAGTGGCGGAAAAACCAGGAAATTAACGGCAATACCAACGGCGACTCCGGCGCCCATCTGGATCAGGTAGCCAAAAGAAAAGGCGTCCACGTTGCTTCCGCCCACCAACAGAACCAGCAGCGCCGCCGTGGGGATCCAATCACTGCCGGAGCCAAGCCGGGGAAGGCCGCCAAGCAGGACTCCTAGGCCCATAAAAATTGCGACGGCCACCGGCGACGGACCACTGATGCTGACGAGCATAAAGGCCAGCCCGATGCCGATGGCGAGCCCGAGCAGCGTTTGAACGCCCTGGCGGACCGATCCGGCGACGTTGTGGTACATCGCCACCAGCGCACCCAGGGGAGCGTAGTAGGGATACTCGGCTGCAGACCCGGGCATCAGTGGTGCGATGGCAAACGCCACGCCTGCTGCCAGCGCTGACTTTGCCGCCAGTTGCAGGCGCTGGAGGGTGAAAGCTGCGGCGACACCGGCGATGGCGTTTCGCAGCACCAGCGTCCCTTTCGACTGCGGCTGACCCGGACCTGTGTGTGTGGCACCCATTCCGCCCACGTTAGGTGCCGCTGTGCCCCGGGACAAGACAGTCGCCGTTTACCGGCTTTCCGCGGCCGTCAGAGAACGCTTTCCGGGAGGGTGGACGCACCGTGGCCGGGCGCGACCTCCTCGCCCGGCCGCACCGGTCCCGGGGGAGTGCCGTCGCCGAAGGGCCTGCCGCCCAGTGGTTCCCTGCCGTGGGGCTCCAGCCACCCGGACAGGTCAGGGCCCTGCGGAACTATTCCGGTCGGATTGATGTCCTCATGAACGATGTAATAGTGCTGCTTGATCTGGACAAAATCAATCGTGTCGCCGAAGCCTGGAGTCTGGAAAAGGTCCCGCGCGTAGCCCCAGAGGGCCGGGAGTTCGGCGAGTTTCTGGCGATTGCACTTGAAATGGCCGTGGTAGACGGCGTCGAATCGGACGAGGGTGGTGAATAGCCGGACGTCGGCTTCGGTGATGGTGTCACCCACGAGGTAACGCTGCCCCGTGAGGCGTTCCTCGAGCCAATCAAGCGCACTCCAGAGCCGGGTGTACGCAGAGTTGAACGCCTGCTGTGACCCTGCGAAGCCGCAACGGTAAACGCCGTTGTTGACTTCGGTGAAGACGCGCTTGTTGACAACGTCAATTTCCGAGCGGAGGTGTTCCGGGTAGAGGTCCGGCGCGCCGGGCCGATGGAACTGCGTCCACTCAGTGGCGAAGTCCAGCGTGATTTGGGGGAAGTTGTTGGTCACCACTGCACCGCTGGCTACCTCCACGATGGCCGGCACGGTGATGCCGCGGGGGTAATCCGGGAACCGGCGGAAGTAGGCACTCTGGAGCCGCTCGATGCCCAGGACGGGGTCCGCTCCGTCCGGATCCAGGTCAAAGGTCCACGACCGTACATCGTGGGTGGGCCCGGGTTGGCCAAGGGAGATGGCTTCCTCAAGACCCAGCAGCCTGCGCACGATCACCGTCCGGTTCGCCCACGGGCACGCCCGTGCAGCGATGAGCCTGTAACGGCCGGCTTCCACCGGCCAGCCGGGTTCGCCGTTGTCCCCCGGGCGGCCGTTCCGGGTGATCCGGTCCTCGATGTAGGTGGTGTCGCGGTTGAACTCGGCGCCACCGGTCACATAGGCGCCCTTGGTGCTGTGGGCGCCACCGTGCCCTTCGTCGCGGTCCGTGGTGTCTGCAGTGGGTGTGGTGGCAGGCTGACTGCCCGCTGGTTCCTGGCTCATGCGGACAAGCCTAGGCTGCTGCGGCCAGAATTGAAGATATCGGTTGCCACGCCACCAGCCAGCAGCCGGCAACAACCGCGAGAAAGAGCGCGATCCAAATGACGGACGGGATGGAGGTTGCACGGTACAGAATGTAGGCGTCCGAACTGGCCAGCCTGTCCCTGCGCCGAAGGTGGACGTTAGTTAGTTTGGCGAGATCCCGCACTGCCGCGACCAGGAGGGCCACACCCAGGGAAATGGCCACGTGGCCGGTGAAGGCGCTCGGGACGAAGATCACCAGCGCCGCGCCGCCTGCGATCGCGGCGCCGGTGATGACTACCCCCGCGAAGTTCCGGATGAAAAGCAGCGACGCTATGAGGATCAGCGTTCCGGTGGCCAAGGCTGCAGGACCCCAGCCTCCGAAACCGGAAGTCACCAGGGCAGCACCGGTGAGGGCCGGGACGGGATATCCCCAGAATCCTGACCACACAGCTGCCAGCCGCCCGCGGCTGTAACTCGTGGTGGTGCCTGAATGGTCCAGTTGGAGCCTGATTCCGCCTAGCCGTTGACCGCTCGTAATGGCGGCGAAGGCGTGCCCGAGTTCATGGGTAGCGGTGGCGAGGAGCCCGAAGTACTTCCAGCTTGCCCGCGGGATTGACAAGGCGGTTGCCAGGGCGAAAACCACAACCAGTTCGATCAGTGTGACTTTAGGGACGGCAGACCTGCTGAAGACCTCAGTGATGCGTTGCCACAGTTCCTCGGAACTCAAATTCCTTGCCTGCCGGATTGGAGGTAGTAATTGTCAGCCATAGGCCTCTACCGTACTAGAGGGATGGTTCACCGCTGTCCTGCTGCCCTCGAGGGCGCTGAACGAATTGAGGAACACTGTGACCAGCCTGAAAGACCGTCTGCATGCTGACGTCGTGACGCATATGAAGGAGCGGAATAAGACCGCGCTGACAACCGTACGCAACGTCCTGGGCGAGATCGAAACGCGGGAAAAGTCTGGAAAAACGCCGATTGAGCTGGACGACGCCCAAGTGACCTCGCTCCTGCAGAAAGAGGCGGCCAAGCGGCGCGACACGGCAAAGATTTACACGGACGCCGGCGAAGCTGAGCGGGCTGCCGCCGAGATTTCCGAGGCCGAAGTCATCGAGGCCTACCTGCCCCGTGCCCTGACGTCCGCGGAAGTCGAGGCGATCGTCGATGAGACCATTGCCGGGCTGCGTTCTGAAGGGGTGGAACCCGGCCTGCGCCAGTTGGGTGCCGTCATGAAGCCGGTAACGGCCAAGATTGCAGGCCGCTTCGACGGCAAGGCTGTCAGCGAGATCGTCCGCGGTCGATTGAGCTGAATCTCGTTCCACGAACAGGAAAGGCACGCCGACTGTATGTGGGCGTGCCTTTGTCCTGCTGGCTGGGAATGCGGCCAAACGGGTGATGCTGCGATGCTCTGGAATTAGCCTTCGCAGTCCGTGCAGTAGCTGTGGCCGTCCTTCTGCCGAGCGATCTGCGAGCGGTGCCGGACAAGGAAGCAGGAGTAGCAGGTAAATTCGTCCTCGGCCTGGGGGATAACCTGAACGACCAGTTCCTCGGCAACGAATTCGCCTCCCGGGACACCGGCGCCGTCCAGTCCGTCTGCCTCATCGAGCTCGAGCACAACGCTACGTGCGTCCGGTGCGTTGGCGGACTGCAGTGCCTCGAGCGAGTTGTCCTGCGACTCCTTGACGTCGGAGCGAAGTTCATCGTAATCGGTTGCCACTTAGGTGTATCTCTTTTCTTTGGTTCGTCTGTCGCGTATGCAACGTACAGCATCCGCCTGCTATTCCCCAATAGGTTGGCGGAAAAATTTGTCTGTGGCCCCGTAGGCCGGGATAGACAAACTCCGGGATCCAAGGGCCAAAGGGTTTGCACCACAGTGCACGGAGGGGACTCGGAACCCGCCTCGGCGTGTGTCTGGGACAGGAATGCCTGAAAATTCAGGCGTTCTTTACCGGATGCTCCACTGGAGAACCATAAGAGTACGCCAATTCAGCCACGCCACCCACCCGAAGGGCCGTTGGAACCGGACAAATTGCCGGAGGCGTTGGTCACCCGGCCGTTCGCGTCGCTCATTCGACCCTGTCCTGGGACCTTCCCTGCTGAAAGTTTCCGAAACGGACGGCTTCAACCTCAAGAGTCCCGGACACGCGCTTCGGGAAGCTCAGCGACGGCATCAAGAAGTACGGGATCCCCGGCTACGCCATGTTCCGGTGGATCGTGGCCATCACCATAGGTCGCGGACTTCTCCGAGAGAAACGATCTGGGTACGGGGCGCGCGCCCGGGGCCGAGGTCCAGCACGAGACTGCGTACAGCGCCTCGGTGGCATGCGGGCTGTGCATGTCGGCGTGACCCCTGTACCCCCGCCGCGGTGGCGCCGCTCGGCACGATGAAATGGGCGAAGGACCCGACGAGCCAGTATGTCGGGTCCATTACCACCCCGGGAGAGAAGATTGCGCGGCTGAAGGCCTCGCCGTGCCGGGCTGGTCAGCCGTGAATCGCTGCCGCGGCCTTTGAGGCCGCCTGGATGCTTTCCCAACCTCGCCGGCCTGCTGCCGCAACGCGGGGTTCGAGGTCACCTTTGTTCTGCAGGATGGACACCAGAGTCGCATTGACGACGTCCTCGCGGAGCTCACTCAGCCAGGGACCGCGGATGTTCGGCATCACCGGGACGCGCGCCCGGACGGTCAGGAAGTGTCCGCCAGCAAAGGCTCCCGCGAGGCAAAGCGTTCCAACCACGAGGAGCTTCACAATGTTGTCCCGATCGGTAACGACGATGTAGGCCGGGAGGGCAATCAAGGCGGCCATCACAGCCCCAGGCGCATCACGAGGATCTCCAGGGCGCTGCCGGAGGCCTTCCGGCGGGCCACCGTGCCCTCAAACTGCTTGTCCCGGACGGTTTGAGCCCTGAATCGCCACTGCCTCTGGGAGCCGAGGTGCAGCTTGACGAGGGCACGGGCGGCGGCCAGCTCCTCTGGGTGGTTTTTGCGGAGCGCGGTCACGGCCGGGTCAGGTGCGTCCGCCCAGGCGCTGCCCAGCCGGCGTTCGATGGCCGCGGCCATGTCGTCCAGGCTCAGACGGGCGGCACCTTCGGCTGCGTCCTCGACAAGGATGGTGGCGTCCGGTGCTGCATGTCCGGCAGATGGCGCCTCGATACGGCGCCCGTAGCGTGGCGTGCCGTCCGCGAGATGGTACTCGTTGTTCATGTTTCCCCCACAATGGCGGCCAGTGCTGCTTCTTCATCGATGCATTGTTGGCCGGGCGACGCTGTTGGCGCCCAAGAACCCATTGTGCATCATGGCGTCCCGCGGGATGCGAGCCACGAGATTCGTGACGTCGTCCCACAGGGCCTGGCGTTCTGAGGGCCAGCCAAGGGAATCCGCGGGAAGGACCTGGACCAGCTAGTCAAGCAGGGTACGTTCGTCCGGACGTGCTCTCGGAGCAGGCGGTGTCCTACCGGCACACCGTCATACTCCAGCTGTTCCTTGGACAGAGCAATGATCTTCCCGTCCTGTGGGCTGACCGATGCCCGCTTCTGCCATATGCGCACTACGTGCGGTGGACCGGCCGGCAGTTGCTTTTCAGTGCCAGCGTGGATGACGCAGGAGTTCAAGGGGGCGGAAACAGAGAAAAACCCCTGGAATCGTTGGACTCCAGGGGTTTTCCCATTGTGTGCGCGGAGGGGGACTTGAACCCCCACCCCCTTTCGAGGACTAGCACCTCAAGCTAGCGCGTCTGCCATTCCGCCACCCGCGCAGGTGGTAATTCGAAGACCGTTTCCGCCTTTCAGCGTTTCGCTTTTCTTCGAAGCAGCGAGAAAGACTCTAACACGAACTTTCCGGAAACATCCAATCGGGCCAGATGGGTAGGCTGAGGGCACACGAACAGCCACCGGTTCGCGCCCCGTCCCACTGCCCAAGGAGTTCCTATGCCTAACATCCGTGCCGAGGATGAAGTTGTCCGCATCTGCCAGGAACTCATCCGGATAGATACCTCGAACTTCGGCGACGGATCCGGGCCAGGGGAGCGCGAAGCCGCGGAGTACGCCGCGGGGCTGATCGAGGAAGTGGGCCTTGCGGCGGAAATTTTCGAGTCTGCGCCCGGTCGGGCCAGCGTGGTGACTCGGATGACAGGGCAGGACCCCTCCGCCAGCGCACTGGTAGTGCATGGACATCTGGACGTTGTTCCAGCCCTCCGCGAACAGTGGTCCGTGGATCCCTTCGGTGCCGAACTGAAGGATGGACTCATCTGGGGCCGTGGCGCCGTTGATATGAAGGACATGGATGCCATGATCCTGTCCGTCATGCGGGATCTGGCCCGATCCGGACGGAAACCCAAGCGGGACATCATCTTCGCCTTCTTCGCCGATGAAGAGGCCGGCGGTGAATATGGCGCCCGTTATGCCGTGGACAAGCGACCTGAGCTGTTCGAGGGCGCAACGGAAGCAATCTCCGAAGTGGGCGGGTTCTCAGCAACCATCGGCGGGCAGCGCACCTACCTCCTGCAGACGGCCGAGAAGGGCATTTCCTGGCTCCGCCTGGTGGCCCACGGGCGGGCAGGGCACGGTTCGCAGATCAATACGGACAATGCCGTGACCCGGCTGGCAGCGGCAGTGACCCGAATCGGCGAGTACAAGTGGCCGATTGAGCTCACACCCACCACCCGGCAGTTCCTGAACGGCGTGACAGAACTCACCGGCGTCGAATTCGACCCGGAGAACCCGGACCGGCTGCTCGACCAGCTCGGCACGGTAGCCCGCTTTGTGGGTGCCACCCTCCAGAACACCACCAATCCCACACTGTTGAAGGGCGGCTACAAACACAACGTCATCCCCGAATCGGCCGAAGCCCTGGTGGACTGCCGGACCTTGCCCGGTCAGGAGGAGCAGGTCCTGGAAATCGTGCGGGAGCTCGCGGGGGCCGGCGTCGATGTTAGCTACGTGCACAACGACGTATCACTCGAGGTTCCGTTCGCCGGGAACCTCGTGGACTCCATGATCGATGCACTCCATTCCGAGGACCCGGGGGCCAAGGTCCTGCCCTACACGCTCTCCGGCGGCACGGACAACAAATCCCTCAGCCGGCTGGGCATCACCGGCTACGGCTTCGCGCCCCTCATGTTGCCCGACGATCTCGACTTCACCGGAATGTTCCACGGTGTGGACGAACGCGTCCCGGTGGACTCCCTCAAATTCGGCGCCCGGGTTCTGAACACCCTCCTCACCACCTACTAAGGGCACAAAAGATGACGCCCGAAGAAGTCCTCCCTGACCAGTTGCTGGAAGCCGTCCGCAGCCGCGCCGCGGGCTACGACCAGGCCAATGCCTTCTTTGTCGAGGACCTTGAGCAACTGACCGCCGCCGGTTACCTGCGGCTTTTTGTGCCAGCGTCCGACGGCGGCCTCGGGCTTGGGCTTGAAGCGGCCGCGCAGTGCCAGCGAAGGCTGGCAACGGCGGCACCTGCCACTGCACTGGCCATCAACATGCACTTGGTCTGGACTGGCGTCGCGCAGGTCCTGGCTGCCAGGGGAGATCATTCGCTGGACTTTGTCCTCCAGGAAGCCGCCCGGGGCGAGATCTTCGCCTTCGGCAATTCCGAGGCTGGAAACGACTCCGTACTTTTTGATTCGAAAACGGCGGCCGTCCCGCTGCCAGGCGGAGGCTACAGCTTCACCGGGACGAAAATCTTCACGAGCCTCTCGCCCGCCTGGACCCGGCTGGGTATCTTCGGCAAGGACACCGGGGGCGGGGGAGGCGAGGGTGAGCTTGTGCACGGTTTTATCGACCGGGATTCTTCCGGCTACACCATCCTGTCGGACTGGGACACCCTGGGCATGCGGGCGAGCCAGTCGAACACCACGGTCCTTGACGGCGCTGAGGTCCGCCCGGACCGGATTTTCCGCAAACTGCCGGTAGGCCCCAACGCCGATCCGCTGATCTTCGCCATTTTTGCCTGTTTTGAGTCACTGCTGGCTGCTGTCTATACAGGGATTGGCGAGAGGGCCCTGACACTCGGCGTTGAGGCGGTGAAACGCCGTACGTCCTTCAAGAATGCTGGCAGGAGTTATGCACAGGACCCGGACATCCGCTGGAAGGTCGCCGAAGCAGCCATGGCCATGGACGCCGTGTACCCGCAGTTACTGGCCGTAACCCGCGACGTCGACACCCTCACCGAACATGGGTCCCAGTGGTTCCCCAAGCTTGTTGGCCTGAAGGTGAACGCGACGGAGACTGCAAGGCGCGTCGTGGATCTGGCCATCAGGGTCAGCGGCGGCTCCAGCTACTTCCGCGGTTCGGAACTTGAGCGCCTCTACCGGGACGTCCTGGCCGGCATGTTCCACCCGTCGGATGACGAGTCGGCGCACAACACAGTGGCGAACGCCTGGCTGGGGCCCCTGGACACCTAGACGGTCCGCTGGCCTGCGCAACCTAGACGGTCCGCTGGACCTGCATGACCCGCCGGCGGAGCCAAAAGCGCCTGCCGCCGCCCATGTACAGCACGCTGCGCTCCAGTTCCCACTTGCCGTACTCGGAATGCTCCACGAGCCGGCGCCTGGCCTCAGGCAGTGAATCGACGGGACTGACCGTCAGTACGAGGTACTCGTACTGCTTCAGAATGTCCCGCTCGCGACGGACCGAGCTGGTGAGAAATTGTTCCTTCATTGCTCTCCATTTTCGTCCTTTTCCGGCTAACGTGAAGTCATGAGCATCGATCCGCGTGTCGCGCTTCAATCCCTGACAACCGCCTTGGAAGAACACCTTATAGCAGCATCCAACAGGCGGGGTGATGGGGATCCCGCCGTCGAAGCAGCATTTTTTGCGGTCGCAGATGCCTTCGAAGTTTATGAAGACGCGCTCTACGAGGCCTACAGCGAAGTGACGCCCCTTCAGGTTTTTGACGACGATGAGGATGAGGACGAGGAAGCCGGCATCGACGACGATGAGGACCTCGAAATCGTCGAGGAATGAAGCACGCCGTCCCTTCAGTTTCCTCAGCAGCGGCAGTTCCCGCAACCTCAGGCGGGTTGGGACACGTCTTCCAGCGCACGTGCTATCTCCGGCGGAAGCCGGGTCAGCTGGGCAGCGAGGATCTCCTTCGCCTGGATCGGTGTCCGGGGTCCGACGATCGCGGTGGCCACGCCATGCTGTGCCAGTAACCAGCTCAGCGAAACATCCAGTGGCGTTCTGCCCAGTCCTTTCGCGGCCATAGCCACGGCTTCCACCACGCTCGATGGCTGCTGCTCCAAATAAGGCTCCACATAGGGCGCGGTATCACTGCGTGCGGCCCTGGAATCCGCCGGGATGCTGCCGCGATATTTGCCCGTCAGCACCCCGCGTCCCAAAGGTGCCCACGCCATCAGACCCAGGCCCGCGTCTTCGACTGCGGGGACCAGTTCCGCTTCAGGTTTCCGCTGGAGCAGGGAGTACTCGGCCTGTGCGGCGACGAGCGGAAACCCTGCTATCGCGGCTGCTTTGGCGCTCTGCCAACCGCTGAAATTGGCAATGCCAGCATAACGGGCACGGCCGCTGCGGACCGCGAATTCGAGGGCTGACAACGTTTCGTCCAAGGGGACGTTGCCGTCCCAGGCCTGGGCGAACCAGAGGTCCACATAGTCAGTCCCCAGCCTCGCCAGGCTGGCGTCCAGGGCACTCAGCATCGCGTTGCGGGAGGTGTCCACGGACCGCCGGCCTTCCGACGTCGACGTCCCCGCCTTGGTGGAAATAGAGACTTCGGTGCGGGAGACCACATCACCCAGCAACGAACCGACCATCGCTTCGGCGCGGCCCTCGGAGTAAGACGCTGCCGTGTCGATGTGCTTTCCGCCACCGTCAACGAATGTGCGCAATATCTCCGATGCGTCCTGTTCGTCCGTTTCGTTGGCCCAGGACATGGTGCCGAGGGAAAGGGCGGAGACTCGCAAGCCACTGTTGCCGACGTAACGCTGCTGCATAGCTGCAAGCTTACGGGGATTCAACACGGCGCATGACGTAGTGTCTTACCGTGAACTGGATTGAGGCGGCCCTGCTGGGCCTAATACAGGGTCTGACCGAATTTCTACCGATTTCTTCAAGCGCGCATCTGCGGATTGTGGGGCAGTTCCTGCCCAACGCTTCCGATCCGGGGGCGGCGTTTACAGCCATCACCCAGCTCGGAACCGAAACGGCAGTGGTGATCTACTTCTGGCGCGATATCGTCCGGATTTTCAAGGCGTGGGCAGGCTCGCTGACGGGAAGAGTCTCGCGCCAGGACCCTGACGCGCGCATGGGCTGGCTGGTGATCCTTGGTAGCCTGCCCATCATCGTGCTGGGCCTGCTGTTCCAGGACCAGATCGAGTCGGTGCTGCGGAGCCTTTGGATCGTCGCCACCATGCTGATCGTTTTCGGCCTGATCCTGGCCGTGGCGGACGCCGTGGGAAAGCAGGACAGGGACCTGACCCAGCTCAGCTACAAGCACGGCATCCTGTACGGGCTTGCCCAGGCCATGGCCCTCATCCCCGGCGTTTCACGATCTGGCGGCACCATCACCGCAGGCCTCCTGATGGGCTACACCCGCGAGGCCGCGGCGCGCTACTCGTTCCTGCTCGCCATCCCCGCAGTGTTCGGTAGTGGCCTATACCAGCTGTACAAAGTTGTTGCAAAGGACGGCATCACCGGCCCGTTCGGCCTTCCGGAGACGGCGCTGGCCACCGTCATCGCCCTCGTGGTGGGCTACGTCATCATCGGCTGGTTCCTCAAATTCATCTCCACCCGCAGCTACCGGCTGTTCGTTTGGTACCGGATCCTCCTTGGCCTGGCCCTCTATCTTCTGCTCGGTTTCAATGTCATCAGCGCCTAGAAGTAGGCTTGGGCTGTGAAATCCTGGACTTCCCGCCCTGTTCCCGTGCTGCCCGGCACCATGCCGACCATCCGTTTGTTCGACACCGCCCTGGGACGTGAGGTCAGCCTTCCGGCCAGTGGCGAGCAGTCGATGTACGTCTGCGGCATCACCCCCTATGACGCCACCCATATGGGCCATGCTGCCAGCTACGTGGCGTTTGACCTCCTCAACAGGGCCTGGCGCGACGCCGGCCTTAAGGTTGCTTACGTCCAGAACGTTACCGACGTGGACGACCCCCTGCTGGAGCGCGCCACGGCCACGGGTGTCGACTGGCGTGACCTGGCAGCGAGCCAGATTGAACTCTTCCAGACGGACATGGAAGCCCTTAACGTGATCGCGCCGGACCACTACGTCGGCGCCGTCGAATCCGTACACCTGATCGTTCCTGCCATTGAGCGGCTGCTTCAACTGGGCCTCGCCTATCGCGTGGCCGGGGCCGCGGGGGAACCCGACGGCGATGTCTACTACGACGTCGAGGCCGCCGGAAAGCAGTCGATCGCCGCAGATGCCTGGACGCTTGGTTCAATTTCCCGCCTGGGGGATGCCGAAATGCTCGAGCTGTTCGCCGAACGTGGTGGCGATCCCGGCAGGGCTGGCAAGCGCCAGGCTCTGGACCCCCTTCTTTGGCGGGTGGCCCGGCACGGCGAGCCCAGCTGGCCCGGCGGTGAGCTCGGCGAGGGCCGGCCGGGATGGCACATCGAATGCACGGTCATAGCCCAGCAGTACCTCCCCGCACCGTTTACCGTCCAGGGCGGCGGCTCGGACCTCATCTTCCCGCATCACGAGATGGGTGCCGGGCACGCCTATTCGCTGGCCGGCGTCCCGCTGGCCCACCACTACGCCCACGCGGGCATGGTGGGCCTCGACGGCGAAAAGATGAGCAAGTCGAAGGGCAACCTGGTGCTGGTATCCAGGCTGCGGGCAAACGGTGAGGAGCCGGCTGCCATCCGGCTGGCGATCCTGGCCCACCACTACCGTTCGGACTGGTCGTGGACCCCGGAAGGCTTCGAGGAAGCCAAGGCGAGGCTTGCTGCCTGGCGCCGTGGCCTCGCCGCTGCGTCGGCTGGCTCCGCCGCCAGTATGATCCGTGAAATGAGGTCCGCCCTGGCCGCCGACCTTGACGCGCCTGCGGCGCTGGCAGCTGTTGACCGGTGGGCCGCCAACGCGAACGCGTCAGCCGAAGCGGGCTGCCAGCAGGATCAAGCGTTGGTGAGCGACGCAGTCGAGGCTCTGCTCGGCGTCGTTCTCTAACTCAGTGACACCGCTTTAAGCCAGTGACCGCGGCCGCATCGCGGCGGCGGTCACTGCGGCGCCGGGTTCAGGGTTTTTCGCGGCCCCGGCGTTTGAGGTAGCGCTCAAATTCGCGCGCAATGGACTCGCCGCTCGCCTCCGGAAGGTCGGCGGTGTCCTTCGCTTCCTCGAGCTGGCGGACGTAGGCGGCGATTTCCGGGTCCTCGGTAGCCAGCTCATCCACGCCGCGCTCCCACGCGGCAGCCTCCTCGGCCAACTCGTGTGTGTCCAGCGGTACCTGGAGCAGTTCCTCTACCCGGTGGATGAGAGCCAGCTGTGCCTTGGGCGACGGGGCCTGGGCCACGTAATGGGGGACCGCGGCCCATAGGGAAAGGGTGGGAATGCCGGCCAGCAATGCCACCTCCGACAGGACCCCCACAATGCCAACGGGTCCTTCGTACTGGGACGGTTCCAGATTGAGCCGTTCCCGCAACGGGGCATCATCCGAGGAAGTACTCACCGGGATCGGCCTGCTGTGGGGGACATCGGCCAGCAGCGCACCCACCAGAACCACGTAGTCCACCTTCAACGCCTCGGCGTGGACTAGCAATTCGGCGGTGTACGCCCGCCACTTGTAGGACGGCTCAATGCCCTGGACAAAGATGACGTCCACGTTCGAATCCGGCGCAGCCGCCTTGTAGATGCGGGTGGAAGGCCACTTGATCTTGCGTTCCCCCGAAGCGTTCCTGCGGACAGTGGGACGCGTGAACTGGAAGTCGTAGTATTCGTCGGCATCGATGGACGCGACCTTCTTGCCGTCCCACGCCTTGTTGAGGTAGCGCAACGAGTCGCTGGCGGCCTCACCGGCATCGTTCCAGCCCTCAAAAGCCGCCAGCATCACAGTGATGCGCTCCCCATCGGCGACTGGCAGCAGAAACTGCTCCTGTTCAGGCGCGGCACCTGGTTCCGTGGTGTCTCCGTCGAAGCTATTCATTTCTTCACCCTACGTCCAAGGACACGGGCGATGCAGTGAATGCAGGCCCAAAACGTGTGCCGGTCGCGAATCCATGCGCGAACGCCTGACGATATTCGCCAAGGGCGTACCCCACGGCTGGCATTCAGCCTTGCACCGTAGACTGAACGCATGCGATCCTCACCCTCCGATTCACCGCTCCGCGCCGTTCTCTGGGATATGGACGGCACTATCGTGGACACAGAACCGTACTGGATCGCCGCGGAACACGCCCTCGTGGAAGCACACGGAGGCACCTGGTCCCACGATCAGGCCACCCAACTGGTGGGGCAGGCCCTGACGTTTTCGGCCGGCGTCCTGCAGGAGGCCGGCGTCCGGCTGGGTACCAGGCAGATCATCGACGCCCTGACCGCGGAGGTCATCGAAAGCGTCCAACGTGCCGTCCCGTGGCGTCCCGGCGCGAGGGAACTGCTCGATGACCTGCACCAGGCAGGCGTGCGGTGTGCGCTGGTCACCATGTCCGAGGGGCCGCTTGCCCGCGAGATCGTGGCGAGCCTGCCGAAGCCCTACTTCGAGTTCCTGGTCACGGGAGACACCGTCACGCAGGGCAAGCCGCATCCGGAGGCGTACCTGAAAGCCGTGGAACTGCTCCAAGAGGCTGACCCGGGGCTCACCATCGAACATTGTGTCGCGCTGGAAGACTCGGCGCCCGGCGTGGCTGCGGCCCTCGCGTCAGGGGTCGCCACCGTGGCCATTCCCCACATCGTTCCCCTCCCCGACGACCCCAGGCACACAACCTGGGATTCCCTTGCGGGGCGTACCGTCTTAGAGCTGGAGACCATTGCGGCCGGCAGCCTGGCGGCCGCGGAGGGCACGGCGCCGACGTTTGGGAGCCTGTCTTGAGCGACACCCCCGCCCCTGCCCGCAGGGAGGGAATCCGTCTCGGCCGGATCGCCGGAATCCCGGTCATCCTGGCCTACTCATGGTTTGTGATTGCAGCCTTTACGGTCATCGTTTATGGACCGGTCCTGCTGCAACGAAACCCGGCATTCGGCATGACCGCCTACTACGTGGCGTTCGCCTACGCGTTGCTGCTGCTCATTTCAGTCCTGGTCCACGAGCTGGCCCACGCCCTCACCGCCAAGATCTACGGCTGGCCCACGCAGAAGATCGTGCTGAATCTCTGGGGCGGCCACACTCAATTCGAGAACTTCACGGCCACGCCTGCCCGCTCCGTCATCGTGGCGCTGGCGGGGCCCGCAGCCAACCTGGTCCTCGCCGGCGGCGCCTGGCTGGTCCTGTCCGGCAGCAGCCTGGGCATTGTGGCGGATACCCTGACCAACATCTTTATGTGGGCCAACTTCGTCATTGGCATCTTCAACGTCCTTCCCGGGCTCCCGCTGGACGGCGGAAGGATTGTGGAGTCTGCCGTCTGGAAGGCGACCGGCAGCCAAGCCAAGGGCACCGTCGCCGCGGGCTGGGCCGGCCGCCTCATTGTGGTGGCCTTGGGCTTCTGGTTCATTGCGATGCCCCTGCTGGCTGGTGTGACTCCTGACTTCAGCCTCTTGATGATCACCGTCCTCGTGGGCGGATTCCTGTGGATGGGCGCCAGCGCGGCAATCCAGCAGGGCACCCTGCGCGGGAGGCTGCACCTGGTGAGCGCAACCGCTCTGGCAACTCCCGCCGTCGGAATTCCCGCGACCGCCACTGTGGCCGACGTCCGCCGCCTGTCGACGGAAGGGACCGCGGTTGTCACCTGCGGGCCGGAGGGACGCCCGGAGGGTGTGGTGGACCTGCGTGCCCTCGCTGCGGTCCCCGATTCCGCTGCGGGTTCCACCCCTGCGACGGCGGTTTCGTATGCCCTTGTGGCTGGCGCGTATGTACCCGAATGGTCCCAGGGGCAGGAGCTGATCCAGTACCTTTCCCAGCTTGAGGGCCGTGAATATGCCGTGGTGGACCACCACGGTGCAGTGACGGGGCTGTTGTCACAGAACGCGATAGTGAGCGCCATCACAGGCAAGGCGGTCCGGCCAAGGAAGCACCCGCAGGGCCAAAGCCGGTAGAGTTACGTGCCGGTCATGCACTGCCGCCGGAAGGCCGTCCGGGGCTGAACGCGCCGGGCGGACATTTTCCATGCGTGGCCCCACAGTCTTACAGGAGCGAGGAAATCTCATGAGCAGCGAATCTGCCGCCGACACCGCAACACCGTCCACAACGGCGCTATCCACCACAGGTGGGGCTGCCAACGGTGCACAGCCGGTAGGGGCTGCCCGCCGCCGCGGACCATTCCGTGTAGGCGAGCGGGTCCAGCTGACCGACGAACGCGGCCGCATGAACACCATCACTCTCGAAATCGGGGGCGCCTTCCATACGCACCGCGGTTTCCTGAACCACGATGAAATCATCGGTCAGGCGGACGGTTCTGTCGTAGTGAACAACGTTGGCCAGCAGTACCAGACGCTGCGCCCCCTCCTCTCGGATTTTGTCCTCTCCATGCCCCGCGGCGCCGCAGTGGTTTATCCTAAGGACGCCGGACAGATCGTCACGATGGCCGATATCTTCCCGGGCGCCAGGGTTGTCGAAGCCGGTGTGGGTTCCGGCGCCCTGTCCATCTCGCTGCTCCGCGCCGTGGGCGACAACGGCTACCTGCACTCTTTCGAACGCCGTGAAGAGTTCGCCGACATAGCCCGCGGCAACGTGGAGACCATCTTTGGTGGTCCGCACCCCGCCTGGAAGATCTCGTTGGGCGATTTCCAGGAGGAAGTGGTCCGCAGCGAAGCTCCCGGTTCCGTAGACCGCGTGGTCCTGGACATGCTGGCGCCCTGGGAGTGCCTCGACGCCGTAGCCGCGGTGCTGGCACCCGGCGGCGTCTGGATCAACTACGTCGCCACCGTCACCCAACTGTCCCGGACGGCGGAGGCCATCCGCGCTGATGGCCGCTTCACCGAGCCGGACGCCTGGGAGTCCATGGTCCGCGGCTGGCACCTCGAGGGCCTGGCAGTGCGCCCGGACCACCGCATGGTGGCCCACACCGGGTTCCTCCTGGTCACTCGCCGGCTGGCCGACGGCGTCACAGGTATTTCAGTCAAGCGCCGTCCTTCGAAAACGGACTTTAACGAGGAAGATGTCAATGCCTGGACTCCCGGTGCTGTTGGCGAACGTCTGGTCTCCGACAAGAAGCTCCGCAGGGCAGCGCGCGATGCCATCGCCGGCACCAACGTCAAGGACGGCCCGGAGATCACGAACTAGTCCACATTTCGGGAGTCTCCAGCAGTACCTGCCAACTTGGGGCTAAGGTCTTAACAAGAAGCGCAGGAAGGGGCTGATGCATCATGGAGACGCCGAATCAGGACTCCGGACGGACACCGGCGGAGCAGTCTGCCGCCAACGAACTGTCGGTTGCGGACAGGCAGGTCAATGTCCTTCGGGACAAACTCAGGCACATCGACCGCCAGCTTGCCGCTGCAACGCAGAACAATTCCAAGCTGGTCAGCATGCTGGAAGCGGCGAAAGCCGAGATCCTGCGCCTGAAGAATGCCCTCGATCAGGAGGGCCAGCCCCCATACAGCTTCGGCACCATCCTGCAGCTCAATCCCCGTCGCATGCCGTCGGCCGGCAACAGCGGGCAGGCGGCCACCGAGGAATCCGCGGATATCTTCAACGCAGGCCGGAAGATGCGCGTGGGGATCAGCCCGCTGGTGAATATCAGCCAGCTATCCGTCGGCCAGGAAGTCCTGCTCAACGAGGCGTTGCTGATTGTTGCCGGTCTCGGCTATGAGCGCGCCGGCGAACTCGCCACGCTCAAGGAAATGCTGGGTACGGACCGCGCGCTGGTGGTGGGCCGCGCGGATGAGGAACGCGTCATCAGGTTGTCCGGCGCCCTGCTCAACGAAAAGCTCAGGGTGGGTGACGCGCTGTCAATCGATTCGCGCACGGGTTATGCCCTCGAGAAGGTGCCCCGCTCCGAGGTGGAAAACCTGGTCCTCGAAGAAGTCCCCGACATCACCTACGAGGATATCGGCGGCCTCGGGCCGCAGATCGAGCAGATCCGGGATGCCGTGGAATTGCCGTTCCTGCACCCGGACCTCTACCGGGAACACGGGCTAAAGGCCCCCAAGGGCATTCTGCTGTACGGTCCGCCAGGATGCGGCAAGACCCTTATCGCCAAGGCCGTTGCCAACTCCCTTGCCGCGCGGGCGGCGGAGCGGACCGGCAATGTGGATTTGAAGAGTTACTTCCTCAACATCAAAGGCCCGGAACTCCTGGACAAGTACGTGGGGGAGACCGAACGGCACATTCGCCTGATCTTCTCGCGGGCCCGGGAGAAGGCCTCGGACGGCAGCCCGGTAGTGGTGTTCTTTGACGAGATGGATTCACTCTTCCGCACGCGTGGCACCGGGATCTCCTCCGACGTCGAAACCACCATCGTGCCGCAGCTCCTGAGTGAGATCGACGGCGTGGAGCGGCTGGACAATGTCATTGTCATTGGGGCGTCCAACCGTGAGGACATGATTGATCCCGCCATCCTCCGCCCTGGCCGCCTCGATGTGAAGGTCAAGATCCAGCGTCCCGATGCCGAAGCCGCGGCGGACATTTTCAACAAATACATCACTACTGACCTGCCGTTCCACGAATCGGACCTGGCCGAACACGACGGCGACGTGCAGGCGACGGTGGACGCCATGGTCCAGCGCACGGTTGAAGCCATGTACTCCACGGAGAAGTCCAACGAGTACCTGGAAGTCACCTACGCCAACGGTGACACCGAGATGCTCTACTTCAAGGACTTCAACTCCGGCGCCGTGGTCCAGAACGTGGTGGACCGGGCCAAGAAGTACGCCATCAAGGATCTCCTCACCCTGCATCAGAAGGGCCTCCGGATCGAGCACCTGCTGCGCGCCGTGGTGGACGAGTTCCGCGAACACGAGGACATGCCGAATACCACCAACCCGGACGACTGGGCCCGGATCTCCGGTAAGAAGGGGGAGCGGATCACCTACATCCGCACCATTGTGCAGGGCAAGGCAGGACAGGAGCCAGGCAAGTCCATCGAAACGATGCCCAGCACGGGACAGTACCTATGACCGCAGGACCGGAACGCCCCGTCGGGGACTCGCTCCCGGCAGGCGGTGCCATGCGCGTCATGGGTGCGGAAACGGAGTACGGCATCCACGCCCCCTCCGCACCGGGAGCCAACGCCACCATGATGTCCGCGCGGGTTGTCCAGGCATACGCACAGGTGACGCGGCAGCGCGCGGCCGGCGGGGCCGAAACCCGGTGGGACTACACCGACGAGGAGCCGCTGCACGATGCCCGCGGCTGGACCCTTGAACGCGCCTCTGCCCACCCCAGCCAGCTCACGGACCAGCCGCCGGTGCTCGACGCCGAAGCTGTGGCGTTGGCTTACGGCCGGGAGGAACTCGAACTGGACGGCGAGGACGAAGCCGGCAGCCTGCTGATGAACATGGTGCTCGGAAACGGCGCCCGCCTCTATGTTGACCACGCCCACCCGGAGTATTCCAGCGCCGAGGTGACCAATCCCCGTGACGCAGTGATCTGGGATGCTGCCGGAGACCTGGTGGCACTGGCAGCGGTGCGGCGCCTCGCCATGGATCCTGAGCTTCCGCCCGTCAACCTCTACAAAAACAACACGGACAACAAGTCCGTCTCGTACGGCTCCCACGAGAACTACCTCATGCCCCGCTCCGTGCCTTTCGGGGACATCGTGCGTGGCCTGACGCCCTTCTTCGTCACTCGCCAGATCATCTGTGGGGCCGGGCGGGTGGGCCTCGGGCAGGACAGTTCCACGCCCGGTTACCAGATCAGCCAGCGGGCGGATTTTTTCGAAGCCGAGGTGGGGCTGGAGACCACCATCCGCCGCCCCATCATCAACACCCGCGATGAACCCCACGCCACGGCCGACAAATACCGGCGCCTGCATGTCATCATCGGGGACGCCAATCTCAGCCAGTCCTCGAATTACCTCAAGTTCGGCACCACAGCGCTCGTCCTGAGCCTTATCGAAGCCGGCCTGGCGCCCAAGGTGGAGGTCTACGAACCGGTGCAGGCACTCCAGGCGGTCAGCCACGACACCTCGCTGACCACCAGGCTCAGGCTGGTGGACGGCCGCCGGGTAACAGCTTTGGATTTGCAGTGGATCTACCACGAGGCAGCGGCCAAACTGGCCCAGGACACAGGCGTTGCCGACGCCGTCGACGGAGACGGCCACACCCACGACGTTCTGGAACGCTGGGCCGCCACCCTGACACAACTCGATTCCGACCGGAACACGGCAGCCACCTCCGTTGAGTGGCTGGCGAAACTTTCCCTGATGGAGGGCTACAGGGACCGTGACAACCTCGCCTGGAATGATGCAAGGCTTGGCCTGGTGGATCTGCAATGGGCCGACATCCGACCCGAAAAGGGCCTGTATTACCGCTTCCTCGCCAGGAACCGCATGCAGCGGATCGTCGACGACGCCGCTATCGCCACGGCCGTGACCGAACCGCCGCCCGATACGCGCGCTTTTTTCCGCGGACGCTGCGTCAGCAGCTTCGGCAAGGACGTGGTGGGGGCCAGTTGGGACTCCGTCATCTTCGATGTCCCAGGCTATGGCCGGCTGCAGCGGGTGCCGACGAGGGAGCCGCTCCGTGGCACCAGGGCCCTCACGGGAGGACTCTTCACCCGCCACCGAACGGCCGGCCCGTTCCTCGCTGAACTCCTTGGGCACAACACCGCTCCGCCTCCGGCGTAAACCGCGCCGACGGGCGCACGGCGTGGCAATATGGGCGTATCAGCAGATCCGCCCGGATCCGATGATTGCAGAAGGAGAGATTAAGATGGCAGGCCAGGAACAGCAGCAGCCACAGTCGCGGGACAGCGAAGTCGACGAAGACATCCCCGAGGCGCCACCTGCGGCCCCGGATGCGCAGGCCTCGGCCGCCACCCAGGGCGTCGATGACCTTCTGGACGAAATCGACGGCGTCCTTGAGTCCAACGCCGAAGAATTCGTCCGCGCCTTCGTCCAAAAGGGCGGCCAGTAACCCGGATCCCAGCGGGGCGGTAGCCGCACCGGCCGGAAGCTGTACCGACGTAGTAGGACCACGTTCAAGGAGTGCACCAGTGCAGGAATCAACCGCCAATCAGGTAGCCGGCAACGCGACGTCGTCATTTACCGAGCATCTGCAGCGGGACCGGCCGGACCTGCTTCCCTACAACCGTTCAGTGACACCGACAACAGCACCGGCAGCTCCGCTGCAAGTGCCGCACGCGACCACCATCGTGGCGATGAGCTACGGCGGTGGCGTGCTGATGGCCGGTGACCGGCGCGCGACGATGGGCAACGTCATTGCCAGCAGGCACATCGAGAAGGTCTTTCCGGCGGACCGGTACTCAGTACTGGGCATTGCGGGCACCGCCGGTATCGCCATCGACCTGACGCGGCTCTTCCAGGTGGAGTTGGAGCACTACGAAAAAATCGAAGGCACGCTCCTCAGCCTGGACGGTAAGGCCAACAGGCTTGGTGCCATGATCCGCGGGAACCTGTCCATGGCCCTGCAGGGACTCGCCGTGGTTCCCCTGTTTGCGGGTTTTGACACGACCGCCGGGGTGGGCCGCCTCTTTTCCTACGACGTCACCGGCGGCCGGTACGAAGAACGCGAGCACCATACGGTGGGCTCCGGCTCGGTTTTTGCCCGGGGCGCCCTGAAGAAGCTCTGGCGCCCGGGCCTGTCTGAGGCCGAGGCGGTCTCCGTGGCCGTGGAGTCGCTTTATGACGCGGCCGACGACGACTCCGCCACCGGTGGCCCCGACCCCGTCCGCCAGTTGTGGCCAGTGGTATATGCGGTGAACCGCGACGGGGCAAGGCGCATCCCCGAATCGGAGCTTGCGGTGGTTGCGGGAAGCATCATCGAAGCCCGGTCCGCCGAGCGACGGGAGGCCTGAGATGACGCAGCAGTTCTATGTTTCGCCCGAACAACTGATGAAGGACCGTGCTGACTTCGCACGGAAAGGCATCGCCCGCGGCAGGTCCGTGGTGGTCATCAGCTGCCAGGACGGCATTGCCCTGGTGGCCGAGAACCCCTCCCCGTCGCTGCATAAGATCGGCGAGATTTACGACAAAATCGCCTTCGCAGCTGTTGGAAAGTACAACGAATTTGAAAGCCTGCGGCAGGCAGGAGTCCGGTACGCCGATGTCCGTGGGTACTCCTACGACCGCGAGGACGTCACAGCCCGCGGCCTTGCCAGTGTCTACGCGCAAAGCCTCGGCGCGGTTTTTACCGCCGAGCAGAAACCCTTCGAAGTGGAACTTGCCGTCGCCGAGGTCGGCCCGACACCGGAACAGGACCACCTGTACCGGCTGACGTTCGACGGGTCGATCGCGGACGAGCAAGGCTTCATTGTGATGGGTGGCCAGGCGGAGCGGGTCTCAGCCGTTATCGCCGGGGGCTGGCGATCTTCGCTGCGGTTCACTGACGCCGTCCGGCTGGCTATTCGCGGACTGGCCAGCGGTACTGAGCAGGGCGACGCCGGAGCAACCCTTCCGGCCAAGGCTGTCGAGGTTGCCGTCCTGGACAGGCAGTCGGAGACGACCCGCGGTTTCCGCAGGGCGTTCCGACGATTGAACGACGCCGACATCACGGCGCTGCTGGCGGAGGAGGACTGAGATGGACAAGAGGATCTTCGGTATCGAAACCGAATTCGGGATCTCGTATTCGAGCCCCGATTCACGGCCGCTGGCGCCGGAGGAGGTGGCACGGTACCTGTTCCGCAAAGTGGTCAGCTGGGGCCGTTCGTCCAACGTCTTCCTGACCAACGGTTCGCGGCTGTACCTCGACGTCGGCTCCCACCCCGAGTACGCCACTGCGGAATGTGATGACCTCGCACAGCTGATTGCGCACGACCGCGCCGGTGAGCTGATCCTCGATGACCTCGTGGATGAGGCGCAGGCAAGGCTGGCGGCCGAGGGCTTCAACGGCACCGTCTACCTCTTCAAGAACAACACCGATTCTGCCGGGAACTCCTACGGCAGCCACGAGAACTACCTGATCCCGCGCCGCGGCGAATTCTCCCGGCTGGCGGAGATCCTCATTCCCTTCCTGGTGACCCGGCAGCTGATCGCGGGAGCAGGCAAGATCCTGAAGACCCCGCATGGGGCAACCTTCGCGTTTTCGCAGCGCGCAGACCACATCTGGGAGGGAGTCTCGTCGGCCACCACCCGCTCCCGCCCCATCATCAACACCCGGGATGAACCGCACGCTGACGCTGAATTTTTCCGCCGGCTCCACGTCATCGTGGGCGACTCCAACATGTCCGAGACCACGGCCCTCATCAAGGTGGGTACCGTGGATCTGATTCTCCGCATGATTGAGGCAGGAGTGATCATGCGGGACATGCGGATGGAAAACCCCATCCGCAGCATCCGCGAGATCTCCCATGACCTCAGCGGCCGTGCGCTGGTCAGGCTGGCCAACGGCCGCCAGCTCACCGCCCTCGAGATCCAGCAGGAGTACCTGAGCAAGGTCACGGCCTTTGTCCAGGAGCACGGCGCCCACAACCCGCACGTTCCCATGATCCTTGATCTTTGGGAACGGACCCTGAACGCCATCGAGAGCGGCAACACCAGCACCATAGACACGGAAATCGACTGGGCCATCAAGAAGAAACTCATGGACAACTATCGGGAGCGGCACAGCCTGGGCCTGGACGCACCGCGCATCGCCCAGCTGGACCTGACCTATCACGATATTTCGCGGACGCGTGGCCTCTATTACCTGCTGCAGTCCAGGGGCGCCGTCCGCCGCGTCGTGGACGACACCGTCATCAAGGACGCAGTGGACGTGCCGCCGCAGACCACCCGCGCAAAGCTCAGGGGAGACTTCGTCCGCCGGGCACAGGAACTGGGCAGGGACTACACCGTGGACTGGGTGCACCTTAAGCTCAACGATCGGGCCCACCAGACCATCCTGTGCAAGGATCCATTCCGCAGCGTCGACGACCGGGTGGAGGCACTCCTCGGCTCTATGGGCTGACGTTCAGGTTCAGGGGCTATTCTTGACAGGGCCATTCTTTGGCCCTGCAGCGGTGCCGGGCGCCTGTTCCGGTACCGCGTCCACCCTGCCCCGACGAAAGTTCTCTTACGTGCGCCGACTCCTAGCAATCCTTCTCCCCGGTCTGCTGCTGCTTACCGCTTGTGGCGGTTCGCCCGCGGCACCGGAACCCACCAGCCAATCGGCCGGCGACACTGCCAAGTTCGACTCCCTGAAACTGACGGACAACGGGGACAAAAAGGCTCCCGGCGTGGAGTTTTCCAAGCCACTTGAGGTCACGGAGCCCACCGTCAAGGTGGTCACCGAAGGCGACGGCGACGCTGTCAAAGCCAACCAGGTCGCCAACATCTCCATCCTCGCCGTGAGCGGCGCAGACGGTTCCACGCTCGAAGACACCTTCCCGAGCGAGCCGGAAGCACTCGAGCTCAGCGATGACATGAAGACCGGAAACGCTCTCATTTACAACGCTTTTGTGGGCGCGAAAATCGGTTCAACCCTGGCTCTCGCCGTCCCCGGTCAGGCCGCCGCGCCAGCCACCGCCTCACCCGACGGCACCACACCAAGTCCCGCACCCAGCAGCGCTGCCCAGCCCACGCAGCTGTTGCTGATCAAACTGATCTCCGTCAAAGACGTGACGCCACCGCTTGCAAAGCCCGAGGGCGAGACTGTTACGCCGCCGGCCGGCCTCCCCACCGTTAAGGAAAATGACAAGGGTGTTCCAGAGATCTCCGTGGACGGCGCCGCTGCGCCGACTGCCCTCGTCGCCCAGGACCTGATTAAGGGCAAGGGCGTCGAAGTTAAGGAAACTGACACGCTCACCGTCAACTATGTCGGCGTCAACCTCGTGGGCGGTACGAAGTTTGATTCGAGCTTCGACCGCGGCCAGCCCGCCAGCTTCCCCCTGACCGGAGTAATCAAGGGCTGGACCCAGGGACTCGCAGGCAAAACGGTGGGCTCCCGGGTCCTCCTGGTCGTCCCGAAGGACCTCGCGTACGGTGATACCGGCCAGGGCGACGCCAAGGGTGACCTCGTCTTTGTTGTGGATATCCTGGGCGTCAAGTAACTTCCAACCCATCACACACTCAAACAAAAGGAGCACCTATGTCATTTGGTCAGCGCGATTTCGACCGCCAAAAGCCCGAAATTGACTTCCCGCAAGGCGACGTCCCCACCGAACTTGTCATCACGGACCTGATCGAAGGTGACGGTGCCGAGGCCAAGAAGGGCGACACCGTCTCCACCCACTACGTCGGCGTGGCCTGGTCCACCGGCGAAGAATTCGACGCTTCCTGGGGCCGCGGCGCACCGCTGGACTTCCGCGTCGGCGTCGGCCAGGTCATCCAGGGCTGGGACCAGGGCCTGCTGGGCATGAAGGTTGGCGGCCGCCGTCGCCTGGAGATTCCTTCCGAGCTGGCCTACGGCTCCCGTGGTGCCGGTGGAGCAATCGGCCCCAACGAAGCACTGATCTTTGTCGTGGACCTCGTCGGCGTACGCTGATCTGACTACCAAAAGAGCGGAAGGCGCGGTAACAATCAGGAGCTGTTTTCCTGTTGTTGCCGCGCTTTCTGCTTTCCGTGGATGAGTTTAGTAACGTAGCCAGAGTGTCCGTATCCCGTACTGAACGCCTGCTGAACCTGCTGATAGCCCTTCTGAACACCAAATACGGCCTGCGTCGCGCGGAGCTGCGGGTGAAGGTCTATCACGACACCTCCGGCAATGACGTCGCGTTCGGCAGGATGTTTGAACGGGATAAGAACGACCTCCGCCAGTTCGGCTTTGACGTGGAAACCGTGACTGACCACGGCTGGAGCGAGGATGACCCGGCCACCACCCGCTACCGCATCGGCAAGGAATCCAACCGCCTGCCCGACGTCCAACTCAGCCCGGGGGAGTGGACCGTCCTCCTCCTCGCCTCCCAGCTGTGGGAGCGCGCCGCCCTGGGCACCGCCGCCGCCAATGCCCTCCGCAAGCTCCAGGCTTCCGGGACCCTCGCCGACGTCGAACTTCCCGTGGGGGTGCAGCCGCGGATCAGGCCGGCCGGCCAGGCGTTCGATGACGTGGTGGCGGCCATGCACGCCCAGCATCCGGTCAGTTTCCCTTACCTGGCCGGCACCACGGGCAAGGAGGAGCAGCGGACGGTGGAGCCCTGGGGCCTCGGCAGCCGGTTTGGCCAGTGGTACCTGACCGGCTTTGACCGGTCCCGCCAGGCGCCCCGCCATTTCAGGCTCTCCCGCTTCACTGGCCCTGTCTCGGTGCTGGATAAGGAAACCTACTCGCCGCCGCCGAACTTCAATATCCGCGAGGAACTTGACGGGCTTCCCGAACTCCCGCTCCGCACCGCCGTCGTGGACGTCCGGGAAGGCCGCCTCCTAGGCCTGCGCAGGCGCGCGACGCCGGTGCCCGCCAATGACGCGGAAGCGCCCGACGGCGGCGACGAGAGGCTGCACGTGGACTACAGGGACGTTGAGGTACTTGCCGAGGAGCTTGCCTCCTACGGTCCGGACGCCGTGGCCCGCGAGCCCGAAGAACTGGTAGTGGCCGTGCGGCACCGCCTGCACAATGCTGCAACCTTCTGCGCGGCTCCGGTGCCCGGCTACCGGTTCGCTGACTCCCCGCCCGGCCGGTCCGTCCGGAAACGCACCTCCGAGGACCAGCTCAAGCGGATCCTGCAGCTGGTGCCTTTCCTGGTCCACAACCAGGGACTGCACATCCAGGACGTTGCCGCACGCTTCGGCATCACCCCCGGGGAACTGGAAAGTGACCTCCGGATACTCATCTGCTCGGGTCTGCCTGGGGGATACCCGGACGACCTTCTGGACATCCACTGGGAGGAAGGCCACGTCTACATCACCGAGGACCTGGACCTTACCAGGCCGGTCCGGTTCACCGTGGGTGAAGCCTGTGCGCTCCTGACCGGCCTGGAAACACTCAACGGACTGCCTGAACTTGCGGAGGGCGGCGCCCTGGAGTCCGTCACCCTCAAACTGATGGCAGCGGCCGGGGAAGAGGGGCTGCGTGCGGCCTCACTGGCCGGCCCCGAAGTGGGGCCCACGGATTCGGCCGTCCTCGATGTCGTCCGAAGCGCCGTCCGGGACAGGTCCCAACTGCGGCTGGTGTATTTTTCCCCGCAGCGGGACCAGGTCTCCGAACGGGACGTGGACCCGCTCCGCCTGTACTCGCTGGACAACACCTGGTACTTCGAGGCCTACTGCCACTCCGCCGAGGGCTTGCGGAACTTCAGGCTGGACAGGGTCCAGGCGATTGCGCCGAACGGTCAACCCGCCGCCACACAGATCCGGCCTGATGAAGGTTTCCCGGCCAAGTTGTTCACTCCGAACGACGACGACACCACCGTCCGGGTGCAGCTCACTAAACAGGGCGCAGGGCTTGCCGACGACTACTATGCGGAAAGGGTGGCGCCCCTGCCGGACGGCGGGCTGGTGGCCGAAATCCGGTTCGGCAACACCACCTGGCTTCCCATGTTCGTGGCACAGCATGGCGGCGCCGCCCGGATCCTCGAACCGTCAGGGCTTGCGGTTGCAGCGCGGAGCTGGATCGAGGCGGCCCTCGGGCGGTACGGCAGTTAGACTCGTCAGCATGCCTTGGTGGTCTTGGATCCTGATCTGGATAGCGCTTGTTGCGGTGTCCCTGCTCTTTTATGTCCTCTTGGGCATCCGGCTGTACCGGCAGGTCATGGCGGCGCTGAAGGACCTCGGCGCCGCCGGTACGAAACTCGGGCACCTGGCACCGGCCACACCTACCGCCGAACTGCAGCATGCCACGCCAGCCCAGCCGGGCGCAGCCGTTTTTGCCTCCCCGGCACAGATGCGACATGATTACGACGCATCCAAGTCATCCCGCCGGGAGAACCGCCGCCAGAGGCGCGTACAACGAAAGACTGACCGGGGCCAGCCCCAGTCACTTCGCGATCTGGATCTCAGTTAGACGTAGGATGTTGTTAGAGGAAAGGAATTCCCGTGGGAAGACTCTTTGATGGCCCGTGGCCAATTGTCATTATCATCGTCGTTGCGCTGTTGCTCTTTGCTGCGCCTAAACTCCCTGCCATGGCCCGTAGCCTTGGACAGTCCATGCGGATCATCAAATCCGAAGTCAAGGAAATGAAGAACGACGGCAAGACCGATTCCACCGACACCGAGTCAGGACCCGTGGAAGGCAAAATCGTTAATCACCCGCAGGCGAAGCCTGCACCAACTCAGCCCGGTGAGCCGACCAACGGCACCGACGTTCCGCCGTCGAACCGCGCATAACGCAAAGTGGCACTGACGCGGGGCCGTAAATCCAACCCAGAGGGGCGGATGGCACTTTGGGATCACCTCAAAGAGCTCAAGAACCGGCTGATCAAATCGGCAATTGCTGTGCTGCTCGCTGCCGTGGGCGGCTGGTTCCTGTACGACCCCGTCGTCACCAGCCTGTCGGCTCCACTGATTGCCATCGCACATGAAACCGGCCGGACGGCGGTCTTGAACTTTGCGACCATCKCGGACCCGTTCGCCTTCAAGATCCAGATCGCCATCCAGATCGGGCTGGTGATTTCCAGCCCGGTGTGGATCTATCAGGTCTGGGCGTTCATCACCCCCGGGCTGACCCGGAAGGAACGCGGCTACACGCTCGGCTTTATGGCCGCTGCCGTACCGCTGTTCCTGGCCGGCGTATTTGTGGCTTGGCTGGTGTTCCCCACGGTAGTCCGGGCCCTGCTCCAGTTCACGCCCCAGACCGGCGCCAACAACATCTCCGCCACCGACTACCTCACGTTCGCCACGCAGATGCTCCTGATCCTGGGCGTTTCGTTCCTCGTGCCGGTCATTCTGGTGGGCATCAACATGGCCGGTGTGGTGCGGGGCCGGACCATCCTCAAAGCCTGGCGGATCATCGTCTTCCTGGTCTTTGTCCTGGCCGCCCTGGCAGCACCGGGGACGGACGCCTTGTCCATGTTCCTGCTGGCTGCGCCACTCCTGGTCCTGTTTTTCGCCGCGATCGGGCTGTGTATCGTCAACGACAACCGCAAGGACAAGCGGCAGGCTAAACGTGCCGCCGAGACGGACGCAACAGCCGACATCGCGACCCCGGGCAGTGAACTGAATAACCTGTAGCTCCCAGCGCACTAGGCTTGAAGTATGTCCTCTATTTCCGGGCCGCTCTCGCCCTCTGAAAGTTACCGGGCCAGCAGGGAACGCACGGCCGAGGCGCGCACGTACCTTGGCGGGTTTGTCCGCACCCTCGACTTTGAACTTGACGAATTCCAGCGCCTGGCGTGCCAGTCCCTCCAGGAAGGCAGGGGAGTGCTGGTGGCTGCACCGACCGGTGCCGGCAAAACCATCGTCGGGGAATTCGCCATCTACCTCGCGTTGGAGCGGCACCTCAAGGCGTTCTACACCACGCCCATCAAGGCCCTGAGCAACCAGAAATTCACCGAACTCGCTGAGAAGTACGGGGCAGAAAACGTCGGGCTCCTGACGGGTGACACCAGCATCAATGGCGACGCCCCGGTGGTGGTGATGACTACCGAAGTGCTCCGGAACATGCTCTATGCCGACTCCGCCACGCTGGACGATCTCGGCTTTGTGGTCATGGATGAAGTCCACTATCTTGCGGACCGATTCCGCGGCGCAGTCTGGGAGGAAGTGATCATCCACCTCCCCAGCGAAGTCCAGGTTGTCTCGCTCAGTGCAACGGTTTCGAATGCAGAGGAATTCGGGGCGTGGCTGGACACCGTGCGCGGCGACACAGACATCATCGTTTCCGAGCACCGGCCCGTGCCCCTGTGGCAGCACGTGATGGTAGGCCGGGAAATTGTGGACCTGTTCGCCGGGGAAACCACCTTCGACGAAATAGCGCCGCCGGCCGATGCCGAGACAGGAACACCCCTGCCGGTCCGGGAAGAGTTGGCTCCAGGACCGGGCTCCGCCACCCGAGACGGCGCCGCGGGCCGGGGGTTCGAGGTTAACCCCGATCTGCTCGCAATGGCCCGCAGCGAAAGCCGGGAGAGCTTCCGTGGGCGGTTCGGCCACGGCGGGCGGAGCCAGCGCCGGCAGCACGGGCAACGGTCGGACGCCCGCCCCGTACAGGGGGCCCAGCCCGGCGCTGTCCGGAGGGCCAGCCGGCCGCAGGTGATCGCCAGCCTTGACCGCCAGGACCTGCTGCCCGCCATCACCTTCATTTTCTCCCGGGCCGGCTGCGACGCCGCCGTGGCGCAGTGTGTCTCTTCGGGTCTCTGGYTGACCACGGAGAAGGAGCAGCGGATCATCGCCCAGCGCGTTGACGAGGCCGGGCAGGATATCCCGTCTGAGGACCTGGACATCCTGGGCTTCTGGACGTGGCGGGAGGGCCTGCTGCGGGGTTTCGCCGCCCACCACGCGGGCATGCTGCCCACCTTCAAGGAAGTAGTGGAGAAACTCTTCGTCGAGGGCCTGGTCAAAGCTGTTTTTGCCACCGAGACTCTCGCCTTGGGCGTGAACATGCCTGCCCGTTCCGTCGTCCTGGAGAAGCTGGACAAATTCAACGGCGAAGCCCACGTGGACATCACGGCGGGGGAATACACCCAGCTGACGGGACGAGCCGGCCGCCGGGGCATCGACGTCGACGGCCACGCCGTTGTCCTCTGGCAGCCGGGTACCGATCCGGCCGCGGTGGCAGGCCTTGCCTCACGCCGGACGTACCCCCTGACGTCAAGCTTCCGGCCTACATACAACATGAGCATCAATCTGCTGGCCCAGTTTGGCAGGGCCCGGGCCCGGGAAATCCTCGAGTCCTCGTTCGCGCAGTTCCAGGCAGACCGCTCCGTGGTGGGGCTCGCCAAGCAGGTGCGCAGCAGGGAAGAGTCCCTCACCGGGTACGCCAAATCCATGACATGCCACCTCGGTGACTTTACCGAGTACGCCCGGCTGCGCCGGGAACTGTCCGACGCCGAAGATGTCACCTCACGCACCAAGTCCCGCGCCCGGAAGTCCCTGAACGAAGACTCACTTGCCCGGCTGATGCCCGGTGACGTGGTTGACGTGCCGGGAGGGCGTGCACCCGGGCTGGCCGTTGTGCTGAGTTCGGACCACAGTGGCCGGGAGCCGCGGCCGGCCGTCCTGACCCTCGACAACCAGCTCCGCCGGATCGGCACCGAAGACCTCGAAGGCCCCATTTCTCCCCTGACCCGGATTCGGATTCCCAAGGCGTTCAACGCCAAGGTCCCTAAGTCCCGGCGCGACCTCGCCTCCTCAGCACGGAATGCCTTGCGTGAAAACCGGCCGCCAGCCCCCGGCCGAAGCACGGACTTCGGGTTGAGCAGCGTCATGCCCAACCAGGAGAAGCGGATCACGGAGCTTCGCCGCGCACTCCGGGCTCACCCCTGCCACGGCTGCAGCGAGCGTGAGGACCATGCCCGCTGGTCAGAGCGCTGGTGGAAACTGCGCCGTGAAACGGACGGTTTGGTCCGCCAGATCCAAGGCCGCACCAACACCATCGCCAAGACCTTTGACCGAGTGTGCGACGTCCTGTCGGCCTACGGCTACCTGGAGGCCGGTGCGGATGGTCGCCAGTCCATCAGTTCCGACGGCCAGCGCCTCCGCCGGATCTACGGCGAGAAGGACCTCCTGATCTCCCAGTCACTGCGTTTGGGCGCCTTCAGTGACCTTGACGCCGTCGAAGTTGCAGCCCTGGCGAGCGTCCTGGTCTACCAGGCCAAACGCGAGGACAGGGGCCTCCGCCCGCGGATGCCGAGCATCGCGCTCGAATCGTCGGTGGACCTGGTGGTCCGTGAATGGTCAGCCCTGGAAGACGTGGAAGAACAAAACAAGCTGCCGCTGACCGGCGAACCGGAGCTGGGCCTGGTGTGGCCCATGTACAAGTGGGCGAAGGGCCGGCACCTCCAGGAGGTGCTGAACGGCACGGACCTGGCGGCCGGTGACTTTGTGCGCTGGGTCAAACAGGTCATCGACCTCCTGGACCAGTTGGCCAAGATTCCCGGCCTGGATCCGCGGCTGGCCCGGCTGTGTTCCGAAGCCATTTCCCTGATCCGCCGCGGAGTTGTCGCGTACTCCTCAGTTCTCTGAGGCAACAGCCAGCAGGCCTCCCAAAACATACTTCTTTCACTGACCGGCAGCACTTGCTGCGTCCCTAATCCAGGAGACTTGCCCCATGACTGAACGTTCCACCGTGCCCGCCCCGTCCGAACGGAAGGTGGTCCTGTACCGCAACGGCTCTGTGTACTCTGCAGCGGATCCGTTGGCCACCGCCATGGTGGTGGACGGCGACACCGTTGCCTGGGTGGGCTCCGAACAGGCGGCGTCCTCGATCGCCGATTCGTCCATGGAGATCATCGATCTCCATGGGGCCCTCGTCGCCCCGGGGTTTGTGGACTCCCATGTCCACCTCACAGAGACCGGGATTGCCCTGGATGCCCTGCAACTCGGCGGTGTCCGGTCCGCCCGGCAACTCCTCGACGCCGTGTCGGCTTCCCGGGGTGAAGGCCCTATCCTCGGCCACGGCTGGGACGATTCCGCATGGGAGGATCCTGCCCTGCCCACCGCCGATGAACTGGAGCTGGCGGCCGGCGGCCGTCCTGTCTTCCTGTCCAGGGTGGACGCGCATTCGGCCCTGGTGTCCTCCTCACTCGCCGCCGATGCCGGTCTGGCCGGGCTCGACGGCTACGACTCGGGCGCTCAGGTCTTGCGCGCCGCGCACACTGCGGCACGCCAGGCAGCTCGGCGCCTTCCTGACTTCCGCCTCCGTGGCTACCAGCTGCGCGCCCTCAAGGAAGCGGCTGAAAACGGCTACGTGGCTGTCGCGGAGATGGCGGCGCCGCACATCGGTGGAGTCGCCGATCTTCGGCTCGCCGCCGCCTGGAACACTGACACCGCCGAGGGAGCCGTGCCGGAAGTGCTTCCCTACTGGGGCGAACTGGCCACGTCGGAGGAACACGCCAAACACCTGCTGGACGGGCTCGGCGTCTCCGTGCGCGGCCTCGCCGGCGACCTGAACATCGACGGTTCCCTGGGTTCCCGGACGGCTGCCTTGCGGGACGGCTACACCGACGCGCCGGGGGAACGGGGCAGCCTGTACGTCACCGCTCGGCAGGCCGGCGCCCACCTGGCAGCCTGCTCCCTCCTGGGCATCCAGGGCGGCTTCCACATCATCGGTGATGCCGGGCTCGACGCCGCACTGGAGGCCCTGGAGCTCGCCGCCGCTGAAGTGGGGGAGCAGCGGATCCGTGCTGCCGGCCACCGTTTCGAGCATGTGGAATTAGCGGATACGGGAGCCGTTCAGCAGCTTGCCCGGTACTCCGTCACTGTCAGCGCCCAGCCCCGCTTCGACGCCGCATGGGGGAACGACGGCGGGATGTACCAGCAGCGCCTCGGTGACCGCAGCCGGTCCATGAACGCGTTTGCCTCGTTCTATTCGGCGGGCGTTCCCATTTGCTTCGGCAGCGACGGCCCGGTGACGCCGCTGCGGCCCTGGTCGAGTGTGCGGGCCTGCCTGGAACACCACAACCACGACGAGCGGATCTCGGCCCGTGCTGCATTCCTTGGCCATACCCGGGCGGGCTGGCGTGCCGCCAGGTACCACAACCCCATGGCCGGACAGCTGGTTCCTGGTGCGCCGGCCAGTTTCGCTGTTTGGGACGTCGAAGAACTGATGGTCCAGGTTGCGGACGGGCGCGTGCAGTCCTGGAGCACGGATCCGAGGGCGCGCACGCCCCTGCTTCCGGCGCTGGACACGGGCAGGGACCCGGTGTGCCTGCAGACCGTCAGGGACGGCCGCGAGCTGTTTTCCAGTCCGGCGCTGCGTTCCTGATCCGAAGCGCAGGCCAGCGCCCTATAATGGGTAGTTGCGCCTGCCAGCCAGTGACTCCGCTGATGATCAGGTGCTCCGACCGCTCCCGTCCAGGAAAGGCCCTTTGTGCGCGTCCTCACCATTATTCCGACTTACAACGAGCTGGAATCGCTGCCCAAGACCCTCCAGCGCCTCCGGGCAGCCGTCCCCGCCTCGGACGTACTGGTGGTGGACGACAACAGCCCCGACGGTACCGGACAGCTGGCGGACAGCATCGCTGCCGATGACGCACAGGTTCACGTCCTTCACCGCAAGGGCAAGGAGGGCCTCGGCGCTGCCTACATTGCCGGGTTCAAGTGGGGCCTTGAGGCCGGCTACGAGATCCTGGTGGAAATGGATGCCGACGGTTCCCACCAGCCCGAACAGCTGCCCCAACTGCTGGAAGCCGTTGAACAGGGCGCCGACCTGGCGATGGGTTCCCGGTGGGTGCAAGGGGGCAGCGTGGTCAACTGGCCGCTGTACCGGCAGGCGATCTCACGCGTTGGCAGCACGTACGCACGGCTGATGCTCGGCTTGAAGATCAAGGACGTCACCGGCGGTTACCGCGCCTTCCGGAGGTCCACGCTGGAAAAACTCAACCTCGACCAGGTCGATTCGGTGGGTTACGGCTTCCAGGTGGACCTGGCGTGGCGGGTAGCCAAAATGGGCCTCAGGATCGAAGAGCGACCCATCACGTTCGTCGAACGGGAACTGGGTGCGTCCAAAATGAGCGGCAACATTGTGGTTGAGGCCATGATCAACGTCACCCGGTGGGGCCTGCAGTCACGCTGGAATAAGCTCCGGGGCAAGCAGGAGCCGGCTCAGGGCTAGACCCCGCTCGCACGGCGGCAAGAACCCGTCCGTTCACGTCGCCGGTCGGCCCTTCCAACTTGTTCAGTGTGCCTCGGTCAAAGAGGCTGTGACCGCCGGTGGGTCAGGCGCTGCGCCGTTCACCGCGGCGTTCGCGCAGGATGGTCAGCCGGTCTTCGAGAATCTGCTCAAGCTCCGGGAGGGAACGCCGTTCCAGCAGCATGTCCCAGTGGGTACGGACAGCTTTTTCGTTGCTGGTATCGGGCCGTTCGCCGTCTACCAGGAGCGCTTCCTTGCCGGTCTTGGAAACCCACACAGGAGGAATGTCAGCCTCTGAAGAGAACGTGACGAAAACCTGCTCGCCGTCCTCGCACCGGTATTCCACACGCTGACGCGGGGCCGGCTCGACGCCGGACTCGGTCTCCATGCTCTGCGCGCCAAGGCGCATACCCCGCAGGCTGCGATCGCTCATGTTTTCTCCCTCTGGTCGGTTCGCGGAGCAAGGGCCCCACGCAAGCCGGTGCAATCTAACCGCTCCGGACTACTGTGTGCACTGTGCTGCATCTATACATTCAACGCATTGCGAAGCATTCTTGTTCCAGCGGATCTGGTCCGACCGGACAAACACTCAATTATACCGGTAGGTGTCCCCGCCGCCAAACGTAGCGAAGCACCTGGGTAGAACAGGCAGGGGGCCGCTCCGCCTGAATGGCGGCGCGGCCCCTGCCGGTAATATGCCGGGTCAGGCTCAGGGCTGTTTGGCGGGTTCCTCGTCGAAGAGTCCGCCACCGGAGCGTGGATCAGGATTGGTGCCGCCGAGCGCGTTGCCAATGCCCTTCAGTGCTTCCCCGACTTCGCTGGGAATGATCCACAGCTTATTGGAGGACCCTTCCGCAATCTTGGGGAGCGTCTGCAGGTACTGATACGCGAGCAGCTTCTGATCGGGATTGCCCTTGTGGATGGCGTCGAAGACCTTTTGGATGGCCTGTGCCTCACCGTCCGCGCGGAGAATGGCAGCCTTGGCGTCACCTTCTGCCGCGAGGATCGAAGCCTGCCGCTGGCCTTCGGCCGTAAGGATGGCTGACTGCTTGGTACCCTCAGCGGTGAGGATCGCGGCGCGCCGGTCCCGCTCGGCCCGCATCTGCTTCTCCATCGAGTCCTGGATGGAGTGGGGCGGGTCGATCGCCTTCAGCTCGACGCGCGAGACCCGGATTCCCCAGCGGCCCGTGGCCTCGTCCAGGACGCCGCGCAGTTGACCGTTGATCTGATCGCGGGACGTAAGGGCCTCTTCGAGGTTCAGGCCGCCAACGACGTTACGCAGGGTGGTGGTGGTGAGCTGTTCCACTGCCTGGATGTAGTTGGCGATTTCGTAGGTGGCCGCACGCGGATCGGTGACCTGGAAGTAGACCACGGTGTCGATGGAGACCACCAGGTTATCTTCGGTGATGACGGGCTGAGGCGGGAAGGAGACCACCTGCTCCCTGAGGTCAAGGAGCGGCAGGAGCCGGTCCACAAACGGGATCAGGATGGTGAGCCCCGGGTTGAGGGTGCGCTGGTACTTACCTAGACGTTCAACGACGCCGGCCCTCGCCTGCGGAATGATCCGCACTGAACGGACCAGAACAATTATCACGAACACGATTAGGACCACCAGCACAATGGCTAAGGCGACTCCTCCTGCGTTATCCATACATCTCCCTATCCCCAATTATTGGGCTGTATCCAACACTGTCAGTGACGCTGAAACTACGACGGGTCTGTTTGCTCCTGCGGGGCGGACACCACAGCTGTGGCGCCATCGATGGCCGAGACAACGGCCCTTTGGCCGGCGGGCAGTACAACGCCGGCGGACCGGGCGCTCCACACATCGCCGCCAATTTTCACCAGGCCGCCCGTGGAGCTGACTGCTTCCATCACCAGGGCTTGCTCGCCAATCAGCCGGTCCACGTTGGTGCGCTGATCGGCGGGGCCCTTCTTCAAGTGGCTGATGGCCACCGGGCGGACAAAAGCGATCATCAGCAGGGACACCACGCAGAAGACCACGATCTGCAGCCACAGGTCAGCGCCGGCAAAATCCGCAACGATGGCGGCGAGCGTTCCGCCGCCGAGCATGATGAAGAACAGGTCAAGGGTGATCATCTCGATCACCGCGAACGCGAGGAAAGCCGTGAGCCACAGGGCCCACCAGTTTTCGCCAAGCCATTCGAACATTCCGTCCCCCTTGACCCTCCGGTAGCTGTCTATTTATCCTAGTCCGCCGGAATGCCGCACGGCAGGTGGTCAGGAAGAGGGCCGGGGAACGTGGCCAAGTCGTTACTCTGGGCGCCGTGCCGGGCGAAAGACGGTGATCCGGAACAGAGCCTCAACGTCGGAGGCAGGTTCGCCTGTGTCCAGCCTGGCTGTGAGTGCCACGCGGTCCAGGTGATGCCCCGCCGGGCCCATGAAGGCCAGGTCAGCCATCTCACTCGGGGTCAGCATCATCCGGACATCAACGTCGCGGGTTGATTCGGCCACGAAGAATCCGGCGAGGGACTCTGCCAGCCTCGTATCCTTTTCGTCTTCGATAGCCAGCATCCCGGCCTTGACGGCCAGTGAGGCCAGGTGTCCCGCCCGCGGCGTCACCACCACCAGCCGGCCGTCGGGGCGGAGGACCCGGGCGAATTCGGCGGCGTTGCGGGGTGCAAAGATCACAGTCACCACGTCGACGGCGGCGTCCGCCACCGGAAGCGGCTGCCAGACATCGCAGGCCAGGTTGACGGCTTCCGGGTTGAGGCGGGCGGCGCGCCGCAAAGCGAATTTGGAGATGTCGAGCGCGACAGCGGTGACGTCGTCGCTGACCCGCCCGACGTCGTCGAGCACTACCCGCAGGTAGTGGCCCGTACCCGTTCCCGAATCGAGGACAGTGAACGGGGTTCCGGGGTGAACCGCGGCGAGGACAATGTCTGAGACGGCGTCCGCCAGGGGACGGTAGTGCCCGGCATCGAGGAAATTGAAACGGGCCGCCACCATGTCCGCAGAGTCAGCTTCGAACACTGTGCCCTTGCCCACCAGCAGGTTGTAATACCCCTGCCTGGCAGCGTCAAAGCTGTGCCCGGCTTCGCACACCAGCGCCGGCCGCGACTCTTCTCCGGCGCGGGAATGGACCGCCAACTCGTGGCCGCACAACGGGCAGCGCAACGGCGGGGGAGGGGAGGACGGCATAGCCACTATCTTAGGGCGGTGCCGAACGTGCGGCGGTGCCGGACGCGGTGACCGGCATCGCCCCACGCGGATGGCCCGACGTGCCGCTGTCCGCCGCGGGCGTGCTCAGGTTAGGCTCACGTGGGTGAAGCCAGAACACCTAGTGCTGTTGAATTCCGTTTCGCCGCCGGCAGTGCATCCGGACGGCAGCCGCGCTGTTGTGTCGGTGAACAGGCCGGACCTCGATGCTAATTCATATGTCGGTCAGTTGTGGACTGTCCCGGTGGATCAGGAAAAGCTGCCCCGGCGGATCACCCGGGCTTCCGGGACACCGCCCCCGCGTTCTCACCCGACGGACTGGTTCTCGCCTTCCTCCGGGCCGACGGGCCGTCGTCGAAAGCCCAGCTTTGGGTGGTGGAGGCCGACGGCGGCGAACCGCAGGTGATCACCGACAGGCTTCTGGGCGTGGAGGCTTTCTCGTGGTCTCCTGACTCACACCGGATAGTTTTCAGCTCGCGGGAGCCGGAGGCCGGACGGTACGGCACCGCAGCTGACGTCGCGGCGGGAGCAGAAGAGCCACGCCTGATTTCCACTTACCGGTACAGGCTTAACGGCGTCGGCTACACCCGCGACAAGCCACTGCAGCTGTTTGTCGTTGAGGTCCCCGAACTTGGCGGCGAGCCCGATGCCAGCAAGCCTGACTCCAAGCAGCTGACGGCGCTCGCCACTGACGCTGGTACCGGGACCTTTAGTGCTGACGGCTCCTGCGTCTACTTCACAGCGGCGCTCCCGGACGACGACAGGCTGGCCACTGCCATCTACCGGGTGTCCGGCGCGGGAGGCCTGCCCATGGCCGTCGAAGTGGCCGGCCCGGCAGCCCAGTCAGTGGTGGACGTCCGCGAATCCAAGGATGGCCGATGGCTGTTTTACATTGCCCGGGATCTCGGCGGGTCCGGCAGGGACTTTGTAGCGCAAAACGCCGTGCTGTTCTGCGTGCCCAGCGGAGGCGGCACACCGGTTCCCTTGACGGACCCGGAGATGATGGACGTCTCCGCCCCGGGCAGCCGGATTGAACTGCGCGGCCCTGACCGCGCCCTGGTACTGAACCATGCGCAAGGGACCGTGGAGCTCCTCGAGTTGGGGGCAACAGGTGGCCATTCGCTGCCCGTGCACGGGGACAGAACCGTGACCGGGGCCGCCTGGGCGGGCGGCTCGCTGTTCGTGGCTTTTGCCGATCCGTCCACCTGCGGGGACCTTGCAGTGCTGGAGGACGGACAGTTGCGGATCCTGACAGACTTTTCGGCCGATCTGCGGACCAGGACAGACATCGTGGTGCCGCAGGAAGTCACGTTTGACGCGCCGGACGGCTATCACGTGCACGGCTGGGTGCTGCGGCCCGCCGGTCAGGGACCTCACCCTGTCCTGCTGAACATCCACGGCGGTCCGTTTACCCAGTTCACCGTGGCTCTGTTCGACGAGGCCCAGGTGTACGTGGCAGCCGGCTACGCGGTGCTGATGTGCAACCCGCGGGGCTCCGCAGGCTACGGCCGGGACCACGGGCTGGCCATCAAGGGCCGGTTCGGGACAGATGACATGCAGGACGTGCTGGCGTTCCTTGACGGTGCGCTGGCGAAATTTTCCTCGCTTGACGCCGGGCGCCTGGGAATCATGGGCGGTTCTTATGGCGGCTACCTCACCGCGTGGACCATCGCGCACCATCATAGGTTCCAGGCCGCCATTGTGGAGCGGGGATTCCTGGACCCGGTCAGCTTTGAGGGCTCGGCCGATATCGGCTGGTACTTCGGCAGCGAGTACCTGGGTGACTCAGTGGATGCGCTGGCCGCCCGGAGCCCGCTGGGACATGCAGCCCAAGTCCGCACGCCAACCATGGTGATTCATAGTGAAAACGATCTTCGTTGCCCGTTGGAACAGGGCCAGCGCTACTACACGGCGTTGAAGAGGCAGGGAGTGGAAGCTGAGCTGCTGATTTTCCCTGGTGAAGACCACGAACTCTCCCGGTCAGGCCGGCCGCTGCACCGGCGGCAGCGGTTCGAGCACATTCTCCGCTGGTGGTCCCGGTTCCTCCCGACAGCTGCGAATCCTGCCGAGATACCGCCGGGGTAACCGGCACCCTCGGGGCTATTCGGGCAGGAATCCCAAAGCGGCGCGGGCCTTGCCAATACCCGGCTCCACCCAGTTGGCGGCGTACTCGGCATTGCTGCTCAAGGACCTCAGCTCCGCACGGTCCACGTAGAGGGTGCCCTGCAAATGATCTGTTTCGTGTTGGACGATCCGGGCCTGCCAGCCCTCGAATTCCTGCTCCGCGCCCCGGCCGTCAGCCGTTTCATACTGGAGCAGCACCCGCTCGTGGCGCAGCACCACAGCCTGCAGGCCGCTGAGCGAGAGGCACCCTTCAAAGAAGGCCGCGGTTTCAGGGCTCAAGGGCGCATAACGCGGGTTCAGGATGGCCAGGAAATCCAGCGGCGTACGGTGTCGCACGGCAGCCGCCTCCGGGTCGACGTCGAACTGATCCTCGAGGACCGCCAGTTGGAGCGGAATCCCAATCTGGGGAGCGGCGAGTCCTACTCCTGGCGCCTCATGCATGACATTGCGCATGAGAGCTGTCAGCTGCTGGAGCTCGGTGTCGCTGATTTGGCCGTCGAAGGCGGCGGCCTGCTGCCGGAGCACGGGATGCCCGGCCTGCACGATGGGCGGCAAAGCACCTGCGGCCAGGATCTCCTGGACCTGTTCCCGGAGCTGCGCAGGTGTGAACGGAGTGGGCGGCGATACGGCAATCATGGGGAAAGCCTAACCGCCGGCAGACCGGTGGCAGCAGCCCGGTCGGCTAGTGTCGATGCCATGGCAGAACTGACTTCGTTGGAGTCCACAGCGCTGGGCCGTGTCCTGGATTTTGTCAGGACGCTCGAGGCCGGAGGCGGCGGCGACGCCATCAGGCCCTTCCTCGCGGCTGATTTTCGCCTGTTCGAGGCGCCGCATCTGCTCGCTCCGGAAGGGTCAACCCGGACTCGGAAACAGGTGCTTGCAGGCGCCGACCAAAGCGGCGAGGTGGTAGCGAACCAGAAGTTCGAGATCCGGCGCACGACCTGCCAGGACGGCCGCGTTGTCCTGGAGGCGGACTGGTCGGCAACCGTCCTGATGGACCTGAAATACTGGGATGCCGGCGACACGATCCGCGCACGCACGTCATCAGTTTTTGAGGTCCGCGATGGCCTGATCGTCAGCCAGGACAGTTACGACTGCTACTTCCTGGATTCCTGAGCCAAAGCCGTGCCGCCCCACGGTCACTGCATGGTGAAGCGCCGGGCCACCAGCCTGTTCGCGGACGGAAGTCCTGCCACTGTGCCAAACGCCAGATTCCGGACGGCCAGGAACGGCAGCGCCACGGGGCGGCCCAAGGACATGTTCAGCCCCGCTTGCCACCGCGCGCGGCGCGCGGCGCTGCGCCGCCGGGATGCATAACCATGGAGGTCACTGCCGACGGCCCTGCCCGCTAAAGACGCACAGATAATCGGTGCCAGCTCTGCCGCGTCGAGCCAGCCGAGGTTCATGCCCTGGCCGCCAATGGGGCTGATTTCATGTGCTGCGTCGCCAACGAGCACGGCGCGCCCCGCCACCAGCCTGCCCGCCACCGACGACCTGGGACTGAAGGCGCTCAGCATGGTGTTCGTCGCCGGATCAGGCCGGACCCCGGTGCGGTGGTGGACCAGCCGGGACAGTCCGCCGGCGTCCATGGCGGGTGCAGGCCTGCCCATCCGGACCACCCACCGGCGGAGGCCGCCGGGAAGTGGAAAGGATTCCACAATCCCCCCGGCTTCCAGGTACAGGACAGCCTGCTGCCCGTAGTCACCATCTGCCCCGAAGTCGCCCATGACGTAGTGGTCTGGATACGTTTTTGTGCTCACCCGGATGTTCAGCAGGCTGCGCACCGATGACCGGGCCCCATCCGCGGCGACAAGGAGTGGTGCACTCATCTGACCGCCGGCACCGGGCACCTCCGGCGCCGCCACCGCGACGGTGACCAGGCCGCCGTCGTCCGTTACTTCCGTGACCCGGGCTCCCCGGATCAGAGCGGTGCCGTCGAGGTCCTGAACGCGCTGTTCAAGGAGGGATTCCGTCGTGAACTGGGGGAGTGACAGCACAAACGGAAAGCGGTCCGACACGGCGGCGAAGGACATCGACCCGACAGTCCTGCCCCGGCTCAGCCCAATTCCGCCGCGGATCGGCACGCCGGCAGCCACCATGGCTCCGGCCACGCCCACCTTGTCCAGGGCCGCGAGGGCAGGCGGGTGAATGCCGATGGCCCTGGAGTGCTGTTCACGCTGGAGCCGCTGTTCCAAGACCCGGACCTGCACCCCTTCCTGAAGAAGCAGGGCAGCCAGGTAGAGGCCCACCGGCCCGCCGCCCACGATTACGACATCAGCCATCGGGCTGGTCCGGACGATGGACGAGGACCTGGTGGAAGGGCGGGTGGGGCTGGACGCGCCAGCCCGGGGGTGCGGCGGCGTTAAGTTCAGCCGGTGTATAGCTGCGCCGGATGGAGACCAGACCGTCAGAGCGGATGAAGGAGCCCCGGAAAGGCAGTGCCGCGAATGAGAACAGACCGTAGGCTGCGATGCTTCGGCGCAGGTCATTATGCAGGCAAATCCGGCGCGCCAGGGTCTGCGAGTCTGTGAGTAACCGGTCCAGGTCCGGCGGCTGCAGGTGATGGATGACGTGGTTGGAAATTACGACGTCGAACCGTCGCCCTTCGCGGACCAGCTCGCCGCTGCCCGCGTGCACGAACCTGACGTTGGAGGTGTGGGGGCGGCTGGCTGCAAAGCTGTGGGCTCTCGCGTCCGGGTCGAGGCCGGTGACGTCGAGCTTCAGCCTGTCCCGTCGGGACCACTGCGCGAGCAGCCTTGCCAGGTCACCTCCGCCGCTGCCGATGTCCAGGACGGTGGTGACGGTGTTTGCGGAAAGAAGGGGCCGCAGTTCCTGGACGTAAAGCAGCCGCCAGCCGGAAAAGAGGCGGTTGACCAGGCCGAACTGCCGGTACGTCCGTTCGAGTTTGACGGGATCGCAGTCGGACGCGTCCATCAGTTCGACGGCCTCCGCGGCCCGGCGCCGCATCAGCAACACAGGCTTAAGCCCGTGAATCGGCCGCCGCCCGGTCCTCGATCCGTTCCTCGGACCGGGCGTTGCTTGGCTCAACAGCGGGTTTCGGCGCGCCGGCTTGGCGGAGTTTGGTGAAGAGTCCCGTTTCCACGGTGAGTCCTGGACCGAACGCCATGGAACAAATGCGTTCTTCGCCTTCCATGGTCGGCTGCTCCAGGATGTGCTTGAGCACAAACAGCACGGTAGCGCTGCTCATGTTGCCGAACCTCCGCAGCGTTTCGCGTGCGGGGACCAGCTGCTCGTCCGTGAGTTCAAGGCGCGACTGAACCTTGTCCAGGATGCTCCGGCCGCCGGGATGAATGGCCCAGTGGCGGATGTCGCGATAGGGGAGACCGAGCAGCGAATGGTCGCGGGACAACAGCGGTTCGAGGGCACCAATGATGTGGTCATCGATAATGTGCGGCACGTAGTTGCCCAGGACCATTTCGAAGCCGTGATCACCGATGTTCCACGCCATGGATTCTTCGCCCACCGGCGTCAGCACGGTCTCGAAGTGGTCCAGTTGGAGCAGGGCCGGCGCGTCCGGAGCGTTGCGGGCGGTGACGATGGCGGCAGCCGCACCGTCGGCAAAAAGCGCGGACCCCATGATGGTATCCGGATCGTTGGACGTCCGGACGTGCAGGGAGCAGAGCTCAGCACAAACCACCAGCACAACGGCCTGCGGATCTGCCTCGCAGAACGACTTGGCGGCCCGCAGCGCCGGGAAGGCTGCGTAACAGCCCATAAATCCGAGGTGATACCGCTGGACGGCAGGGTCCAGGCCCAGCGCCCGAACAATTTTGTAGTCGGGACCGGGGTTGAAGAACCCTGTGCAGGAAACGGTAACGACATGAGTTATGTCAAGTAACGTGAGGTCCGGGCAGGCGTCCAGTGCTGCCTGAGCGGACTCGGTGAAGAGCTTCGTGACCTGTTCGGCGAAGATCTCGTTACGCACCTTGGTGGACGGATTCAGCAGAAGGCCTGTGGCGGGATCAAAGAATTGCGGATCATCCGAACGGTAGGCCCTGGTCATTTCTTCGACCGCCGTATGACGGGTGTCGATGGCCGCCGAATCGAAACACGTATTCACCAGGCGTGAGCCCAGCCTGGTCAGACCGGGCTGGGCCGCGAAAACGTCACGAGCTTCGGCCTGGACCAGCACTGTGGGCGGAACAGCAGTTTCCAGTGAGCGCAAGTAGACCGTCATTGGTTCATTCTTGGCGAGCACCGGGGATATGACAATGGCCTGGCCTGCAGAAATGCCGTTCAATGCGGGCTGCAGCTGTTTGTCGAACGGTCACGGATTGCCCCGCTTCAGCACCTCGCAAATAACGCCGATAATCTACATTATGTCAAGTAGTAATCCAATTCCAGAGTTGAGTTCGGCGCAGGGACTGAGCGACGGCTTATGACATCATGAAGCGCGCCAACGCCCTCACCGCCGGCGGATCGAGCCCGCCAGCTTGGAAGAACTTCCGGCATGCTCACAGCCCCGGCATCTGCCGGCCCGCGTCGACCCGCTCCAGTCCGGCTACAGCTTGCGCATCCTCAAGACCTTCGGATCGCCAAAACGGCCCCCGGATGATGCCTCTCCCCCGCGCCTTTCCGGGGTTTCCGCTAACCCGGCCAGTGGAGAACATGTCACGCTGGCGGCCTGCGGTCGGTAAGGAGCACTGACTGAGGATGCCTAACCTTCGCACTCGATGCAGTACGAGTGGCCGTTGCTTTCGCGTGCGAGTTGAGACCGGTGCCGGACGAGGAAACACGAATAGCAGGTAAACTCGTCCGCGGCTTGGGGAATGACCTGAACGATGAGCTCCTCGGCCACGATCTCTCCACCGGGGGTCAGGCCCTCATCGAGTGCATCCGCTTCGTCCAGTTCATTGACGACGCTGCGTGCATCCGGGGCGTTCGCAGACTGCAATGCCTCCAGGGAACGGTCCTGGGATTCCTTGACGTCGGAACGGACTTCGTCGTAATCGGTTGCCACTTTGGGGATTTCTCATTTCTGATTCTCGATGTTCTTTCTGACGAGACTGCAACGTACACCAATGCGAAGTTGTTCCCAAAGGACGAGCCTATTCGGGGCAACCCGGGTAACCCGCCCTTGCGGGATTGCGGCGATTGCGGCGATTGCGCCCAAGAGTGACACCACGGGGCGCCAGCGAACCTTTTCTTGTCCCATCCTCACCTTCCACGCATCGCCGACCCGGAGTGTTTCCACGCTTACGAACGGCCGATCAGCTCGGCCACGCGATCGATTTCTTCCTCCAGATTGTAGAAATGTACGGAAAGCCGGATGTTTCCGGCACGGACGGCGGCCCGCACGTTGGCCTGCTGAAAGCGGGCCAGGACTGCGTCGGTGTCTGTGACCTGGACGGACACGATGGTTGAGCGGTTCCCGTCCGCGAAGCGACGGAAGGATAGGCCGTGCGCCGAGAGTGCGTCCAGCAGCCGCATCGTCAGTTGCGAATTGCGTGCCAGCAGCTTGTCGGTGCCGAACCGGCTGAAGATGCCGAGTGCAGCCTTGTCAGCCATGGCAGGAAACCACGCCAGCGAGGTATCGAGCTTCGAGGCAGTGGGTGACAGGTCCATGGCTGGACCGTAAAAACTCTCTGCCGGCTTTCGGGCTGCCTTCCACCCGGGGCCAACGGGCTGGATTCGGTGCAGCAGGTCGCGACGGACATAGAGGTATCCCATTCCCCTGGAGCCAAGCAGGAACTTGTGACTCGCCGAGGCCAGGAAGTCGACTCCGTCCCGCACGACGTCCAGCGGCACGGCCCCGGCAGCCTGGCAGCCATCGACGAACAACCATGCCCCCGACTTTGCGGCTACGTTGCTGATGGCCCGCAGATTGGCGCGATAACCATTTGCCGACTGGACCGCGCTCACAGCGAGCAGGCGCGTTCCGCCGTCGGCAGCTTGGCTGAACTCCTCGGCCGACATGCCGTCTCCCCCGGACGCCACCGAACGGACTTCGTAGCCACGCTCCCGAAGCATGAGCCACGGGTAGTAGTTGGATGTGAACTCGTGCGCGGCGACCACCACGTTTTCGCCTCGCTTCGCCGGCGGCAGATTGGCGGCGACTATCCCGGCAGCCGTGCTCACCGCCGGTACGATGGCGATCTCCCCCGCTCCAGCGCCGATTATCGCCGCGAAGGAGGCCCGGGCGTCCTCCCCTGCCCGTTCCGCCTCGGTCCAGTCGAACCGGCCAGAGGACCAAAGCTCAACTGCCCGTTCATAGGCTTCCCGCGCCGGCGCAGAGCCCACGTTCATGCTTGCCGTATTGAAATACATGGTCTCTTGGAGCCCGGGGAAAAGCTGGCGGATTTCAGCTGCTTCCATCAAAACCACTCCTCATATGGAACGGAATCAGACCATCCTATGGCCGCCGTTTATGCACAGCCAGATGCCTCCGCAGGTCGGGGATAGGCAACAACAGCCGCTATCGCGACCTGGCGGCGGCCCGCCGTCGAGCGTCTGGAAACAGCGGCCGCAGCAAGTAGTCCGCCCCGAAAAGTCGAGTACGTTCTACGGATGCCTGGCGGATGCCGGGATCTTAGTCTCGTTGCATGGCGGCACGCTGGGTAGTCTGCTTCCCTCGCATCACTGGGCAGATCAGTGTCGATCTTTCCGCACTTTGGAGAAAGCGGCATTGTTCAGTTCCTGGCACTTAGGACGTCATATGCTGCAAACCCTCATCGCCCAGACCCGGGAACAAGCACTGCACGACGCCCCGGGCAGGCCTGTGATCATGCTTAGGCCGGTTCCCGTCAGAGTGCGTTCGGTGATCGGAAACGCCATCGCCTATACGGTCACGCACGTGCTGGTCGAGTGGGAGACGGAGGACGGGCACCACGTCCGGTGGGAGGCCAACTGGCTGGTGCACCGGGTGCCGTAGTGCCCGTGCGGGCGGCGCACCGCGCTAGGCTCGGAGCTATGACTTCCTCCCCCCGGCAGCAATCCGTCCGCGGCAGCACGCCCGCCATAGCGGCCGCCGCGCTGGCCGACGCCATCCTGATCCTCGTTTTCGCCGCGATCGGGAGGGACGCACACCAACGCGCTGACGTCATCACCGGAGTCTTCCTCACCGCCTGGCCATTCCTCGCCGGCGCCGCCCTCGCCTGGCTCGCGGCCAGGGCCTGGCGGCGGCCGCTGTCGCTTCCCATGGGCGTGGCAATCTGGCTGGGAGCGGTTGGGGGCGGCATGGTCCTGCGGGCAGTAACGGGCCAAACAGTGGTGCTCGCATTCGTCATTGTCGCGCTCCTCAGCCTGGGGGTGTTCCTGGTGGGCTACCGTGCACTCTTGGCGCTCGTACGCAGGCTGCGGAAGTCCTGACCCCGCGCACGGCACGCGCCGCACCCAGGCCTCTGAGGTGCGGCCATGTAATAGGCTGGCAGGACCACAGAGACCTGCCGGGGCACCGCTACGGCCTACAGATCCGGAAGGATTGAACCAGTGATCACCGCATTCGTTCTGATCAAGACCGACGCCGCACGCATCCCGGAGACCGCCGAGGAGATTTCCGCGATCCCGGGAATCAGCGAGGTCTACTCCGTAACGGGAGAATGGGATCTGATCGCCGTCGCCCGCGTAGCCCGCCACGAGGACCTTGCCGATGTCATCGCCGACAAACTCTCGAAGGTTCCGGCAGTGGTGCACACCACCACCCATATCGCCTTCCGCGCATAAATGGCGGGCCCGGCAGATCTGCCGGGCCCGCCATTCTTGGTTTATACGTCGCTAAGGCCGGGTGAGTGCGACCCACTTGTCCAGGACAGTGGCGGCGGCACCCGACTCAATTGACTCCGCAGCACGGGCCAACGCCGACCGCATGCGGTCCAGGAACGGGCCATCGGCAGTGGCATCAAATGCCACCAGTCCGGCCGCCGCATTGACCAGCACGGCGTCCCGGGCCGCTCCGGCCTTACCGGCCAGAACATCACGCACGACGGCGGCATTGGCTTTGGCGTCTCCGCCGCGGAGTTCTTCCACAGTCGCCGGACGGATGCCGAGATCGGCAGGCGAAAAGGTCAACTCGGTGACGGCGCCACCACGGATCTCCCAGACTGTGGATGGCCCCGTTGTGGTCAGTTCGTCCAGCCCGTCGTTGCCCCGGAAGACAAGCCCACGGCTCCCCCGCCGGGCCAAAACGCCCGCAACGAGCGGAGCCATCCTTGCGTTGGCAACCCCAACAGCTGAAGCCTGTACCTGGGCAGGATTGGTCAGCGGTCCCAGAAAATTGAAGGCGGTGGGTATTGCCAGCTCCCGGCGGGGCACTGCGGTATGGCGGAACGACGGGTGGAAGACCTGCGCGAAGCAGAAAGTTATGCCAGCTTCCTCCGCATTGCGTGCCACGTGAGCCACCGGGAGGTCGAGCCTGACGCCCAGCGCCTCCAGTACGTCGGCGGAGCCAGAGGAAGACGAAGCTGCACGGTTGCCGTGTTTAACCACCTTTGCCCCTGCGCCGGCCGCTACCAGGGCGGCCATGGTGGAAATGTTGACCGTGTTCAGCTGGTCGCCGCCAGTGCCCACAATGTCCAGCTTCTCACCGGGGATGCTGATGGGCGTGGCGTGACGCAGCATCGCCTCCACCAGACCCGAGATCTCATCAACGGTTTCACCCTTGGCGCTGAGGGCAACAAGGAATCCTGCTATTTGGGACGGCGTTGCCTCGCCGGACATAATCCTGTCCATGGCCCACGCGGTGCTGTCCGCTGTGAGGTCGGTGCCGGTGATGAGCGCTGAGATGAGCCGGGGCCAGGTGTTGCTGTCCGCCGGCGCGGTTGCCTGAGAAGTCACCTCCTGATGCTATCGAGCCACCCAAGCCCTGACCAATGCGAACGTCTCCGGGAACTTTTCCGGGCAATTTCGCGTCTTTGTAGAAAAAGTCCCCCGAAAAGGCGGTTCGCGTTGGGATGTACGGACTTTTATAGACATAATGTCTATGTGACATCTGCGACCCATGCCCCCAGTACCCCGGCGCACCCGACGCTGAACCGCCCCAACATGGTTTCTGTAGGAACCGTTGTTTGGCTTTCCAGCGAGTTGATGTTCTTCGCCGGTCTCTTTGCCATGTACTTCACACTGCGCTCCACGAGCGGACAGCTGTGGGCCGAAGAGACAGCCAAGCTCAACTTCCCCTTTGCGCTCGTTAACACCATCGTCCTCGTGGCCAGTTCCTTTACTTGCCAGATGGGCGTATTCGCCGCCGAACGGCTGCAGCCCCGCAAAACGGGTGGACCCTTCCAGTTCGCCCGTTGGGGCATGAACGAATGGTTCACCCTGACCTTCATCATGGGCGCAATCTTCGTCGCAGGCCAGAGCACGGAATACGCCATGCTTGTTTCAGAGCACGTCTCGCTCTCATCCAACGCGTATGGTTCAGCTTTCTACATCACCACCGGCTTCCACGGCCTGCACGTTATCGGCGGCCTAATAGCCTTCCTCTTCATCATCGGACGCTCGTTCGCGGCGAAGAAGTTTGGCCACTTTGAGGCGACGTCCGCAATCGTCACGTCCTACTACTGGCACTTTGTGGATGTTGTTTGGATCGGCCTCTTCCTGGTCATCTACGTCCTGAAGTAGTCAAGCTTTGATTCCTTTTCTACAAGAGGCAGAATTTCAAGAAGCGGCTCACGGAGCCGGCGCAGGATCGAATAAAGGAACCACCACGTGAAGGCTCTCTCGCAAAAGCGGCGTCACCCACTCGCAGTTATAGCGCTGCTACTGATGGGACTACTCGTCACTGGGGGGCTCTACGCCGTTGCCACCACCGTCAACCAGGCGAAGGCTTCCACCACCAGCTACAGCGCAAGTGACACCGCCGAGGGCCAAAAGCTCTTCGAAGCGAACTGCGCCACCTGCCATGGCATGGGCGCCAGCGGCACCCAAGCCGGCCCCTCGTTGGTAGGTGTCGGCGCAGCGGCTGTCGATTTCCAGGTCGGTACCGGCCGCATGCCGATGCAGATGAACGGACCCCAGGCCTACAAGAAGCCTGCCCAGTTCAACGACACCCAGACCCATCAGCTTTCAGGCTATGTTGCTTCGCTGGGTGCCGGCCCGGCAATTCCTGAAGAACACCTGTTAGACGAAAAAGGTGACGCTGCGGCAGGTGGAGAGCTCTTCCGCGTGAACTGCGCCATGTGCCACAACGCAGCTGCTGCCGGCGGCGCCCTGACCCGTGGCAAGTTCGCCCCGGCCCTCGCGGACGTTTCCGGCAAGCACATCTACGAAGCGATGGTCTCCGGCCCGCAGAACATGCCCGTCTTCAACGACGCGAACGTGACGCCCGAGGGCAAGCGCGACATCATCACCTTCCTCAAGCAGATCGAATCCAACGGCTCCCCCGGCGGTGCGGAACTGGGCTCCCTTGGCCCGGTCGCCGAAGGCCTCTTCGTCTGGATCGCAGGACTCGGCGTCATCATCGCCTTTACGATCTGGCTGACATCCCGAACGTCCTAGGACGCCGGGATCCCTAAAACTTCTGCTGCCCAGTCAGCAGTTTGACATTGAAAACTAACCCGGCAGACGCCGGGACGAGAGAAGGATGAGGCGAATTATGGGCAACCATAGTGACGGCAGTCCGAACCACTCGGGCACCGTAGCTACGGCTGGTCAGAATGAGGTGGAGAAATTCCAGGATCCTGGACTTCCCCCGCATCGTTTGCGCCTGGCTGACACGGACCCGAAGGCCGCCAAACGGGCAGAACGGCAGGTCGCAATACTTTTCGGCGCCTCCGTTGTTGGCACCCTGATCTTCCTGGTGGCGTACTTCGCCATCGATTTGGGCGCAGGGTCAGGGGCAACCATTGCCACGATCCGCTTGCAGAACACCCTCCTGGGCCTTGGCACAGCTTTCGCCATGCTCGGCATCGGTACAGGCATCGTGCATTGGGCCAAGGCCCTCATGCCCGACCATGAAGTATCCGAGGAACGCCACGCGATCCGCACCGAAGAGGACCGCCTTGCCGCGGTGCGCATCGTGGACGACATCGTGGAGGAGACCGGCATCAAGCGCCGCCCGCTCATCCGCAACACCCTGCTTGGGGCCGTTGCCCTGGCACCTTTGCCCGCCATCGCGGTTTTTGGTGACCTTGGCCCCCGCCCGGACAACAAACTGGCCCACACGATGTGGGCTCCCCAGGAAGGCAAGCTCAAACGCCTCACCCGGGACCCTGACGGTACGCCGATCAAGGCCTCCGACGTGACCCTGGGCTCGGCTTTCCACGTCATTCCGGAAGGCCTCAACGAACTGCACGAGGGCAAGCTCAACGAAAAAGCCAAGGCTGTTGTGCTCCTCATGCGTCTCGATCCTGCGTCCCTGAAGCCCTCAGCGGGCCGCGAGGACTGGAGCTACAACGGCATTGTTGCCTACTCCAAGATCTGCACCCACGTCGGTTGCCCTGTTGCCCTTTACGAGCAGCAGACGCACCACCTGCTGTGCCCGTGCCACCAGTCCACCTTTGACCTCACGCAAGAGTGCAAGGTGATCTTTGGTCCGGCCAGCCGGCCCCTCCCCCAACTGCCCATCGCAGTCGACAACGAGGGCTACCTGGTCGCAACCAGCGACTTCAAAGAACCTGTAGGACCGAGTTACTGGGAGCGTGATGAGCATGAGCGCAGCACCAACAGCTGAAGCCCCCGCCTTCGTAGCCAAGACCAAGACCGGACGCATCACTGATTTCGTTGACTCCCGAGTCGGCGGTTCCGGTATCCTCCGCGAGTTCGGGCGCAAAGTCTTCCCCGACCACTGGTCGTTTATGTTCGGTGAAGTGGCGCTCTACTCATTCGTCATTCTGCTGCTGTCAGGCACCTTCCTGACCTTCTGGTTCGATCCTTCCATGGCTGAAACCCACTACGCGGGTTCCTATGTGCCGTTGAAGAACGTGGAAATGTCGGTTGCGTACAGCTCCTCGCTCAACATCTCCTTTGACATCCGCGGCGGGCTCTTCATGCGCCAGGTGCACCACTGGTCCGCCCTGCTGTTTGTGGCCTCCATTGCCGTGCACATGCTGCGTGTCTTCTTCACCGGAGCCTTCCGCAAACCGCGTGAAATGAACTGGGTTGTTGGCAGCGTCCTCCTGATCCTCGCCATGGCAGCCGGCTTCACCGGTTACTCACTCCCCGATGACCTGCTCTCCGGCAACGGCCTGCGCATCATTGACGGTGTTATCAAGGCCATTCCGGTGGTGGGCACGTACATCTCGTTCTTCCTCTTTGGTGGCGAGTTCCCCGGCACCGCAGTTATCGGTCGCCTGTACATGCTTCACATCCTGCTTGTGCCCGCACTGATCCTGCTGATGATTGTGCTCCACCTCTTTATGGTGGTTGTGCACAAGCACACCCAGTACCCCGGCCCGGGCCGCAACGACGGCAACGTCGTCGGCTACCCGCTGGGCCCTGTCTACGCAGCGAAGGCAGGCGGCTTCTTCTTCATCGTCTTCGGTGTCATCGCCCTCATGGCGGCGTTCTTCACGATCAACCCGATCTGGAACTACGGCCCTTATGATCCCTCCCCCGTGTCCGCCGGTACCCAGCCCGACTGGTACATCGGTTTTGTTGACGGCGCCCTGCGCCTGATGCCGGGTGTCATCGGGAATTTCCACTTCGAGTACGTCATCTTCGGCTACACGCTCACACTGAACGTCCTGCTCCCGGCCCTGGTGCCGGCCGGAATCCTGTTCACCGTGATGTTCATGTACCCGTGGATTGAAAGGTGGATCACCAAAGACGACCGGGAACACCACGTTCTTGACCGCCCGCGGAACGCCCCGACCCGCACCGCCATCGGCGCCGCAGGCTTTGTCTGGTACTGCGTTATGTGGGCAGCTGCCGGATCGGACCTCATCGCCACGCACTTCCACGTATCGCTGAACGATGTGACGTACTGGCTCCGGGCCCTGTTCTTCGTTGGTCCGATCATTGCGTACATCGTCACCAAGCGTGTAGCACTGGCTCTCCAACGCAAGGACCGCGAAATCGCGCTCCACGGCCGTGAGACCGGCCGCATCGTGCGCCTTCCGCACGGTGAGTTCATCGAGGTCCACGCACCTCTGGATGAGTACAAGCGCTACAAGCTGGTCGGCTTCGAGTCACCGGTTCCGCTGCCGGCAGTTCCCAACGAACACGGCATCGTGACCCGTAAGGAAAAGCGGCGTGCATTCCTGTCCAAGTGGTTCTTCGAGGACCGCGTGGCACCGGCAACACCCGCCGAACTGGAAGCCGCGCACGGGCATCACGCTCCGACCGCCGTGGAATCGGCACCGGAGAACAAGAGCCTGAGCCACTGATCAGCCAAGAAGTAAAGGGGAAGGCCCGGTCCAGTGGACCGGGCCTTCCCCATTACCACCGTTAGTGGCTTCGGTAACCGGAAGAATGATTCCGTGCGGTACGAGCCCCTGGCCGCTGGAGAGGAACCCAGAGTTTGTAGCGGTCCGCCCGGTAGTAGGAAACCGAATAGTCCACCATGGCACGCGCCACAAACGCGTGCCGCTGGATTTTAAGCAGTGGGGTGCCGACGTCGACGTTGAGCAGGCGGGCCGTGGAAGGTGACGCAGCCGTCGCTTCAATCATGTCCTCTCCCCACTCCATGACCAGGCCGAACTGTTCGCTCAGGACGTTGTACAGGGAAGTGGGAGGCTCGCTGTCGAGCAACCCGGGGACGCGCTGGGCGGGGATGAAGTTCTCGTCCACACTCATGGGCTCGCCGTCGGCCAGCAACAGCCGCCGGAACCGTACCAGGGGCGTCCCCTCCTCCACCTGCAGTTCCCGCGCGAGGAAGGCACTGGCACCGATCTGCTCGAAGCTGAGGACCTTTGCCGCCGGGACCATGCCGCGGCGCTGCATCTCCTCGCTATAGGAGGTCAGTTTGACCTGCAGGTCAAGTTTTGGCTTGCGGACGAAAGTCCCGAGTCCAACTACCCGCTCGATCACTTCCTCACCGACGAGGGCGTCAATTGCCTGCCGGACCGTCATTCGCGCGAGGCCGAACCGCAAGGCAAGATCGCGTTCCGACGGCAACGCAGATCCCGGCGGACAGGATTCGCTGATGTAAGCCCGCAGGATTTCCCGGAGCTGAATGTAGATGGCTGCGCCGCTGCTGCGGTCTATCTCGCCCCGGATGCCCTCGGCTTTAGCAGCCACGGCGTGTCATTCGTGCTTCGCTCTTCACCCTCCAATCTTAAGCCAACGTCTTGGAGGTCTAGACCAGCCCCAAGAAGGCGCGCGCTTTAGTGGGAGTGACGGGAGGACGCTATATTGGATTGGAAATTTCAGCAGGTGGCGGATGGGACCGTCAGGACAGAGGAGACGCTTTGCCAGTTCACAAGGCCGTGGTTTCGGCGGCCATCGGATTGCATGCCCGTCCAGCGGCGGAATTCGTCCGGGCCGTGACAGCCACCGGTCTTCCCGTCAGCATTCGGAAAGCGGGAATCCAGGGCGTCGATGCCAGATCGCTGCTCGAAGTGATGACCGCTGATTTCCCGTTCGGCTGTGAGGTGGAGCTTTCGGTCCCTGAAGAATCCCTCAACGACGCCACCACACCCGAAGAAATCGAGAACGCCCTCCAGAAGCTTGTTGCGCTCCTTGAAGCGCAGGGGACCGCCCAGGCCCCTCCCCGGGTGGTCTGACGGCACGTGTGTCAACAGGCGCGACACCGCAACGACGGCCCGCCGCAAAACAAAAGACGCTGGGCCCCACCCGAAGGTGGGGCCCAGCGTCTTTGTCGTGTACTTAGTCCGGAGACCGGACCGTCAGTTCCTAGTGGGCGTGGTCCCCACGGCTGTATTCGAAGACCCAGCCGACCAGCGCGACCACGGCAAGGCCAGCAGCGATGAACATGACCCACCAGCCGACTGCCAGGCCGAGGAAGCCGCCAGCGCATGCGAGACCCAATACCAGCGGCCACCAGCTCCAAGGGCTAAAGTGTCCCTGTTCGCCGGCACCCTCGTGAATCTCAGCGTCGCTGCGATCCTCGGGACGCATACCCACACGGCGGCCGGTAAAGCCGAGATACGCACCGATCATTCCCGACAGGCCCGCTATAAGCAGGACGCCGAGCAGGCCAACCGGCTCCATCCAGTGCGTCAGGAACCCGTAAACCAATGCGACCGGGACGAAGAAGAAGACGCCGGCTCCAAAGATCCAAGACTCGATTTTCACTGCGCTGTATCCTTCTGGTCGGCGTTACCGAGCACAGCTGCTGCGGGAGCAGGCGACTCGACGGTATGTACCTGGGAGAGCTCCGGGTGGTGCAGGTCCAGGGCAGGACGCTCCGACCGGATGCGCGGCAGGGACGTGAAGTTGTGGCGCGGCGGCGGGCACGAGGTGGCCCACTCCAGCGAGGCGCCGAAGCCCCACGGGTCATCCACCTCAACCTTTTCGTTGCTGCGCCAGGTGATGTAGACGTTCCAGAAGAACGGGATCAGCGAGGCACCCAGGACGAACGACGCGATGGTGGAGAACTGGTTCATCCAGGTGAAGTTGTCCTCCACCAGGTAGTCGGCGTACCGGCGCGGCATGCCCATGACACCGAGCCAGTGCTGGATGAGGAACGTGCCGTGGAAGCCCAGGAACAGCAGCCAGAAGTGGATCTTGCCGAGGCGCTCGTTGAGCATCTTGCCCGTCCACTTCGGCCACCAGAAGTAGAAGCCGGCGAACATCGCGAACACCACGGTGCCGAAGACCACGTAGTGGAAGTGCGCCACCACGAAGTAGGTGTCCGAGACGTGGAAGTCCAGCGGCGGTGAGGCCAGGATGATGCCGGTCAGGCCGCCGAAGAGGAATGTGACCAGGAAGCCGATGCTCCACAGCATGGGGGTTTCGAAGGTCAGGGACCCACGCCACATGGTGCCGATCCAGTTGAAGAACTTCACGCCGGTAGGCACTGCGATCAGCATGGTCATGAAGGCGAAGAACGGCAGCAGCACCGAACCGGTGACGTACATGTGGTGCGCCCACACGGTCACGGACAGGGCGGCAATCGCGATCGTTGCGTAGACCAGGCCCTTGTAGCCGAAGATCGGCTTGCGGCTGAAGACCGGGAAGATCTCCGACACGATGCCGAAGAACGGCAGCGCGATGATGTAGACCTCGGGGTGGCCGAAGAACCAGAACAGGTGCTGCCAGAGGACCGCACCGCCGTTCTCCGGGTCAAAGATGTGCGCACCAAACCTGCGGTCCGCGCCCAGCGCGAACAAAGCCGCCGCCAGCGGCGGGAACGCCATCAGGACCAGGATGGACGTGATCAGCGCGTTCCAGGTGAAGATCGGCATCCGCCACATGGTCATGCCCGGGGCGCGCATGCAGATGATGGTGGTGATGAAGTTGACCGCACCCAGGATGGTTCCGAAGCCGGACAGGGCCAGGCCGAAGACCCAGAGGTCACCACCGATGCCGGGGCTGAAGGTGGTGTTCGACAGCGGGGCGTAGGCGAACCAGCCAAACGATGCAGCACCCTGGGGGGTGATGAAGCCCGAGACGGCGATGGTGGAGCCGAAGAGGAAGAACCAGAACGCCAGCGCATTCAACCGTGGGAACGCAACGTCCGGCGCGCCGATCTGCAGCGGCATGATCACGTTCGTGAAACCGGCGAACAGCGGCGTTGCAAACATCAGCAGCATGACAGTGCCGTGCATGGTGAACAACTGGTTGTACTGCTCTTTGGTCTGCAGGATCTGCATGCCCGGTTCGAACAGCTCAGCCCGGATCAGCAGCGCCATCACGCCGCCCAGGCAGAAGAACACAAACGACGCGATCAGGTACATGTACCCGATGGTCTTGTGGTCCGTGGAGGTGATCCAGTTGACGACGATGCGTCCCTTGGATTTCGGAACTACGGGAGCCTCAAGGGTCCCCACAGGTGCGGATTGGGTGTAAGTAGCCACGTCGCTCCCCTACTTCGTTTCGTTCAGGTTCGGGTTGCGGTCATACTCAGCGCCGAGGAGGCCCGTGTTTCCTGCGGCCTTCAGCTTGTCCATGTGAGCCTGGAATTCAGTTTCGGAGACAACCTTGACGCGGAACAGCATTTCGGAATGGTACTCGCCGCAGAGTTCTGCGCATTTGCCGTCGTAGGTTCCCTCTTTAGTGGGAGTGAACCGGATGTAGTTGGTCTTACCCGGGATCATGTCGCGCTTCTGGAGGAAGGCGGGAACCCAGAAAGAGTGGATGACGTCGCGTGCGTTGAGTTCCAGGTCAACTGACTTGTTAACCGGCAAGTAGAGCGTCGGAAGAGCTTCCTTGTCGATGGCGTTACCCGTAAGGTGCGCCTGAACGCCTGGTTCGTAGACGTCTTCCTGGATGACATTGCCGGACTTGTAGTTGAAGTCCCATGCCCACTGCTTGCTACGGACGTCGACAACGACGTCTGCCGGCTGTGAACGGTCATCAATGGCCTGCTGGTCGCGGTCGGTGAAATAGAAGAACACCAGGACCATAAAGATCGGAATGGTTAGGTAAAACACCTCAAGCGGGAGGTTAAAGCTGATCTGCTTCGGGAACCCTACGGTTCCCTTGCGGCGGCGGTAGGCGACAAGGCACCAGACGATCAAACCCCACGTAATGATGCCCACAACAAGGGCGGCAATCCATGAGTTGACCCAGAGGTCCATGATCCGGTCAGTGTGATTGGTGGTGCCACGCTCGGTGGGCAGCCACCCCCTCGATACCTCTGGCGAACATCCAGTCAAAACCAACGCGCCGGCAACTGCCAAGCCTGAGATCGATGTGATCGTTTTGCGTCGGCTGCCGGTTCGGTTCTGCGAACTCACAGACGGCCCTTCCTACTTGTTGCTGTTGCCCGGCGGCTCCAAGGCCTTCCGGGCACACTAAAAGTTTTACTACTCGGTGTAGAGCTTACCGCTCCGCCGGGCTTTTCGCCCACATGTCGGCGCCGTGCCTTCGTGCCGTTTTTGGCGGACAGAAAGCAGGCGCCGACATCGGGCGAAAGGACCGGGTCAGTGGAATGAATCACCACATGCGCAGGAGCCTCCGGCATTGGGGTTGTCAATGGTGAAACCCTGCTTGGAGATGGTGTCTTCGAAGTCGATGCTCGCACCGCTGAGGTAGGGCACGCTCATCTTGTCCACCACAACTTCAACGCCGTCGTAGTCGCGGACGGCATCGCCGTCGAGCAGACGCTCGTCGAAGTAGAGCTGGTAGATCAGGCCCGAGCAGCCTCCGGGCTGGACGGCAACACGGAGGCGGAGGTCCGTGCGGCCTTCCTGCTCCAGCAGGCTGCGAACCTTCCCTGCAGCGACGTCGGTCAGTTTGACCTCGTGCGCGGCCAGTTCATCGCTGGCAGCGCCTGCGGTTTCAGTGGTGTTCTCGTTGGTTGCGGTGCTCATTTGGCCTACCTTTGGACGGTCCTGGCGGCTCCGCGTCAGCGGCGCCTGCCCCTACAGATACGGTATGGGCTATAGCTACATGCTACTTCGGTCAGACGTGTAGCTCTAACTCCAGACGTAACCGTTGGCAGCCGGTCATTTGTTCCCGACGGGTACGGGTCCGCAACGTCAACGGGGGCTGTTCACGCGCGCCCTTCGGCATTGAGCCGCGCCAGAAGCAACGCTTCGGCAACGACCGCGTTTTTGAAGTCACCGATGTGCAGCGACTCGTTGGCGCTGTGCGCGCGTGAGTCCGGGTCTTCCACCCCCGTCACCAGGATCTGAACATCGGGGTACAGATCCACCAGGTCGGAAATGAACGGGATGGACCCGCCGATGCCCATTTCCACCGCAGGGACGCCCCAGGCCTCCCCCAGCGCCCACATGGCGGACTTCGCCGCCGCCGACGACGTGTCGGCTCGGAACGAGTTGCCGCTCTCGCCCGGCGTGAACACCACCTTCGCACCAAAGGGTGCGTTAGCTTCGACGTGCCTCTGTACGGCGTCCATAGCCTCGTGGGGATCCTGGCCAGGAGCCAACCGGAGGCTGAACTTTGCGCGGGCCCGCGGCAGCAGGGTATTGGAGGCCACGTCAACCGCCGGGGCGTCGAACCCAATAATGGATAAGGCGGGCTTGGTCCACAGACGCGCAGCGATGCTTCCCGTGCCAGCCAGCCGGACGCCGTCGAGCACGGACGAATCAGTGCGGTACTCCGCTTCCGTGAGGTCCACACCGGTGTTGTCATAGGACACCAGGCCATCGATGGCCACGTTGCCCTCGGCGTCGTGGAGGGTGGCGATCAGCCGGGCGAGCAGGGTGGGCGCATCCAGCACGGGGCCGCCGAACATTCCCGAGTGGACAGCATGATCAAGCACCTGGACTTCAATGGTGCCGTCCACGAGTCCGCGCAGGCTGGTGGTCAAGGCAGGCACACCCACCTTCCAGTTGCTGGAGTCTGCAACAACAATCACGTCTGCCCGCAGCAGTTCCCGGTGCGTTTCCAGGAACGTGCGGAACGTGGGCGAGCCGGCTTCCTCTTCACCTTCGAAAAAGAACGTGACGCCGAGACCGAACTCGCTGCCCAGAATCTCGCACGCCGCGGTGTAGGCCGCCACATGGGCCATGATCCCGGCCTTGTCGTCAGCGGCACCGCGCCCGTACAGTCTTCCGTTGCGTTCGACGGCGGCAAACGGCTCGGACTCCCAGAGCGCAGGATCCCCGGGCGGTTGTACGTCATGGTGGGCGTAGAGCAGGATGGTCGGCTTCCCTGCCGCGGCCGGTCGCCGTGCGACGACGGCGGGCCCGCCCGGGGTGCCGTCTTCTTTGTGGCTGCGCAGAATCTGGACTTCCTCGAGCCCCGCTGCGCGGAGCAGGTCAGCCACGGCAGCGGCGCTGGCATCCAAGGGTGCCGGATCGAAACTTGGCCACGCAATGCCCGGTATGGCGACAAGATCTTTGAGTCGGCTCAGGGTGATCTCGAAGGAAGCGGCTACGGCCTGCCGCAGCCCGGCCCCATCGACGGTCCGGCCGGAGGGGCCCGTACCGGTGGTGCCGGCGTCGGGAGTTCTGGCGTCGTGGGGCGTTGGCGCTGAATTGGGTGTCATGGCGATCACAATACCCGCGCAGAACCCATGAGGCCGCAAGGTATTCTGTTCAAGTGTTCGGACGTAAAAAGGAAGCGCCTACGGCGCAGGAATCAATAGACCAGCAGGCCGCTGAAGTGGCCGCCCGCCAGGATGCCGCGTTGGGCAAGGGTGCGCCCACTCCCAAACGCAAGGCTCAGGAGGCGGCACGAAAGAGGCCCCTGGTGCCGGAGGACCGGAAGGCGTCCAAGGCTGCTGAGCGCCAGGCTGTCCAGGATCAGCGGGTCAAAATGCGCCGGGCCTTGGACACCGGGGACGAGAAATTCCTGCCGGTGCGCGATAAGGGTCCGCAGAAGCGTTATGCCCGCGACTACGTTGATGCCCGCTTCAGCCTCGGCGAATACCTGATGTTCGGCGCCCTGGTGTTCGTGATTATCTCCCTGATTGTGCCGGCGTCCAGCGAGCAGATGGTTTATGTCCTGGGCGGCTTCTGGGTGATGTTCCTGGCCGTTTTTGTCGATGTGTTCATTCTGTCCCGCCAGCTCCGCAAGAAGCTGACGGCAAAGTTCGGTGAAGTTGAGCGCGGAACCGTCTGGTATGGCTCAATGCGTTCGATGCAGTTCCGCAAACTGCGGCTGCCGAAGCCTCTCGTCAAGCGCGGTCAGTACCCCTCCTGATAGGCGAGCCTGACCTGGCAGCTCCTCGTAATGAAAAATCCCCGGCGGACGGACCGCCGGGGATTTTTTTCTGCCGTCCAGCCTCAGGACCGGCGGCTTTTGGCCAGTTCACGGTTAATCCGTGCCGCCCAGAAAGGACCTTCATAGAGGAACGCCGTGTAGCCCTGGACCAGGCTTGCACCTGCATCCAGCCGCTCCTGGACATCCTGCGCCGTTTCGACCCCGCCCACGGCGACGAGGGTAATCGCGCCACCAGTCGCTTCCTTAAGCCGGCGGAGGACCTCAAGGGACCGCTGCTTCAGCGGTGCCCCGGACAAGCCCCCGGCACCGCATTCGTCGACTTTTGCTGCCGATGACTTAAGGCCAGAGCGCCCGATCGTGGTGTTGGTGGCAATAATTCCGTCCAACTTCAGGTCCAGTGCGAGCCGCGCAACGTCGTCGATGTCCTCGTCACTCAGGTCAGGGGCAATCTTCACCAGAAGCGGGACGTGGCGGCCAGCAGCTTTGTCCGCCTCCTCCCCCACCGCTGCCAGCAGCGGACGAAGGGTCTGGACATCCTGGAGGAGACGGAGTCCGGGGGTATTGGGCGAGCTCACATTGACCACCAGGTAATCGGCAGCCGGCGCAAGGTTCCGGGCGCTGATCAGATAGTCCGCGGCGGCGTCGTTGAGCTCGACCACCTTGCTTTTGCCGATATTCACCCCGATCACCGGGCGAATGTTGGGGTGCTTACGCTGGAGAGCTGCCCGTGCAGCTTTGAGGCGGGGCTCGACGGCGGCCGCGCCGTCGTTGTTGAAACCCATCCTGTTGATCACCGCACGGTCTTCAACCAGGCGGAAAAGACGCGGTTTTTCATTGCCGGGCTGCGCCTGGCCGGTAATGGTGCCAACCTCGACATGGCCGAAGCCAAGTTCCGTGAGGGCCTCGATGCCCAGCCCTTCCTTGTCGAAACCGGCTGCGAGGCCGAACGGTGACGGGAAGGTGACGCCAAAGGCAGTGGTCTGCAGGGACGGCGCAGGTGCCGTAAACCGCTGAAGCAGCCGCCCTGCGCCGGAGGTGTGGGCAAGCTTAATCCCTTTGAATCCGATCTTGTGGGCGCGTTCGGCGTCCATCCATGAAAAGGCCAGCTTAAAGAAAGTCGGATATACGCGCATGGCTCTAGTTTTCCGCCTTGGACGGTCCAGACCAAACCGGGCCGTTACAGACGGTAGCCCGGCTACCATAAAGCCATGGAATGGCAGCCTGACATCCTCGGTGCGGGCTTCGAAGCCTGCACGTTTGAAGCATCGGGGGCCGACGGCGTCCGGCGGATCGCGACGCTGGTTCGGTTTCGCCCCGGGATGGGCGAGCACGGCACGCGTCTGCGAGCCAATCAGCACCCCGGCGGACGGCAGGGCCCACGACGGGCGGTGCTGTTCCTGCACGGCTGGAGCGACTATTTCTTCAACGTTGACCTTGCGCGCTTCTGGACGCGCAACGGATATGAGTTCTACGCGCTGGACATGCACAACCACGGCCGTAGTTTGCGCCCAGAGGCGCCGGGCGGCTACGTCGCAGACCTGGCAGACTACGACGCAGAAATCGGCCATGCCATGACCATGATCCGGGCCGATTCAAGCGGCCCGGATCAGTTGGAGCTGACGCTCATGGGTCATTCTACCGGCGGCCTCGTGGCTGCCTTGTGGGTCAGCCGGCACCCCGGAACAGTCTCGCACCTGATACTGAACAGCCCGTGGCTGGAGATACACGGCAGCTCACTGGTACGCCGGGCAGCCGCCACGATGGTCAGACCGGTGGCGCACTTCCGGCCCGAAGCGATCCTGCGGCTGCCCGAACGGGGATTCTATTGGCGGACCATCAGCAGTTCAGCTGATGGTGAGTGGGCCCTTGACGACAGGTTCCGGCCGCCCATGGCCTTTCCCCTCCGTGCCGGCTGGCTGAGCGCCGTCCTGTCCGGCCATGCCCAGGTGGCCCGGGGGCTGGGCATCGATATCCCGATCTTGGTGCTTCTCTCGCAGGGCAGCGCCAACGGCCCGTTCTGGACCGAGGAAATGCGGCGGACGGACGCAGTGCTGGACGTGAACATCATCGCTCTCCGGGCGCTCACGCTGGGGCGCACCGTCACGGTGGAACGCATTGAAGGTGCGCTCCATGACGTTTTCCTGTCACCGGCTGACGTGCGGGCGGACGCATATGCCCGGCTGTCCCGGTGGCTGCGCGGCTACGGTGCCGCTGAGCCCGGTGCTGCGTCCACTGCGCCACCGTAACGCCGGTCGCGCCGGGCGTAGATTTCCACAGCCTCCCAAAGCGTCCGGCGGTCCACATCCGGCCACAGGGTGTCCATAAAGACGAACTCAGCGTACGCCGACTGCCAAAGGAGGAAGTTCGAGAGCCGCTGCTCCCCCGAACTGCGCAGGAACAGGTCAACATCGGGCAGGTCCGGCTCGTCCAGGAACTTCTGGATGGTCTTCTCCGAGATTGACCCCGGCTTAAGCCGGCCCGCCGCAACTTCGACGGCGATGGCGGAGACTGCATCCGTGATCTCGGCCCGGCCGCCGTAATTAACACACATGGTCAACGTGCAGGTGCTGTTTCCGGCGGTGAACTCCTCAGCTTCCTCCAGCTCGCGGATGACCGATCCCCACAGTTTGGGCCGCCGTCCGGACCATCGGACACGGACACCCCAGTCGTCCAGCTGGTTCCGTTGCCTGCGAAGCACATCTTTGTTAAAACCCATAAGGAAGCGGACTTCTTCCGGCGAGCGGCGCCAGTTCTCCGTGGAGAAAGCATAAACACTCACATACTCGATGCCGAGCTCGATGGCGCCGGCCATCACATCGAGCAGGGCGGGTTCGCCGGCTTTGTGACCCTCGATCCGGGGCAGACCACGCTGGTTGGCCCAGCGGCCGTTACCGTCCATCACGATGGCCACATGGCGCGGGATGAATTCGGCCGGGATCGCCGGTGCAACCGCACCGGACGGATGCGGATATGGTGCCACCACAGGGGCCGTCCGTGTCCGCGAGTGGATCTTCTTTTTTCCCAACGCCACTGTCAGCCACGCTCCACATGTTTGAGGGATTTCAGGACACGCTCAAGGTGCCATTGCAGGTATGCGGCCACCAACCCGGCTGCTTCGCGGCGGTGTGGCACTTCCGAACCGTCCGCCGTCGTCCAGTCCCCTGTCAGGAGTGCGCCCAACAGCATGACGGTTTCCGCCGCCGGCGCAGGCGACCCGGGCGGCCGGCAGTCAGCGCAGACCATACCGCCGAGGGGAGCAGAGAAAGCCGTGTGCGGGCCCGGCGCGCTGCAGCGGGCGCAGTCCGTAAAGCTCGGCGCCCATCCCCCAGTTGCGAGGGCCCGTAACAGGTACGAATCCAGGATCAGCGCCGGCGCGTGCTCCCCGCGGCTGAGGGATGCCAGTGCCCCCACCAGCAGGTTGTACTGTGCGGTGCCCGCTTCGCCATCGACGTCAGTAAGTTTCTCGGCCGTTTCCGTCATGGCCGCAGCAACGGTGTACCGTCCGTAGTCCGCGGCGATGTTGCCGCCGTAGGTGCCTTTGGCTACAGCCTGGCTGACGATGTCCAGCGTTTTTCCCGAGACCAGCTGGAGGTCCGCGACCATGAAGGGCTCCAGCCGCGCGCCGAACTTGCTGCTGGTCCGCCGGACGCCCTTGGCGACTGCCCGGATCTGGCCGTGGTGCTTTGTCAGGAGGGTGATGATGCGGTCAGCTTCGCCCAGCTTGTGGGTTCGCAGCACCACGGCGTCATCGCGGTAGGAGCGCGCAGCAAAGGATTGTTGGACCACGGTTAATCTTCGCACTGTGTTCGGGAAAGCCGGCAATGCCGGTGCGTTGCGCGCCGGACTTCGGCGCGCAACGCCATTCCAGATCAGGCGCGGGAATCCCGGATGGCACGGTTGACAGCGGAAATCACTGCTTTCAGCGAGGACGTGCTGGTGTTGGCGTCCATGCCGATGCCCCACAGGACCCGCTCCCCCACTGCGCACTCAACGTAGGCCGCAGCAGTGGCGTTTCCGCCTTCGGAGAGTGCGTGTTCGCTGTAGTCCAGAACCCGGACGTCCACGCCGTCGTCGTGGAGGATGCTCAGCAGAGCGGCGATGGGTCCGTTCCCGGTCCCGGTGCGTCGGGCCTGGACACCATCGACGGTGAGGGACGCATGCAGGGTGGTCAGGCCGCCGTCGTCATCAGTTTCCGTGCTGAAAGACCCCAGGGAGTAACGTCCCCACTGGCCGTCCGCGTGGCTGGAGGGCAGGTACTCGTCCTGGAATATCTGCCAGAGCTGGGAGCCCGTGACCTCACCGCCCACGGTGTCCGTGCGCTTCTGAATCACGCCGGAGAATTCGATCTGGGCGCGTCGCGGCAGGTCCAGGCTGTGCTCGTTCTTGAGCAGGTAGGCCACGCCTCCCTTGCCGGACTGCGAGTTCACGCGGATGACGGCTTCGTAACTGCGGCCCAGGTCCTTCGGGTCAATGGGCAGGTACGGGACGGCCCAGGTGAAGTCCTCGACGGCCTTGCCGGCGGCGGCCGCGTCCCGCTCCAGGGCCTCGAAGCCCTTCTTGATGGCGTCCTGGTGCGAGCCGGAAAAAGCTGTGAAGACAAGGTCCCCGCCATAGGGGGCACGCTCGGCGACCGGAAGCTGGTTGCAGTACTCCACGGTGCGTCGGATCTCGTCGATGTTGGAGAAATCAATCATGGGATCGATGCCCTGGACGAACATGTTCAGGCCCAGCGTGACGAGGTCCACGTTGCCGGTCCGCTCACCGTTGCCGAACAGGCATCCCTCGATCCGGTCTGCGCCGGCCAGGTAACCCAGTTCGGCTGCGGCAACACCGGTGCCGCGGTCGTTGTGGGGGTGCAGCGACAGGATGATGCCTTCGCGGGGGTGCAGGTTGCGGTTCATCCACTCGATGGAATCGGCGTAGACGTTCGGGGTGGCCATTTCCACCGTGGCGGGCAGGTTGATGATGACCTGGCGGTCCGCGGAAGCTTCAAACACATCAGCAATGGCGTTGCAGACCCTGACGGCGTATTCCAGTTCGGTGCCGGTGAACGACTCCGGTGAGTATTCATACGTGATGTGCGTGTCGACGAGGGTTTCCTCGTACTTCTTGCACAGCCGGGCGCCCTGCAGTGCAATGTCCAGGATCCCGTCCTCGTCCTGGTTGAATACCACGCGGCGCTGCAGGACGGACGTGGAGTTGTACAGGTGGACGATGGCCTGCTTGGCGCCCACCAGCGATTCGTAGGTCCGCTCGATCAGCTGCTCGCGTGCCTGGGTGAGCACCTGGATGGTGACGTCGTCCGGGATGTGGTTGCCCTCGATGAGCTGGCGGACGAAGTCGAAGTCGGTCTGGGAGGCAGACGGGAAGCCCACCTCGATCTCCTTGTAGCCCATGCGGACCAGCAGGTCGAACATCTTCATCTTGCGGGCCGGGCTCATCGGATCAATCAGCGCCTGGTTCCCGTCACGCAAGTCAACGGCGCACCAGCGCGGGGCTTTCGTGATGACCTTGTCCGGCCAGGTGCGGTCAGGCATTTCAACGGTGATCTGGTCCTGGAACGGCAGGTAGCGGTGGGCGGGCATTCCAGAGGACTTCTGTGCGTTTCGCATTACTATCGGGGCCTTTTCTGTGGTTCAAATGTGAAAGGGTGGCCGGGCAACACAAACTCCGCAGCGAGGGTGGGCCTTGCGCTAGATCGCGTCTGAGGCCTCGCCGCGGCAACTAAGGAGAAGCAGTTCTGCGCGCACCATTTGAGAGTAACACGGGTGCGTAAGATGAAGGAGCACCACCTCCAGCAACGTCCACCATGCAGACGCCGCGCCGGTGTCAGCGCCGCCGCGGCACGTCACACGAAGGAGCTTCTGTGCCCATCTCCGGGATCGATCTGTCCAACATTGACCACAGCGTCAGGCCGCAGGATGACTTGTACCAGCACGTGAACGGGTCCTGGCTCAAGGCCACCGAAATTCCGGATGACCGGCCGCTCGAGGGAACATTCACTGCGTTGCGCGACGGAGCGGAAATCGCGGTCCGGGACATTATCGAGGAAGCAGCCTCCCAAGGCGAAGCCACCACCGGGATAGAGCGGAAAGTCGGCGAGCTGTACAACAGCTTCATGGACGAGGCCACGGCGGAGGCCAAGGGCATGGATCCCATCCGCGGACGGCTCGCCGAGGTGTTCGCCACCACCACGGTGTCCGATCTTGTGGCGCTGGCCGGGAGGCTCTTCCGCTCCGACGTATCGGGGCTTTTCTACATCTACCCGGCACCGGACGCCGGCAATCCGGACCGCGTACTGCTTTACACCGGCCAAGGTGGCCTGGGCTTGCCCGATGAGTCGTACTACAGGGAAGAAAAGTTCGCTCCCATGGTCTCGGCCTACCAGGAGTATGTCCAGAGCATGTTCAGCCTGGCCGGAGTGGAAGAGGCCGAGTCAGCGGCCGGCCGCGTGGTTGCCCTCGAAACCAGCCTGGCTTCCCACCACTGGGACAACGTCACGCTGCGGGACCCGCAGAAGACATACAACCTGAAATCGTCCGATGAGGCCGCCGCGCTGTTCCCGCTCCTGGGGACGTGGTTCGAAGCTGCGGGGATTGCAGCGGGCAAACGGGACGAAATTGTGGTCAGCACGCCGGACTTTTTTAGCGGGGCCGCGGCCCTGCTGGAATCCGAGCCGTTGCCGGTGTGGCAGGAATGGCTGGCGTTGCGGGTCATCAACGCGGCCGCACCGTATCTGTCCGCCGAGTTCGTGGATGCCAACTTCGCTTTCTACGGAACAACCATCAGTGGCACGCCGCGCAACAAGGACCGCTGGAAGCGTGCAGTCGCCGTCGTCGAGGCTGCACTTGGCGAAGCCGTCGGACAGATCTACGTGTCCAAGCATTTCCCCGAGTCGCACAAGGCGCGCATGCAGACCCTCGTGGCCAACCTGATCGAGGCGTACCGGCAGAGCATCACCGGACTGGACTGGATGGGCGAGGAAACCAAGGCGGAGGCGCTCCGGAAGTTGGAAGCCTTCCGGGCCAAGATCGGCTACCCGGACAAGTGGATCGATTACTCAGCAGTGGAAATCGATCCGGCCGACCTCCTCGGCAACGTGGAGCGGGCCCATAACGCCGACGTCGACCGCCACCTCGATGAGGTGGGCAAGCCCGTGGACCACGACAAATGGCTCATGACCCCGCAAACGGTGAACGCCTACTACCACCCGATGCTGAATGAAATCGTCTTCCCAGCAGCCATCCTGCAGCCGCCGTTCTTCACGGCCGACGCCGACGACGCCGTGAACTACGGCGGAATCGGGGCGGTCATCGGCCACGAGATCGGCCACGGTTTTGACGACCAGGGTTCACAGTTCGACGGCGGCGGTGCGCTGCGGAATTGGTGGTCCGAGGGCGACCGCAAAGCCTTCGAGGAACTGACTGCCAAACTGGTAGCCCAGTACGATGCCCTGTCCCCTTACGCGGCGCCGGGGCACAACGTCAACGGCAAGCTCACGCTGGGCGAAAATATCGGCGACCTGGGCGGGCTGACCATCGCCTACAAGGCGTACCTCCTCAGCCTGGACGGCAAGGAACCGGAGGAACTGGACGGCCTGACCGGACAGCAGCGCTTCTTTGCCTCCTGGGCAGCGGGCTGGCGCCAGGTGATCCGTCCCGAGGAAGCCATCCGGAGGCTCGCCACGGACCCCCACTCGCCCAACGAATTCCGGACCAATGCCATCGCCAAGAACCTCGATGCCTTCCATGAGGCTTTCGGCGTGACCGAAGAGGACGGCATGTGGATGCCGCCGGAGGCACGCGTCAGTATCTGGTAGTCCAAATCCGCTGGTCGAAGCGGACAAAAGAGGGGCGGGGCCGTTGGCCCCGCCCCTCTTTTGCACTTCGCTGGAGTCAGCCCCGAACGATCAGGTAGGGATTTGCCTGCTGGCAACGGCTGTCGCCTGCGGTCTGGCTGACGATGTCCTCGGGCAGGGCGACGGGGCCAGCCCCGGCGCCGTAGGTGGCCCCGGTCGTAAAGTCGGTCCCCAGGTAGGCCTGCACGCCCGATACGCCGGGTGCGGACTGCACCTGCGCGGCTGGAATCCCCAGCAGGGCAGCCACGTCAGCGGCGACATCGTCAAAGCCCGTCCCGAAGTACACAGCGCTTTGCGTCACTGGCGTGGCTGTGAACTTTCCGGTCTGCGTGAAGCCGCCAGTTACCAGCGCTTGCACGATTTCCTGGGCCCGCCCCGGCACGCCGCTGCCATTGGCCACGGTGACGGGCTGGATGGCCTTGTTGTACGACGGTACGGGCGGCGCGGTTTCTGTCGGCGCCGCTGACGGCGTGGCGGGTTCCGAAGGCGCCGTGGGATTGGTGAGATCAATGTCCTTCTGAAGGGCACTGAATAGCTGCGAGCCTGCCGGTTCGGCAATCTGGAGGCGGTTGGGGTCTGAGAGCGCCGGGGTTGTGGGCACTGCCACAAACGCTACCTTGCTGATGTCAATGTCCTTAAGCCGGTTCCCGAGGCTGAGGAGTGACGGGACCGAGGCGAGACCGTCATCCACGGTGAGGTTCTGGGTGACCGTGTCCGCAATGTTCAGCATTTTCGCCGGGTTGGACAAGGTGCCGTCGTCCTTGATTTTCCGGGTGAGGGATGACAGGAAGCCCTGCTGGGCCTTGATGCGGCCGAGGTCGCCGCCGTCGGCAAAGGCGTGCCGGGTACGCAGGAACGCGAGTGCCATTTCCCCCTGCACCGAAGACGTGCCCGCCGGGAGCCGGAGGTGGGAATCCGGGTCATAGATGGCGTCGCTGACGCAGACATCCACACCACCCACGGTGTTTGAAAGTTCCTTGACAGCGTTGAAATCGGCCATCATGAAGTGGTCCACCTTCAGGCCCGTCAGCTTATTGACCGTATCCACGGCGCAGCCGATGCCGGCCTGCGACATCGCCTCGTTGATCATGACGCCGCTGAGGGCGGGAAAAGACATATGCGTCTTCTGGTCGGTGCACTTCGGAATGTCCACCAGCAGGTCCCGCGGGAAGCTGATGACGCTGACGCGCTTGTTATCGGCGGAAATGTCCATCAGCATCATGACGTCGGACTTGCCGTAGCCCTTGGAGTCCTCGACTGAGCCGTACTCGGCGTTCTTGCCGTCCCTGGTATCCGAGCCCAGGATCAGGATCTGGATCCTGCCCGTTGAGTCGTTTCCGACGTTGGTACCGTCCCCGGCACTTAGCGGCGCGGTGGTGATGTTTGATTGGAGGCGGAAGTACCAGTATCCGGCGAAGCCGAGGCCGCCGAGCAGCGCAAGTGTCAGTACCGCTGTGGTCACCTTCAGCCACACAGGCATGCGGCGCTGTCCCCCGAAGTGCCGAGCTACGCCGACGGCGCTGGCGGCCGAGTGCCGCGAAACCGGACCGGCTCCGGCTGACGCATCAGCTCCGTACTCGCGATTGTCGCGGCTTAGCCCCATGTGGTGTACCTTCCTCGAAAATTTCAATCCGACCCATTTTAGTCGCCATTTCTGGAAACTTCCGGTTGACGGCCCGGGGCACGGCGTGAAGCTGGATCAGAAACCCAGCTTGACCAGTTGCTTTGGGTCGCGTTGCCAGTCTTTGGCGACCTTCACATGCAGGTCAAGGTAGATGCGGGCGCCCAGCAGCGCTTCGATTGCCTTGCGTGCGTTGGTGCCGACTTCGCGGAGCCGGGCGCCGCCCTTGCCGATGATGATGGCTTTCTGCGAAGAACGCTCTACATAGAGATTGACCCGGACATCCAGGAACGGCCGATCCTCGGGCCGTCCTTCACGCGGAACTATTTCATCGACGACGACGGCAAGGGAGTGCGGGAGTTCGTCGCGGACGCCTTCGAGGGCGGCCTCCCGGATGAGTTCGGCGATCATCACCGCTTCCGGTTCGTCCGTCAGGTGACCGTCCGGGTACAACGGCGGCGACGGCGGCATGTGGCTGATGAGCACATCAGCCAGGGTGCCCACCTGGAAGCCGTCGGCGGCGGAGACCGGAACGATGTCCTTCCAGCCGTCCTCGCCGAGGACTTCCCGGCCCAACGCTGCGACGGCAAGAAGCTGCTCGGTGAGGGCCTGCCGGTCCACCAGGTCTGCCTTGGTCACAATGGCGATAACGGGCTTGCGGCCCAGCTGCGCCAGTTGGGCGGCGATGTATTTGTCACCGGGGCCGATTTTCTCGTTGGCCGGGAGGCAGAAGCCGATCGCGTCGACTTCGGCAAGCGTGTCCGCCACCAGGTCATTGAGCCGTTTGCCCAGCAGGGTGCGGGGACGGTGCAGGCCCGGGGTGTCGACGAGGACCAGCTGGGCGTCCTCCCGGTGGACGATGCCCCGGATGGTGTGCCGCGTGGTCTGCGGCTTGGCGGAGGTGATGGCCACCTTCTGCCCCACCAGGGCATTGGTCAAAGTCGATTTGCCTGCGTTGGGGCGCCCTACCAGGACAGCGAAACCGGCACGGTATCCGCCATAGTCCGGAGTGTCGGAGCCTTGGTTGGCCGGGTGGTTACTTTTCTTGCTCACGTGGAACTCCCTGCTGGGTTGCTTCCGCCTCGTCAAAGAGGTCTTCAAGGTCAGTGTCTATCTTTGGAACTGCTGCCGCAATGATGTGGCTGACCCGGTTGCGCCTGCCTTCCAGCCGGTCAGCGCGCAACGAGATGCCGTCCACTTCCACGTGGCTGCCAACGATCGGCACACGGCCCAAGGCCTTGGCGAGGAGGCCACCCACAGTGTCCACCTCGTCGTCGTCCAGCTCGATGTCGAACAGCTCACCCAGATCATCAATGCTCATGCGTGCGCTGACGCGGAAGGCGCCGCCGCCCAGGGCCACCGCTTCGGCGCTTTCGGTATCGTATTCGTCCACGATTTCCCCGACAATTTCCTCGATGAGGTCCTCCAGCGTCACCAGCCCGGCCGTGCCACCATACTCGTCGATGACAATGGCCACGTGCGTCGATTCCTTCTGGAGTTCCCGCAGCAGCTCGCTCACCGGTTTGGACTCCGGCACATACCTGACATCGCGGGCCAGCGCTTCCACCGGCGGCTGTTCGTCGTCGGGGCCCAGCTCGTGGAGCTTCGCAGCCACATCCTTGAGGTAGACAATTCCCAGGATCTGGTCCGTATTGTCGCGGATCACCGGGATCCGCGAATAGCCCGAACGCAGGAAAAGCGACATGGCCCGCCTGAGGCTGGAGCCGGCGTCGATACTGAGGATGTCCGTCCTGGGGACCATCACGGAGCGCACCAGCGTGTCGCCGAAATCAAAAACTGACTGGATCATTTCCGCTTCATTGTCTTCGATCATGTCCGACTCGGAAGCACGATCCACAAGTTCGCGGAATTCCTGTTCACTGAAGAACGCATCGTCACCCGCGGGTGCACCCGGTGCGGCCGCGCTGCCGAGCGCCACGAGCCACCTCGGGATGGGGCCGAGGACCCATGTCAGGGAGCGGATCAGTGGCGCCGTGTACCGGACGACGGCGGCCGAATGCAACCTGCCGATCTGGCGGGGAGAAACCCCGACGATCACAAACCCCAGCAGGGCCATGATCCCCGTGGCGGCCAGGCCGGCGAGCCACACATTGTCCAGCAGGCTGTGCAGCAGGACGGCGACCGCCACGGCCGACGCCATCTCGAACCAGATCCGCCAGAACCGCAAGGCCCTGATGTGTGCCACCGGCTGGGCAAGGATGCGGCGCATCGCGTTGCCCCTGCTTTTCAGGAGTGCTTCCTCGGCGTCATGCCGGGGAAGAAAAGTGAACGCGGCATCGGCAGCGGTCAGGAGGGCGGCGGTGCTGAGGAAAACCAGGGCCATGCCTACAAGGAGCAGGGGCGTCACTGCGTGGTCTCGGCGGGTGCGTCTTTGCCGGTGAACCCGGAAAGCAGCTGGCGCTGGAGGCCGAACATTTCGTCCTTCTCTTCAGGCTCAGCGTGGTCATAGCCCAGCAGATGAAGAATGCCGTGGGTCGTCAGGAGCAGCATCTCGTCCTGCAGGCCGTGACCGGCGTTGGCGGCCTGGACCTGCGCCACCTGGGGGCACACGGCAATGTCCCCGAGCATCCCCTGTGGCGTGGGCCGGTCAGGCGTCCCCGGCGTGAGCTCATCCATGGGAACCGAGAGCACGTCTGTTGATCCGGGCTCGTCCATGAGTTCGATGTGGAGCTTTTCCATGGCGGGTTCGTCCACCAGCAGGATGGACAGTTCAGCCTGGGGGTGGATGTACAGCTGTTCGAAAACGTACCGGGACAACGCCACCAGTTCCGCTTCATCAACCTGGATGCCGGATTCGTTGTTCACTTCGATGCTCATGCGCGTTCCGCCCGCTTCTCACGGCTTACTGAATGTTTGACCTTGTTCCGCTGGACATCATCCCAAATGCCGTAGGCGCGGACGATGTCACCCACCAGGCGGTGGCGGACCACATCCGTGGAGTCCAGGACTGAGAAGTTGACGTCCTCGATGCCTTGCAGGATTTCCTCCACGATGCGCAGCCCCGAACGCGTCCCAAAGGGAAGGTCGACCTGGGTGACGTCTCCGGTGACCACCATTTTCGATCCGAAGCCCAGACGCGTCAGGAACATCTTCATCTGTTCCGGCGTGGTGTTCTGGGCCTCGTCCAGAATAATGAACGCGTCGTTCAGGGTGCGCCCACGCATGTAGGCAAGGGGCGCAACCTCGATAGTCCCGGCGGCCATGAGGCGCGGGATCGATTCGGGGTCCATCATGTCGTGAAGCGCGTCGTACAGCGGGCGCAGGTAGGGATCGATCTTGTCACTGAGCGTGCCGGGCAGGAACCCCAGCCGCTCGCCGGCTTCAACGGCCGGCCGGGTCAGGATGATGCGGCTGACTTCCTTCTGCTGCAGCGCCTGGACAGCCTTCGCCATGGCCAGGAAGGTCTTGCCGGTACCGGCGGGCCCGATGCCGAAGATCACCGTGTTGGCGTCGATCGCGTCAACATAGTTCTTCTGGTTCAGCGTCTTGGGCCGGATGGTCTTTCCCCGGCTGGAGAGGATGTCATGGGTGAGGACATCCACGGGGTTCTGCAAAGACTGGCTGCGCAGCAACGCCACGAGCTGCTGCAGGACGGCGGGGCTGATGACGGTGCCACGGGCCACAAGGCCGCGAACTTCATGCAGGAGGCGCATGATGCGGGGCACTTCGTTCGCTGGGCCGCTGATGGAAAGTTCGTTTCCGCGGACATGGAAATTGACTGCCGGGAACTGTTCTTCGATGTACCGCAGGGCCTCGTCATGGCTGCCGAGCGATTGGACCATCTGATCGGAGTTGTCAAAGAGAACCACCTCCGTCCGGACACCGGGAAGCGAATGGGGAAATTCTCCGGCGGCGCGCTCAGTGTTCAGCCGGCGCTTTCCGTTCGTTGATTCAGTCATGGTGCTGGCCCGCAGGCCCGTGGTCTCCTCCAGTTCGAACTTAATACCGCCGGATGCTGCGTGGGCGGGCTGTGGCCGAGCACGCGGGAGCCAGCGGTTCCTTCCATCTTACGCCAGGAGGGCCCTCGTCGCGGCGACGGAGGGCCCGGCCAACGGGCCTTCCAGGGCGTACGACTGTCCGGTGACCGGCGTCATTAGATATCAACTTCATATCAGGCGCATATCGTTCCCGTTGCAGTTGCGCCCGTGCGGTCATTTGGGCGCTTGAGGCGTGCCGCACTATGCCATGCTTGAAATCCAGGCCGTCCGGGGACCGGCTTACTGGGCTAAGGCCCATCATTAACAGCCAGGAAGGACAGCGCAATCAGAGTGCCGGAAACACCCGCCCCCCGCTCGGCCGAACGTGCCGCGCGGCCGTTCCGTGCGCGGGGCGTATTGGCCCTCCTCCCGGCGCTCCTCCTGCTGACCGGCTGCATTGCCGATCCCGGCCCCGACCCCACCTTGACGGCGAACTCCACCGCTGCCGCCACCGGCTCCCCCGGCGCGCCCTCCACCAGCGCACCCCTGGAAACCACGCAGTCCTCGAACAAAGCGCCCGTGTACTGGATCGGCCGCAGCAACGGCAACGTCTTCCTTTACCGGGAGTTCCGGGACGTCCCGGAACAGGAGAACCCGGTGACGCGTGCGCTGCGGGCCATGATGTCCGACAAGCCGCTGGACCCCGATTACTTCACGCCCTGGCAGAGTCCCACGGAGCTGGCAACCTCGATCTCCGGAAAGAATGTCATCACCGTCGACGTCTCCGCAGATGCCTTCAACAGCAATCTCGACGCCGACATGGCCGTACGTGCCATCCAGCAGCTCATATTCACGGCCACTGCGGCGGCGGCCAGCTCTGGCCTGATTGACTCGGGCCAGCAGATTCAGGTGCGGGTTCTGGTGGACAGCCATACCGACTACCTCGCCTTCGGCCATGTCCAGCTGGGTGCCCCGATGTCACGGGCTGCCGGCATGGTGGCACCCGTGTGGATCATCGATCCACAGGAGGGTACGGACATTGCCGGCGGCAGTGTCAAGATCACAGGCCGCAGCACCGTCCCGGGGGGCAAACTGCGGTGGCAGATCCTGCGGGCCGCGGGAAACGGGGACAAGACCCCGTACCTGACCGGTGAGACCACGGCCGGTGCTGACGCCGCTCAGTCCGGACTTTTTACGCTTGCGCTTAGCCTCGCGTCCGGAAGTTACGAGCTCCGCGTATGGCAATCAGATGGCGGCAACGGCGCGGAACTGAACGTGGACACTCGGAAGTTCAACGTCAGTTAGTTCACACCTCCGGTTAGTTCACGCTGCCCGTTAGCTTAGGCCTGCGCGGCGCTCCAGCGCCCCAACACATCGCTCGCAAGCACAACGGCGGCGGGTCCGGCAGTGGAGGACCTCAGGACATGGTTGCCCAGGAGTGCCGTCACGGCACCGGCACCGCAGAGCCTGGTGACTTCGCGGGGACTGATCCCACCCTCCGGACCGACGATGAGCAGGACTTCCCGGTGACCCAAGGCCGCCGGCGCGGCGGCCTGCCATGCCTCCAGCACGGACCGTAGCGGCCGCACAGCGTCTTCGTGGAGGATTACGGCAAGGTCCGCGGCTGCCACGGCGGCAACCAGGCCGGGGGTTTCGACGGCGGCGCGCACCTCGGGAATCCAGGCGCGCCGTGCCTGCTTGGCTGCTGCCGTGACCACGGACTGCCATTTGGCATGGGCTTTCACGGCGCGCTCACCCTTCCAGCGCACGATCGAACGTTCCGACTGCCAGGGCACCACGGCGTCGATCCCCAATTCCGTGGCGGTTTCCACGGCGAGCTCATCACGGTCGCCCTTGGCCAGGGCCTGGACCAGGACCAGCCGGATGTCAGGCTGTTGTTCCACAGCCAGTTCGGCGCATTCAACGGTGAGTTCGGCGGGTGATGCCGCAACAACCGTTCCCGTCAGCCGTTTACCGGCGCCGTCGGCAATGTCCACGGACTCCCCGGGCGTCAATCGCTTGACTGTTACCGCATGGCGCGCTTCGGGGCCCTGAAGGGTATAACGGGCACCGGGAACCAACTGGTCCAGTGACCCGGCTCCGCTGAAGAAGACGGGGTTGCTCACAGCTACAGGTTACCGAGCCGGTCCCGCAGCTTGGCGAAGACCCCACCGCTGGCCGTCAGCTTGCCCTCGGTGAACTGTTCGCCGCGCAACTTTGCCAATTGCCGCAGGAGGTCCTCCTGAGCGGGATCGAGTTTCGCCGGCGTCTCCACCTGCAGGTGGACCAGCAGGTCACCGCGGCCATAGCCCCGGAGGTGGGTGACGCCCAGGCCGCGGAGGGTGATGACCTCGCCGGCCTGGGTCCCGGCTTTGACGTCGATTTCCTGAAGTCCATCGAAGGTTTCCAGCGACATTTCGGTGCCCAGGGCAGCTGCAGTCATAGGAATGTGGAGCGTCGCGTGCAGGTCATCGCCGTCCCGGACGTAGGTGGGATCGTTGTTGACCCGGATCTCGACGTAAAGGTCACCGGAAGGTCCGCCGGCAGGGCCGGCTTCGCCTTGCCCGGACAGCTGGATCCGGGTACCGGTTGCGACGCCGGCGGGCACCTTGATGGTGAGTGACCGGCGGCTGCGAATGCGGCCCTGGCCGTTGCATTCGTTGCATGGATCCTTGATGACAGAGCCGAAGCCTTCGCAGCTGCCGCAGGGAGCCGCCGTCATGACCTGGCCAAGGATGGAACGTACGGCCCGCTGGACCTGGCCGCTGCCGCCGCAGATATCGCAGCGCTCGGGGTGGCTGCCTTCGCGGCAGCACGAGCCGTTGCAGGTGGGACAGGTGACGGCGGTATCCACCTCAAGCTTGCGGTTGACGCCGAACACGGCGTCGCGCAGTTCGATCCGGACGCTGATGAGGGCGTCCTGGCCGCGGCGGACCCGGGACGCCGGACCCGAGGATCCGCCGGCCCCAAAGAACGTATCGAAGATGTCCTGGAACGCGAAGCCCTGGCCGGCATAACTGCCACCGCCGAAGCCATTGTCGGTGCCGTTCTCATTGCCTGTGGTGTCATAGACGCGGCGCTTCTGGGGGTCCGAAAGTACCTCGTAGGCATGGGTAACGGCCTTGAAGCGGTCCGACGCATCGTCCCCGGGATTAACGTCCGGGTGAAGGGTGCGGGCCAGCTTGCGGTAGGCCTTCTTGATCTCTTCTCCGGTGGCTTCCGGCGAGACTCCGAGGACGTCGTAGTGGCTGCTCAAAGTTCGTATCTCTTCCCTGTTGTACTTCCGGCAGCGAGGCTGCCGGCACTGCTCTTGGTGCCTGGACCGTTGTTGTTACGGACCCAGAATTCTTGAAAGATAGCGGGCTACTGCCCTGACGGCGGCCATGGTGGTGGGATAGTCCATCCGGGTGGGACCCAGGACGCCAACCTTGGCCGTGCTGTCAGGTCCGTAGGCCGTGGCGACCACCGAGGCTTCGGCCAGTCCGTCGTAGGGGTTTTCCCGGCCGATACTCACTGTCACACCCCGCGGGTCCTGCGCCATGTCACTGAGGAGGCGGAGGAGGACCACCTGTTCCTCGAGGGCCTCCAGCACAGGACCGATGCTGAGCGGGAAATCCACGTTGGACCTGGCCAGGTTCGCAGTGCCGGCCATCACCATGCGGTCCTCACGGCTGCTATGGGCGAGCGTTTCGAGCCCTTGAGCCAACGCCTGGGCAGCTGCCCGCTGTCCTGGCGCGACGGAGGAAACCACTCCCGGCAGTGACTGGGCCAACCGGCTGAGCGGCGTGCCCGCCAGCGAGCCGAGGAAATGCGTCCGCAAAGCGGCGATAGTGTCCTCACCGAGGTCCTGGCCGACGTCTATCACGCGCTGTTCCACCTTGCCGGTGGTGGCGATGAGCACCAGAAGGACCTGGCGTGGCGCCAGCAGGACAAACTCGATGTGGCGGATGGTGGCCCGGCTCAAATGCGGGTACTGCACCACGGCCACCTGGTTGGTCAGTTGGGACAGGAGCCTGACGGTCCTGTCCAGGGCATCATCCAAGTCGTCCGCGCCCTCAAGGAGCGACTGGATGGCCTTCTTCTCCGCCGGAGAGAGCGGCTTGACCGCCGAAATCTGATCCACAAACAGCCGGTAGCCCTTGTCAGTGGGGATCCTGCCCGCGCTGGTATGCGGAGCGGTGATCAGGCCCTCGTCTTCCAGGGCAGCCATGTCATTGCGGATGGTTGCGCTGGAAACGCCGAGGTGGTGGCGTTCAACCAAGGCTTTGGAACCCACGGGCTCGCGGGAGTGCACGTAGTCCTCCACAATGGCCCGCAGCACTTCAAGTTTGCGCGGCTCGCTCACACTCCACCTCCATCCACGGTTGCGCCTCATTGTTCACGGCAATGGTCACGGCTCGTTAGCACTCGACATGCCTAAGTGCTAACAGTCTAATATGACTCACCCCGTTGTTAGCATTGGTACCGCTCCGGGCGAACATTCCGGGGCACGATCTAGCACAAGGCGGAATCAATCCATGCAGTACCAGAACTGGGGTCCGCAGGAGATCACCGCGCCCGTCCGGAGCGAACTCCCCGAGGTTGCAGTGGAACGCGGCATGGTCCTCGAAGACGCACAGTCCGGCTGGGTAGGAGCAGTGACCCGGGTGGAGAAGTCCGGCGGCATGCATGTGGTTGCCCTCGAAGACCGGCGGGGCAAGTCGCGTTCGTTCAAGCTTGGATTCGGGTTCCTTTTGGAAGGCCAGCCCATCAGGCTCATGCCCCCGGCGCCCAGGCAGAGCGCGGCCGCGCCCGCCGGCCGGACGGCGTCCGGCTCTGTCCGCGTGGCGGGCCAGCGTGCCCAGGTGGCCAAGGCGAGCAGGATCTGGGTGGAGGGAAAGCACGACGCCGAACTCGTGGAAAAGGTCTGGGGTGACGATCTCCGGGTGGAAGGCATCGTCGTCGAGCCTTTGCATGGCATCGATGACCTCGCAGGGGCGGTGGCCGCCTTCGGTCCCGGGCCCAGCCGGCGGCTGGGGATCCTGGTGGATCACCTGGTGCCGGACTCCAAAGAGTGGCGCATCGCGGCCGGTGTGATGGCCTCCCCGGGCGCCGCCGGGAATGTGCTGATTGTCGGACACCCCTACGTTGATGTGTGGCAGGCAATCCGCCCCGCCGTGCTCGGCATCGAACGATGGCCTGTGGTGCCCCGTGGGCAGGACYGGAAAACCGGCATCCTGGCCGCCTTCGGCTGGCCGCACTCCACGAAGGAAGACATCGGGCTGGGCTGGCAGAAGCTGTTGGGTGCGGTCCGCAGCTACGCGGACCTGGAAGCGTCACTGCTCGGCCGGGTGGAGGAAGTCATTGACTTCCTGACGGCGCCATGACTCCGCGGGGCCCGTGAACGGCCCAAGGGCTGTCCCGACCGCGGCATTTGCCGCGTGACCCAGTATTCTTGGTACTGAAGAGGCTGTTGTCGCACCCGACCGGCATTCTCCAAACCAGCACCATTGCACTTTCGAAGGATGAAACCGTGGCACAAAACGCACGCGAGCACCGGGACGACCAAGGCCGTTCCGAGTACCAGGGCGTTCCCGCAAATGCGTTGCCCCTTACGGCCAGCGAAGACCGGCAATGGGCCACGCTCGCACACTTTGGCGGGATCCTCGGCTGTGTACCGTCCCTGCTGATTTACCTGATCTTCCGTGAACGCGGACCGTTCACCGCGCAGGAATCCAAGGAAGCGCTGAACTTCAGCCTGCCGCCCACCATCGCGGCACTGGTGGCCAACATCCTCGTCTTTATTCCGGTGGTCGGGAACATCTTCGCCGTCATCGCCACCCTCATCTGGATTGCGCTGACCTGCTTCTCGGTCTCCGCCGGTATTCACGTCAACAAGGGCCAGCCGCACCGCTACCCGTACAACCTGCGCTGGATCAAATAGTCCCCACCCGCCCCCTAGCCTCGCAGGCTCGGCCAGGGGACCCGGCGGGCGTGGGCCCACGGTTGCTGGCCTTAAGCGTTAGTCCGGCAGGATTCTCCGGACCACGGCGTCCGCCAGCAGGCGGCCCTTCAGGGTCAGCACCAATGTTCCCTTGATGGCAGCGGGCGCGTCCACGAGACCCTCGGCCATCAGCCCGGCCACGGCAAGGCGTCCGTACTCACCCAGCGATGACGTTGCCAGCCCCGACACAAGCCGGGCCTCAAGCATCACGCGCTCCACCTCGCGGGTATCGGCGTCGAGCGTTTCCCTGCCCGCAGCCGGCGAGAGCCCCTGGGCGAGCCGCCCCGCGTAGGCGGTGGGGTGCTTGACGTTCCACCAGCGCACGCCGCCCACATGCGAGTGTGCGCCCGGGCCGATGCCCCACCAATCGTCCCCGCGCCAGTAGGCGAGATTATGCCGGCAAGCCTGCTCCGGCGTCCGCGACCAGTTACTCACCTCATACCAGCTGAGTCCCGCTTCGCCGATGAGCTGGTCGGCGAGTTCGTACTTGTCGGCGTGGTCGTCGTCGTCGATTCCCGGAACTTCGCCGCGGCGGATCTGGGCGGCGAGTTTGGTGCCGTCCTCCACGATCAGCGCATAGGCGCTGATGTGGTCAGGCTCATAGGACAAGGCAGTCTCCAGGGAAAACCGCCAGTCGTCGAGTGACTCCCCCGGCGTGCCGTAGATCAGGTCCAGGCTCACGGCCAGTCCTGCCTCACGGGCCCACTGCACCACCTGGGGAACCCTGCTGGGTGTGTGGGTGCGGTCCAGGACCTTCAGGACATGGGGAACTGCCGACTGCATGCCGAACGAAACCCGGGTAAATCCGGCGCTCTTCAACAGCGCCAGCGATTCGGGGGTGACCGAATCCGGGTTCGCTTCGGTGGTGACTTCGGCGCCTTCTTCCAGGCCCCATTCCGCGACGGCGGCGCTCAGGATCCGCGCAAGGTCCTCGGCCGGGAGGAGCGTCGGGGTCCCGCCGCCGAAGAAGAGCGTACTCAGGGGCCTCGCCGGCAGCCCGGATTCGGTCAGGACGCGGGTGGCCATCCTGATCTCGGAGATGGCGGTCCCGGCGTAGGCGTCCTGGGACGCGCCGCCGCCGAGTTCCGTGGCCGTGTAGGTGTTGAAATCGCAATAACCGCACCGGACCGCGCAGAACGGGATGTGCACGTACAGCCCAAAGTTCCGGGCCGCCGCACCGTCTGCCGCCTGGGCAGGCAGCAGACCGTCCGACGGCGCCGGATCACCAAGGGGAAGAACGCTGGGCATCAGCGGGTCCCCCACTGCGCGTGGGTCACTTCTTCTTGGCCTTGTCCTTTGATTCGTCGGTGGTGAGGGCGGCGATGAACGCCTCCTGCGGCACCTCCACCGTTCCCACCATCTTCATGCGCTTCTTGCCTTCCTTCTGCTTTTCCAGAAGTTTGCGCTTACGCGAAATGTCACCGCCGTAGCACTTGGCCAGAACGTCCTTGCGGATTGCCCGGATGCTTTCGCGGGCAATGATTCGCGAGCCGATGGCGGCCTGAATGGGCACCTCGAACTGCTGGCGCGGGATGAGTTCACGCAGCTTGGTGGTCATCATGACGCCGTAGGAATAGGCCTTGTCACGGTGGGTGATGGCAGAGAACGCGTCCACCTGTTCGCCCTGGAGCATGATGTCCACCTTGACCAGATCGGCTACCTGCTCGCCGTCGGCCTTCCAGTCCAGCGAGCCGTAGCCGCGGGTCTTGGACTTAAGGATGTCAAAGAAGTCGAAGACGATTTCGGCAAGCGGCAGGCGGTAACGGATCTCCACCCGGTCCTCGGAGAGGTAGTCCATGCCACCCAACACGCCGCGCCGGCTCTGGCAAAGTTCCATGATGGCGCCAACAAATTCGTTTGGCGCGAGGATGGTGGCGGACACCATCGGCTCGCGGACCTCGGCGATCTTGCCGGAGGGGTATTCGCTGGGGTTGGTCACATGGACCACCTTCTTGTCCTCCAGCGTCACCTCGTATTCCACGTTGGGAGCGGTGGAGATCAGGTCCAGGTTGTACTCGCGTTCGAGGCGTTCGCGGGTGATTTCCAGGTGCAGCAGGCCGAGGAAGCCCACGCGGAACCCGAAGCCCAGCGCCGCTGATGTTTCGGGCTCGTACACCAACGCGGCGTCGTTGAGCATCAGCTTCTCCAGCGCATCACGGAGCACTGGGTAGTCCGTGCCGTCCAGAGGATACAGGCCGGAGAAGACCATGGGCTTGGCGTCGGCATAGCCCGGCAGCGACTTGGCGGCAGGCTTGGCGAGGTTGGTGACGGTATCGCCGACCTTGGACAGGCGCACGTCCTTCACCCCAGTGATGAGGTACCCGACCTCGCCCACACCAAGGCCCTTGGAGGGGGTGGGCTCCGGGGAGCTCACCCCGATCTCAAGGAGTTCGTGCGTGGCGCGGGTGGACATCATCTGGATGCGTTCGCGGGGGTGCAGCATGCCGTCAACCACCCGGACGTAGGTGACCACGCCGCGGTAGGTGTCGTAGACCGAGTCGAAAATCATGGCACGCGCGGGAGCGTTGGGGTCGCCAACGGGGGCGGGCAGATCGCGGACAATCTTGTCCAGCAGTGCCTCGACGCCCATGCCGGTCTTGCCCGAGACGCGGAGAACGTCCTCAGGATCACCGCCAATCAGGTTGGCCAGCTCTGCCGCGTACTTTTCAGGCTGCGCTGCCGGGAGGTCGATCTTGTTCAGGACCGGAATGATAGTGAGGTTGTTTTCCATCGCCAGGTAGAGGTTGGCGAGGGTCTGTGCCTCAATCCCCTGGGCAGCATCCACCAGCAGGACCGCGCCCTCGCAGGCCGCCAGCGAACGGGAGACCTCGTACGTGAAATCCACGTGGCCAGGAGTATCGATCATGTTCAAGGCGTAACTGCTGCCATCGAGTTCCCACGGCATACGAACGGCCTGGGACTTGATGGTGATGCCGCGCTCGCGTTCGATGTCCATGCGATCCAGGTACTGGGCCTTCATATCGCGGGGCTGAACCACCCCGGTCAACTGCAACATGCGGTCGGCCAAAGTGGACTTGCCGTGGTCAATGTGCGCGATGATGCAGAAATTCCGAATGATGGCCGGATCTGTCGCGGCGGGCACCGGGGCGGTGCGGGCCATGGGAGACACGCAGGGTCCTTACTGTTGGCAGTCACGCGGCCGCCACCAGGACGCACAAAAGGCACCCTGCGGCCGGACCGCACATTTTGAACCTCCAGTGTCCCACGTCCGGGGGCAACGCACTGCATCCTGCGGCAAACATGCGGGACTGCCCGGCGATATTGTTTTCCCCATGCCTATCAACTTCCGCTCACTGGCCAACGCCGTCCGGACATCCATCAGGGTGCTGCAAAAGATACGGTCCGGGGCAGCAGCGCCAGCGCGACAGCATTCCCTGGGGAATCCCCGCCAATCGCCGCCCGCACCATCTGCCATGTCCACCGCCTATCCCGGGGACTTTCAGGGTGTCTCGGCCATCCGCTATGCCCCGCAGCCCGACGGCAGCCCCGATCCCGGCGAGATCGTGTGGGCCTGGGTCCCGTACGAGGAGGACCACTCACGGGGCAAGGACCGGCCCGTCCTGCTGGTCGGCAAGAGCGGGCGGCACCTGCTCGCAGTGATGCTCACCAGCAAGGACCACGACCAGGACGGTCACCGCGCCGGCCACTACGTGGACATCGGTACCGGCGCGTGGGACCGGCAGCAGCGGCCCAGCGAAGCCAACCTCAGCCGGATCCTTCAGATCGCCCCGGACGCCATTCGGCGCGAAGGTGCAGTCCTGGACCGGACGCGCTTCGATCTGGTGGCTGCGGAGCTACGCCGGCGACACAGCTGGAAGTAGCCCGCCTAAATGGCAGGGTCTTTTCAAAGTCCGGTGAGATTTCGGGCGATCCGCGGGTCGCGCATGGCTGCCCGGAGTGCTGAGGTGATGTTGGTAGTGCCGGCGAGGCGGTGGATGCTGATGGCGAGGTTTCGCAGGGTGGCCATGACGTGGGCGGCGTTGCCGGTTCGGATTTGTGAGGTGTCCTCGCTGTAGGCGGTGTCCCGGACCCAGTGCAGGCGGTTTTCGATGCTCCAGTGTCCGCGGATGTCTTCGGCGATGTCGGCCGCTGTGGCTTGTCCGGGCGGCAGTGAGGTGATGACGAAGACGTGTTCTCGGGACTTTTCTCCGGTCGTGTGGTTGTGTCGGTCTCTGGTCAGGCGGACGGTTTGGGCCGCGTGCGGGAATCCGATCCATTCCTGGGCTCGCTGGGCGGTCGCTGACCAGACGGTGGTGCGGCCGTGGGCTTTCTCGCGTTGGATGTAGGCGGGTTTTCGGGTTGACCAGGTCTGGGTGCTGATCCTTGTCCGCAGGCGTGCCTGGTTGGTCTTGACGGTGAAGACGTAGTGGGCTCCGCGGGCGTGCAGGTCCTTGGCGTGAGCTGATTGGGTGTGGAGGGCGTCGGCGGTGATCACGGCGCCGTTGAGGTCACCGAGCCTGTCCATCAGGGTGACGAAGTGTGGGATCTCGTTGGTTTTCTCTCCGATGGATTCCTGCCCGATGACGGTGCCTGAGCGGTGGTCCAGGGCGGCCATGAGGAAGACCCTGGCGCCGCCGCCGTTCTTGGCTCCCCGGGCTTCCTTGCCATCTACCGCGATCACCGGCCGGGCACCACGCCGGAGGACCCGGGCGCGTGTCCAGGCACTCACGGCGGTGTCGAGTGCTTCGGCGTCCATACCGGCGGCCACGCGGTGGATCGTGGCCAGGGACGGAATCTTTCCCGACGCGAACAGCGTGCCGGAATCCGCGGCATGCCGGGCCCATTCCACGATCATGGTCAAAGTCTTCGCCCCGGAGAACACCGCGCCGACCAGCACCAGCAGCAGGTCAGTGAACGGGTACCTCACCCCGCGTCTGGCTCGCGGGTCCGGAACCTGCCCGAGCGCGGCCCGTAGCGCCTGAACATCGATTTGTCCGTAGTCCGGGCCGCCTGTCGAATGGCTTTCCAGCAGGCTCGTGAGGGAAGATGGCATCGGAGAACTCCTGTCGACGGCGTTGTGGTAAACACCGGATTAACAGGAGTTCTCTGCGATTAAAAGCCGCCACGCGGGGCGGGACACGACACCGAGCATCACCGGGACTTTGCAAAGACCCTGCCTAAATGGCCAGCCACCAGCGGTTCTGCTATTCTTTATAGCTGTGTGTCCGTGCAGGTCGACGGCCACTCATGGTTGGTCGCCATAGGTATCCCCACGCCGCTCAGTCAATGGCCAACTTGAAAGCCCTCTAGACCATTTCCGCATTAAAAAGAGAGTTCACACGTGGCTAATATCAAGTCCCAGAAAAAGCGCATCCTCACCAACGAGAAGGCCCGCCTGCGCAACAACGCAGTCAAGTCTGAGCTGAAGACGGCCATCCGCGCCGTCAACACCGCCGTTGAGTCCACTGACAAGGATGCAGCTGCTGCTGCCCTGGTTGCCGCCAGCCGCAAGCTGGACAAGGCTGTCAGCAAGGGTGTTCTGCACAAGAACAACGCAGCGAACCGCAAGTCGGCGATCTCCAAGAAGGTCAACGCACTGTAAGGTTTCCAGTTCATTTGAACTGATGATTGTGGCCGGCACCCGATGGGTGCCGGCCACAACTCTTTAAGTCTCTGCTCTGGAGCGAGAACCCCCTTACCGACCCCGTGTCAGTGGCGGTGCGCGGACGTGGCGATGACGGTCACCGCGTGTTCAACGGCATAAACAGGATCACGCGAAAGACCCTTCACCTGTGCGTCGGCCTCTGCGGTGGCCTGGATGGCGCGGACCAGGCCATCCGGGGTCCAGCGGCGAACGTCCCGCTGTGCCTGCTCCACCAGCCAGGGCTGCATGCCCAGCTCCCGGGCTATCTGCGCCGATGATCCTTGGGCGCCGGCCACTTTGGCTAACGTCCGCAGCTTTGCTGCCAGCGCGGCAACCAGCGGAACCGGGTCAGCTCCGGTGGCCAGGGCATGGCGGAGTGTGGACAGGGCAAGAGGACCGTTACCGGCCATGGCGGCATCGGCAACCTTGAATGCCGTGGCTTCGATCCTGCCGCCGTAGTAACGGTCCACCAGTTCCGGAGTTACCGCTCCCGTGGCATCTGCGATCAACTGGCTGCAGGCTGCAGCCAGTTCAGAGAGGTTGGCGCCGACGGCGTTGACCAGAGTCTGCACCCCGTCAGAGGTGATCTTCCGGCCGGCGATCCGGAACTCTGCCGCCACGAACGCGGACTTGTCCGCGTCCTTCTTCAGGGGCTGGCAGTCAACCACCGGCCAGCCTCCAGCCTTGACTGCATCCAGGAGTTTCTTGCCGCGGACTCCCCCGGCGTGCCGCAGGACGAGGACCGCATCCGGTTCAGGGTGGGACAGGTACGCGAGGGCGTCGGCGAGGAAGGCGTCGTTCATGCTTTCAACGCCCTCGACTTCGATGAGTTTATGTTCGCCGAAGAGGGACGGGCTGACATTCATGGCGAGGGTGCCCGCCTCGTAACTGCCGGCCGTCAGGCGGCTGATCTCAACGTCGGGAAACGCCGCCCTCACCTGTGTGCGGATGTGCTCCATGGCGCGGATGCCGAGGTATTCTTCGGGTCCGCCCACCAGGACGACTCCGGCGGGGCTCACGTCCCGCCACGAGGCAACATTCGACGGCGTTGTCCTGGTTCGTGTGGTCTGGGCTGCTGCCATGGTGGATCCCTCCCGGAGATTCTGGTGCAGTGTCTAAGCCTGCCATGGCGAACCCCCGCCTCCAAGCCGCGAAGGCCCAGCCCCCACAAGCAAGCCGGGAATCGCGCAGCATTCGTCATGACTGGCAGTTCCGGCATGACAGGCCCGGCCGTGCGTTAGTCCTTGGCCCGTTCCAGGAGCTGTGTGGGCGGCCCGGTGTGAGGTTCCGGCCCGGAGAGTGTTTTGAAAATGGTCCATCCGACAGCGGTGACGGGGACTGCCAGCAGCGCGCCAATAATACCGGCGGTCATGGTGCCTGCTGCCAGGGCCAGCAGGATCGCCAACCCGTGAATGCTCAGGACTTTGCCCATCAGGACCGGTTGCAGGAAATGGTGTTCGAGCTGGTTAGCGCCGATGACCACGGCAAGGACGATCAAGGCCGTCACTGGCCCATTCGAGATGAGGGCGACGGCGACGGCCAGCGTGCCTGCCGCCGTGGCCCCCACGATGGGGATGAAACCGCCGATGAAGACGAATACACCCAACGGTAATGCCAGCGGAACACCCAGTATGGCCAGCGCAACTCCAACGATGAGCCCATCAGTGGCGGCGACAATAGCCGTTCCCCGGACGTAGCCGCCCAAGACGACTGCGCTCCGGTCGGCTGCCTCGTGCGCTTTTGCGCGGCGCGTAGCCGGGAGGAAACCGATGAGGAAGTTCCGGATTTTGTCGCCGTCTTTGAGGAAGAAGAACAAGATCACGGCCATCAGGACCATACCTGCCAAGATCTCGCCCAGGGTACGTGCCCCTGTGAGCGCCTCCGTACCGAACGAGCTGGAGGTGAAGAAGTGCTGGACAGAGTCCCGTGTGGCGTTGATCTGAGCGTCGCTGACCGGTATGGGCCCCGCGTTCAGGAATTCGTGAAGGCGATCGATGCCGGCGATCGCTTTGGCAGTGAGGTCCTTTGACTGCGCGCGGACAAGGAACACAATGCCCGTGATGATCCCGCCAAAAACAGCGAGGATCCCAATGAAAGCGGTGAGCACTGCGAGGGCCCGTGGCCATCGATGTCCTGCCAGCCAGCGCACCAGCGGTGAGATGGCGGAGGCGAGGATCAGCGCGATCGTCACCGGGATCAAGACCAGGGGTACCCGTGTGAGGGTCCAGATGATTGTCCAGCCCAGGGCAGCCACGGTCAGGACTTGAATGGAGCGGATGCTGGCGCGGCCGAGTCCGTCAACCAAAATCGGCGGCAAGCCCGGGGGGAGATCAGCCATGGTATCTCGCTTTCAGAGCACAACAGAGTGAAAGTTCATTGTCCCAACCAGGGACTGCCTGGCTCGGGCTGCGGATGCGACTTTCAGTGCGCACCCGAAAATCAACCCAGACTTCATCACTCAGGTTACCGGGGCTGATCCTGGGCGGGCCTACGTCCCGCCGGGAGGCAACGTTCGGCGGCGTTTCCTTGGTTCGTGTTGTCTGGAACGCTTTGTCAAAGCCCGCAGGTGGCTGTCGGCGGAGTCCAGCAAGGAGACGGTCCGGGCGTGCAGCCCCACGACCAGCCGCAGCAGTTGACGTGGCCGCACGGCGCCCCAAACCGCGGCGAGAGTAAGCCCGGACAACAGCACCATCGTCAGGACGCCGAACGTTCCTTCGGGCCAGGGCAAGGAAGCCCCAGGCAGCCCTGCAGCGGTCCGGGCGGTGCCGGCTACGCCCGCACTGAATGTTCCCGCGATGGCGATCAGGACGGTCGCCAGCCAAGGCACCCATGCCACTAATGGCACGGCAGCCGTTCCCAGCAGCGTGACCGGCGCCACCAGCGGGGCTGCTGCCATATTCGCCAGCAAGGAGTAAGTCGAGAACTGGGGCTGCAGCAGCACAATGACAGGGCCGCACAGCAGCTGCGCCGAGAGCGGCACAGCCAAGGCAGCTGCTGCCCAGCGAGGAACGATTGCAGGGATCCAGTCAACTATCCGTGACCCGAGGACAATGATTCCCAGCGTCGCAAGCACCGAAAGCACAAAGCCGAAGCTGGTTGCAAGGCCCGGATCGATCAGCAACAAGCCCATCACAGCAAGGCAGAGGAAGCTGAGTCCCCGGCCCATGCGGCCACCAGCCAGCGAGGCAATGGCGATGGAACCCATCAAAGCTGCACGGAGGACGCTGGCATCAGGGCCAACGAGCACCACAAACATCCCCAGGCCGGCCAGTGCCATGGCGCCCGCAGCGATCCTGGGGAGCCTCAGGCTGCGCGCCGCCATCAGGAGGGCGCCCAGGACGAGGCTGCAGTTGGCCCCGCTCACTGCAGTCAAATGGGTCATGCCCACTGTCTTCATTGCTGTGTTGAGTCCTTCGTCCAGCGCCGACGTGTCACCGGTGACCATGCCCGGCAGGAGCCCGCGGGGATCGGCCGCCAAGAACGATGCTGCGGCCACATACCTTCCCCTGAGGTCCTTGGCCATCACCTCCCCGGCCGGGGCGGCATCGGCTCCAACACCGTCGGCGGCAGCGGCGCCGGGTTCCATCGACGCTGCCAGAATGGCGGTCTCCTGTTGGCCCGGCTCAGGCGGCCTCAGCTTACCGGCGGTCCGGACCCGTTGCCCCGGAACCACGTTGTCCCAGCCGCGGCCGCCCATCACTACAACCTCGGCCCGGGTGCGGATGACGTTGCCGCTGACAGTGACTTCTTCCGTCCGGGCATCCACCGACCACCGTTCGGGCGGCCCTGCCTGTCCCGGGAGCGTCAGGGCGCGCGCGGGGCCGGCAACTTCCAGAACGGCGACCACCGGCTTCCCCGCTGCGGCCGCTTCCGCGAGCGGTCCATGGTGGCGCTGCGAGGAAGACACCGCAGAGTTCGCCGCTGCGGTTGCGGCCAGCACCAACGCGACGGCCGTGGTGGTCAGGAAGCTCCTGCGATGCGCAAGGAGTTTCCTGCCGCGTGCCGCCCGGGCCAGCAGGAGGACTGCCAGCACCAGCAATCCGCTGCACAGCAACGCCAGCATTGCAGGGGTCAGCCAGGCTCCGGCCACTGCGGCGCCCCAGACAAGCAGCGCAGGCAGCGCCAGCCTGACGTCCGTCCGCCGGCGGGGCTTTTCGGCCGGTGCGGTCTCCTGGTCCCGGCCACGCAGCCTCTTCCTGACATACTCGGCCAGCATGGCGCTCTGCCGACGTACCGCGGAAGGCTGCACCACACCGTGCCCTCCGGCAGATTCCGGAACTCCCGGCTCCTGGACTGCCGACTTCTGCACTGCCGAGTCGACAAAGCGACTCCAGGGGCTTCGCCCCGCCATCTCAGATGCCCACCAGCGGGAGGAGAGTCTCAAGCATCTTGGGTCCCACGCCGTCCACGGCGTCGAGCTCCTCGACGGACTTGAACGGCCCGTGCTCCTTGCGCCAGTCCACGATCCGCTGCGCCAGCACAGGGCCCACTTTCGGCAGGGCGTCCAGTTCTTCGACGCTGGCCGTATTCAGGTTGACTTTCCCTGCACCGGCGCTGCCGGCCGCGGCGCCGGAAGCCTGCCCTGCTGCTGGGCTGCCCGGCAGTTCAACGGGGGTGCTCTCACCGGGCACGGGTACATACAGTTTCTGTCCGTCCGCCAGCACGGCGGCAAGGTTGAGCCGGTTGAGGTCCGCTGACGGCGTGGCGCCGCCAGCCTCAGCAATAGCTTGGTGCACTCGGCTGCCTGCTGGCAATTGCACCACTCCGGGCACGGCCACGGCACCGGCCACATGGATGACGACCATACCGGTCCGGGGATTCTCCGGAGACCCTGCACGGTCCGTACCCGGCGCCGGGGTTTCGCCATCACCACCAGCTCCACTCTGTGGAGGCGACACATCGCTGAGCGGGACCACTTCCGGCTGCCCTGCAGCAACCTGTCCCCAGAACCAGGCACCGCCCAGCACCGCGAGGACAGCAATGAAAAGGGCTACAGGCAAGCCAACACGCCACCTCAGTGCAGGACCCGCCGTGAGCGCATCCCCGCCGCCGGATTCAGGAACACCCGCCTCGCATGGCTGCGCGCAGTCTGCGTATTCGAAGGCCTTCCCGTCCTCGTCGGTCAGGAGCCCCGCGCTGCCACCCAGGCTGGCATGTAGCCTCTCCCGGGCATGCCGCGCCGACTGGCGTGCTCCAGCATCCCGGCGTGACATGCTCCCAACGCTAGGGATTCAAGACCGCTGGTGACAGCCCGGGCCTACCCTATGTGGAAAGCAGTTCGGGCTCCACTGGAGGTGGGGCACTTTCTCCTACGATGACAGCCAGCACGCCCAGGCCGGCGTGGGCGGCCAGGACGGCTGGCAGGGAGCTGATCTGCGCCGGCGGACAGCCGGGGAGGGCCGCGGCAAGCCTCGACGCCAGCCCCTCCGCCTCAGACGGGTTCCCGAAATGGTGGACAGCCAGCCGGGCCAGGCCGTCCGGACGGGACGCGGCGTCCGCCGCGGCAATTTCCTCGAGCCGGGCGATGGCTTTGGCGGCTGACCTGACCTTTTCCAGCGGTACAATTTTCCCGCTGTCCACCGCCAGGATCGGCTTGATGGCGAACATCGTCCCCAGCAGCGAGGCGGCCGCGCCGATCCGTCCGCCCCGGCGGAGCTGCTCCAGGCTGGGAACGTAAAAGTAGACCCTGGTCCGTGCCAGTTGGGCCGTCGCGGCGGCGCTGACCGCGGCGGCCTCCAGCCCCGCCGCCGCGGCGGCAACGGCAGTTTGGACGGCCATCCCCAGCGCCATGCCCACAGTTCCGGAGTCCACAACCTCCACGGGGATGGTGACCCGGCCCGCCGCAAGCCGGGCAGCGTCCGCCGTGCCGGAGAGGCCTCCGGAGATGTGGATACTGACGACCGCCTCGTATCCGCCGCGTTCAGCGGCAAGGAAGGCCTGTTCAAATTGGCCAGGTGACGGGCGGGAAGTCTTAACGGATTTTCCGCCCGCGAGTGCCAGGGCAATGGTCTCGGTGATGTCGTCTTCGCCCTCACCGTAGATCTCTTCGCCCACCATCACGGGCATCGGGATCACGGTCAGCAGACCGTCGGAGGCGCAGGCCCCCACCCACTCCGCCGGCAGCGCGGACGCGGAGTCCGTCACCACAGCGGTACGGACGACGGCGGCGGCCACCTCGGTGGGCGCGGCCGGCCGCGCCGCAGGGCGGAGGGCAGCGATGCGCTCCCGGAGCCAGAGCCATGCTGCGGCGTCACGGTCGGGCAACTTGCCTCCTGATGTCAGACCGGCCGTCGGATGGACCGGACGGCCGGTGCCCGGCTAGGCCGGGACGATGTTCACCAGTTTAGGCGCCCGCACGATCACCGTGCGGATGCCGCGGCCGTCCATGGCACGCTGGACGTTTTCGCTGGCCAGGGCCAGTTCGCGCAGCTCGTCCTCGCTGATGTCCGGGGACACTTCGAGCCTGTCGCGCACCTTGCCCTGCACCTGGACCACAGCGGTGACGGTCTCCTGGACCAGCAGCGCTTCGTCATGGGCAGGCCAGCCGGCGTTCGCCACCGAGGCCGGGTGGCCCAGGACGTTCCACATGTCCTCGGCGGTATAAGGCGCAAAGAGGCTCAGGATGACCGCGACGGCTTCCGCTGCCTCGCGGACGGCGGGGTCGGCGCCGCCGGCACCCCCAGCCGCATCTATAGTCTTGCGGGTCGCGTTGACCAGCTCCATCAGCTTGGCCACCACCACATTGAACTTGTTGTTATCCAGCAAAGCCGCCGCGTCGGCGATGGTCCGGTGCGTCACGGACCGCAGTGCGCGGTCACCGGAAGCGGCGTCAGTTCCGGGCTCGCTGCTGACATCCTGCGCCAGTCGCCAAGCGCGGGCGAGGAACTTCGCGGATCCCGACGGCGAAACGTCCGCCCAGTCCACGTCGTCCTCCGGCGGGGAGGCGAAGATCATGGTCAGGCGGACAGCGTCCACGCCGTATTTGTCGAGCTGTTCGCCGAGGTCCACGCCATTGCCCAGCGACTTGCTCATCGCCTTGCCCCCGTTGAGGACCTGTCCCTGGTTCAGCAGCGCGCTGAACGGCTCGTCGGCGTCGATCATGCCGAGGTCGTGGATGACCTTGGTGAAGAAGCGCGCGTACAGCAGGTGCAGGATGGCGTGCTCCACGCCGCCCACGTACTGGCCCACCGGCATCCACTCGTTGATCTTCGCCGGATCGAAGGGGCCCTCGGTGTACTGCGGTGAAACGAAGCGCAGGAAGTACCAGGACGAATCCACAAACGTGTCCATGGTGTCGGTATCGCGCTTCGCCGGCCCGTGGCAGTTGGGGCATTCCACGTTCACCCAGGCCTCGGCTGCAGCAAGCGGCGACGTGCCCTTCGGGGACAGGTCCTCGCCGCGCAGGTCGGCAGGCAGGGTCACGGGAAGCTGCTCGTCCGGGACGGGAACTTCACCGCACGCAGGGCAGTGAATGATGGGAATGGGGGTGCCCCAGAACCGCTGGCGGCTCAGGAGCCAGTCACGGAGGCGGAAGTTGACGAACTTCTCGCCCGTGCCCTGCTTTTCCAGAATCTCGATGGCGGCGGGGATGGCCTGTGCCTTCGGCAGGCCGTCCAGCACACCCGAGTTAATCAGGGTGCCCTCCCCTGCCGTGGCCTTGCCGGAAACGGCAGGATCGTCCTCGCCGGTGTCCAGTACGGCACGGACGGGAAGGCCGAACGTCCTAGCGAAGTCAAGGTCGCGCTGGTCGTGCGCCGGGACTGCCATGATGGCGCCGGTGCCGTAATCGGCCAGCACGTAGTCCGCGGCCCAGACCGGCAGTTTCTCCCCGTTCAGCGGGTTGACCGCGTACCGTCCGGTGAAGACTCCCGTCTTTTCGCGTTCGGTGGACTGGCGTTCGATTTCGCTCAGGGCCTTGACCTGCTCGCGGTACGTGTCCAGTGCGGCGGCGTGCTCGTCCGTGACGAGATCGACGGCGATCGGCGCGTCGGCGGCGACCACGAAGAATGTTGCCCCGTAGAGGGTGTCCGGGCGGGTGGTGAAGACGGTGACGTCCTTGGCGGGCTTGCCGCCCTCGGCCTCGATCACGAAGTTGACGTGCGCACCTTCGGAACGCCCAATCCAGTTTTTCTGCATGGCCAGCACACGCTCAGGCCAGTGCCCGCGCAGTTCATCCATGTCTTCCAGCAGCCGGTCAGCGTACTCGGTGATCTTGAAGTACCACTGGTTCAGGGACTTCTTGGTGACCGGGGTCCCGCAACGTTCACAGGCACCGTTGACGACCTGTTCATTGGCAAGCACAGTCTGGTCCTTCGGGCACCAGTTGACTGGCGAATCCTTGCGGTAAGCCAGGCCGCGCTCGTAGAAGCGCTTGAACAGCCACTGGGTCCAGCGGTAGTACTCGGGGTCTGAGGTGTGAACGCGCCGGGACCAGTCCGCTGAGATGGCGTAACGCTTGAAAGACGCCGCCTGGGTTTCGATGTTGGCGTAGGTCCACTCGCTGGGGTGGGCGTTGCGCTTGATGGCGGCGTTTTCTGCCGGCAGGCCGAAGGAGTCCCAGCCGATCGGGTGCAGGACGTCGAAACCCTGCTGGCGGAGGTACCGTGCCACAACGTCGCCCATGGCAAACGCCTCAGCATGGCCCATGTGGAGGTCGCCGGAGGGGTAGGGAAACATGTCAAGCACATAGCGGCGCTCGCGGGAGCCGTCATCAACGGGGGTGAAGACCTTGAGGTCTTCCCACACCTGCGGCCACCTGGCCTCCATCGCCGCGAAGCTGTAGGCACCCTCTTCGGGTGTTTCCGCCGCCACTGCTGGTGTTCCGGTCTCTGTCTCCGGCTGAACGCTCACTGCTGCCCTCTTCTGTTCTGTTGCGGCATCTGTGCTGCCACAACTTCTCTGATCCCCTCTGCTGCCGGCCCGGCAATCTTGCCCGGACACACAAAAGCCCCTCTCCAGGGAGGGGCGGCCGCTCGGCTGTCCGGTTGATTCCGGATACCGGGCGGCTAGCTAAGCAGAAGGATCGCACGCATAGGACTACTTTAGCGCACCCGCCCTTCCACCTAAGCGCAAGTCGCCCCGAGCGGCTGAATGGCCGGACACGAAGAGAAAGGGGCCGGTGACTCCCCGCCATGGTGTGGTGGGCACCGCGAAGCGGGCGGGCGGGAGTCACCGGCCCCTTTCGGGGTCTCCGGCCTACTTCACGTCCTCGTCGACCCAGTCCATGGACTTCGTCACTGCCTTCTTCCACAGCCGCATCTGGCGGTCCTGCTCGGCCTGGTCCATCCGCGGTTCCCACCGCTTGTCTTCGGACCAGTTGGCCGACAGCTCGCCGAGGTCCTTCCAGAATCCGACGGCGAGGCCGGCGGCGTAGGCCGCACCCAGGGCGGTGGTCTCGACCACCTTGGGCCGAATGACCGGTACGCCCAGGATGTCCGCCTGGAACTGCATCAGGGCGTCGTTGGCCACCATGCCGCCGTCGACCTTCAGCTCGGTGAGCGGCACGCCCGAGTCCGCGTTGACTGCGTCCAGCACTTCACGCGTCTGGAACGCGGTGGCTTCCAGAGCGGCGCGGGCGATGTGGCTCTTGTTGACGAACCGGGTAAGGCCCACGATGGCGCCGCGGGCATCCGAGCGCCAGTAGGGAGCGAAGAGCCCGGAGAACGCCGGCACAATATACACGCCGCCGTTGTCCTTGACAGATGCCGCCAGCGTCTCCACCTCCGGGGCGCTGCTGATCATGCCCAGGTTGTCCCGCAGCCATTGAATCAGGGATCCGGTGACGGCAATGGAGCCCTCCAGCGCATAGTGCGTCGGGGCATCACCGAGCTTGTAACCGACCGTGGTGAGCAGGCCGTTCTTCGAGTGGACGATCTCTTCGCCCGTATTGAAGATCAGGAAGCAGCCGGTGCCGTAGGTGTTCTTTGCTTCGCCGGCCTCGAAAGCCGCCTGGCCAAACGTGGCCGCCTGCTGGTCACCGAGGATGCCGGCGACGGGGACTTCGCGGAGCAACTGGGAGGTATGTACCGTGCCGTAAACCTCGGAGGAGGACTTGATGACCGGCATCATGCTCAACGGGACCCCGAAGATCCCTAAAATTTCCTCATCCCAGGTCAGGGTGTCGAGGTCCATAAACAGGGTGCGGGAGGCGTTGGTGACGTCCGTGACATGGACTCCGCCGTCCACCCCGCCGGTCAGGTTCCAGAGCACCCACGAGTCCGTGTTGCCGAAGACCAGGTCACCTGCCTCTGCCTTGGCCCTGGCGCCATCGACGTTGTCCAGGATCCACTTGATTTTGGTGCCGGAGAAGTACGTGGCGAGTGGCAATCCCACCTTCTGCTTGAAGCGCTCGGGGCCGCCGTCCTTTGCCAGCTCATCGACGATGTTCTGCGTGCGGGTGTCCTGCCAGACAATGGCGTTGTATACAGGTTCACCGGTGGTCTTGTCCCACACCACGGCAGTCTCGCGCTGGTTGGTAATTCCGACGGCGGCAATGTCGTGACGCGTCAGGTTCGCCTTTGAGAGCGCAGAACCGATGACCTCGCGGGTGTTGTTCCAGATTTCGGCGGGGTTGTGCTCCACCCAGCCGGCCTGCGGGAATATCTGTTCGTGCTCCATCTGCCCGGAGGAAACGATGTTGCCGCTGTGGTCGAAGATGATGGCGCGGGAGCTGGTGGTGCCCTGGTCGATGGCGATTACGTACTGGTTCATGGTGACGTCCTTGTCTGTATGCAGGGTTTGGTAGCTGACCGGTCAGGATGCTGCGGTGATGATGATGGGGACAACTTTGGCGAGGATTCCACCCAGGGCTCCGCCCACCAGCGGACCTACTACCGGAATCCACGAGTACGCCCAATCGCTGCTTCCTTTGCCCTTGATGGGCAGCAGGGCGTGGGCAATACGCGGGCCGAGGTCGCGGGCAGGGTTGATGGCGTAGCCGGTGGGACCGCCCAGTGAAACGCCGATGCCGACAACCAGGAGGGCAACAGCCAACGGGCCCAGCCCGGAGGGGGTTCCGCCCAGGGTGAGGATCACGAAGACCAGGACGAAGGTGCCGATGATCTCCGTGATCAGGTTCCACGGGTTGGAGCGGATGGCAGGGCCGGTGGAGAAAACGCCGAGTTTGGAGGCCTGCGCCGGCTCGTCATCGAAGTGCTGCTTGTATGCCAGCCAGCACACGACTGCACCGAGGAAGGCACCCAGCAGCTCGCCACCGAAGTAGGTCAGCGTGGACGCCACGTCCACTTTGACCCCCGGGGCGAATTCAGCTTTGCCGTTCACCAGCAGGCCCAGGGTCACAGCGGGATTGAGGTGAGCACCCGACTTGGCGGCAACAAAGACACCGCAGAAGACGGCGATGCCCCACCCCCAAGTGACCATCAGGAACCCGCCGCTGTTACCTTTCGTCCCCTTCAGGGCCACGTTCGCCACGACGCCGCAACCCAACAGGGTGAGCATCGCGGTTCCGAAGACTTCGGAAAGAAAAACTATTCCAAGAGACATCATTGACTCCTTATTTTCTGTTTTCGGTCCCCCGCGGGTTGAAGGACCGTTGAGCCGGAGCGCGTTGACGCTCGGGCTGCAGCCGGCCGGCTAGGCGACCAGGCTGTGGACCTGTATTCGGTGGAACCGCTCCAATACCTCCTCGGCGTGGTGGATCTCCCGGGCCTGTGCTGCGGCGTCCCAGCCCAGCGGACCGGCGATCACCTCCGACACCTCATTGAGCAGCTCGCCGGTGACCAGCCCCCGGAAGGCGAGGGAGGTCCGGCGGATGAGCACATCGGTAAGGTGTCCGATCTGCTCATGGAGGGCCATGAATTCAAGCTCGCGGACGCTGAGTTCGAGGGTCGAGCGCAGCGGCCGGTCGGGACCCCCGTCGAGGAAGCTGATGACATCCTCGGCTCTGGTGCCATAGCGGGTCAGGAGGAGTGCCGTCCGGTCGGCACCACGGTCCGCGGTGACATGGGACTTGATCCAGGTCTGGACACCGGCCTCGTCCGCCGGGAATCCGGCGCCGCCGCCGATGGCCAGCTTCGCCGTCGACACCTGACGCTCCATGCCCAGTTCGGCAAGCACGTCGTTGGCCAGGTGCTCGGCCAGCGCCCGGAATGTTGTCCACTTGCCGCCTACAAGGCTAAAGACGACGGCGTCCGGGCCGCCTGCGTGCCGTTCAATCCGGTAGTCCCGGGAAACGAATCCCGGCTGGGTTGCGTCGTGGCGGGGCAGCGGGCGTACGCCGGAGAACGTGTAGACGATCTGCCCCCGGTCAACGGGTATGTCAGGGAAAACATGACCGATCAGCTCAAGGAAGTAGTCGATCTCGCCGTCCGTGCACACCGCATCGTGGGCCATGTCGGCGTCCACGTCGGTGGTGCCCACCAGGACCCTGTCCCCCATGGGGTAGATCAGGACGATCCGGCCGTCAGTGTGTTCAAAGAAGATCTCCCGGCCCTTGCAGGCCTCGAGCAGGTCCGGGTGGTCCAGCACGATGTGCGAGCCCTTGGTTCCGCCCATAAAGCGGGAAGCTGCACCCATCGCCTCGTTAGTCAGGTCCACCCAGGCCCCGGTGGTGTTCACGATGACATCGGCGGTGAAATCAAAGAGCTCCCCCGTCAGTTCGTCCCGCAACTGAACGGTGCTGCCGGCTGTGTTGCCGTTTCCTGCAGGCACCCCGGGGCCCATCGACTGCAGCGAGACATAGTTGCTGGCCCGGGCCGTGCTGCCTGCCGGTCCTGCGTTCACCAGCCCGGCCTTTTCACCGTCCTGGAGTACGTCCAGGGTGAGACGCTCGGGATTGTGGACCGAGGCGTCAAAGTAGGTGGCCGCGTATTTAATGCCGGGGTGCAGGCGTGGAAGTTCCGCCAGCGCCCGCTTGCGGCCCCGGAACTGGTGCCGGGGCACGGTGCCCCCGTCGCGGGAGAATGAGTCATACAGGCTCAGGCCCAGTTTGATCAGGAACGCACCGCGTTCCTTGGGTTTGCCCTGCTGTTTGTGGGTCAGGAACCTCAAGGGGGCAGACAGCACGCCGGAGAAGGTGCTGAAAATAGGAATCGTGGTCTGGAGCGGCTTGACGTAGTGGGGGGCGATTCGCAGGAGGCGGTTGCGCTCAACCACAGACTCCCGGACCAGGCGGAACTCACCGTTTTCGAGGTAGCGAATGCCGCCGTGGATCATGTGGGAGGATGCGCCGCTGGCGCCCTGGCAGTAGTCGCCGCGTTCCACCAGGGCAACATCCACACCCTGGAGCGCAAGATCCCGGAACGTACCCACCCCGTTGATTCCACCGCCGATGATCAGCACCTTGGCTTGCGGGCGCTCCCGCAGAGCCTTCGCCGAGGCGCGGGGCACCGACGACTTCGCAGGCATGGTGCCGGGATGGCCAGATGAGTCCTTGAGTCCCAAAAAATGCTCCTTGGGTTTAGTCCTTGGGGCCTACCATCGCAGGTCAGCCGCCCTTCTTCAACTATTCTTTGAACTAATGGAAAATCTAGTCAAGCTCTTTGCACAAACGTGCAGTATGGACGCCGAATGATGCCCTCCCGCCACTCAGACGCCCTGCGGGCTGCACAAATGTATTACCTCCAGGACCTGACCATGGACGCGATCGCCCGCGAGCTCCGGACGTCCCGGTCCACAGTGTCGAGGCTCCTTTCCGCAGCCAGGGACACGGGCCTGGTCCAAATCCAGATCCGCAATCCACTGGACACCGGTCCGGAGCTCGAAAGCATGATCAGGCGGGAGTACAACGTGGACGTTCACGTTGTACCGGTGCTGGAGTCACTCAACGAGGCTGAAACCCTGGACCGCGTAGCGTTACAGGCAGCGCGCACCATCGGGCCCCTGGTGGATTCCAACGCAATCCTCGGCATCGCATGGGGCTCGACGCTTAGCGCCGTCAGCAGGCACCTGACCCGCAAAATCACCCATGACACCGTGGTGGTCCAGCTCAATGGCGCCGGAAACATGCACACCACCGGCATCACCTACGCGAGCGACATTATGCGCCGCTTTGGCAGCGCCTACGGGGCCCGGGTAGAGCAGTTTCCTGTGCCTGCGTTTTTTGACCATGCGGCCACCACGGCTGCCATGTGGAATGAGCGCAGCGTGCAGCGCATCCTGGATCTGCAGGCCCGGATGAGCATCGCCATTTTCGGCGTCGGATCCGTAGAGGCCGATTATCCGAGCCATGTCTACGCGGGCGGCTACCTGGACGAAAACGACCTCAGGATGCTCGCCCATTCCGATGTTGTGGGTGACGTCGCCACGGTCTTTTTCCGCCGGGACGGCTCGTCAGATGGCATCGTTTTGAACGAGCGTTCCACGGGTCCTGCACTCTCGCAGTTGCGCCAGGTCCGCCGCCGGATCTGTGTGGTGTCAGGGGCGTCCAAGATTAACGGCCTGCGCGGTGCCCTCACCGCAGGCCTCGCCACTGACCTGATTCTCGATGAAGCCACCGCGCGCCGACTGGTGGGCTTTGAAGGCGTGGCCCCGGCGAATGGGTAAAGTCAGTCCTATGAAACCTTCTCCCCGACTTAGTCTCAACAACGGTGTGCTGATCGACCAGTTGGGGTTTGGGCTCTACAAGGTTCCGGTGGCGGATGCGCCGTCGCTGGTGGCCATGGCCCTGGGCACCGGCTACCGCCACTTCGACACTGCCGCCATGTACGGGAACGAGGCCGGCGTCGCACGGGCCCTCGGCGCGGCGGTTGATTCCGACGGCGGGAGCGGCGGATCCGGCGAATCCTCGCCGGGGCTCCGGCGCGAGGACGTCTTTGTCACCACGAAGGTTTGGAACGACGACCAGGGGTATGACAAAACGCTGCGGGCGTTTGATACGTCCATGGTCAACCTCGGCCTGGACTACGTGGACATGTACCTTATCCACTGGCCCTGTGCCCGCCGCGGCCTCTTCACGGAAACGTACCGTGCCCTTGAAACGCTCTACCGCGAAGGAAAAGTGCGCGCCATCGGTGTCTGCAACTTCCAGCCGGCCCACCTGGACCGCCTGCTCGAAACCGCCGAAGTGGTGCCGGCGGTGAACCAGATTGAACTGCACCCCTGGCTGCAGCAGGCGGAACTCAGGGAAAAGCACCGCGGCCTGGGAATCCTGACGGAGGCCTGGAGTCCGTTGGGCCGCGGGCACGTTTTGGCGGACCCCGTGGTGCTTGCCCTCGCCGCCGAACATGGCCGGACACCCGCCCAGATCATCCTGCGGTGGCATGTCCAGCTGGGAAACATTGCCATCCCCAAGGCGAGCTCGGAGGCCCGGATCCGGGAGAACCTGGACGTCTTCGGCTTTAGCTTGTCGGACCGCGACATGGCGGCCCTCGCGGAGCTTGAGCGTGGCCAGCGCACCGGCTCCCATCCTGACAACGTCAACTAGGACCGGGATCCATGAAAACCGCCGCCCACCAGTCATCCGCCGCGCCGTCCTACTTCAGCGCCGGGCTGGCCTCCCGCACGCAGGCTGCAGAGATCGAACTCGGCGGCACCGCTGTGGCGTACTGGACGTATGAACCGGTCCAGGCGACCTCCGAAACGCGCACCATCCTGGTTATCCATGGGTTCCGTGGCGACCACCACGGCCTGCTCCGCGTAGCCGACCAGCTGCCGGAAATGCGGATCATCATGCCTGACCTCCCGGGCTTCGGCAGCTCCGCCGCGTTCGTGGCCCGAGAACATTCGGTGGAACAGTACGGCGCCTTCATCAGCTCCTTCATGGCTGCCCTGGGCCTGGGCCCCGACACCGTGCTGCTGGGACACTCCTTCGGCTCCATCATCGCGTCTCATTTTGTCGCCGCGCAGCCAGGGAAAGTCACGCCGCTGATCCTCATCAATCCCATTGCCGCGCCTGCCTTGGAGGGCCCCAAGGGCATCATGACCAAGCTCGCCGTACTCTATTACCGGCTGGCCGCGCGTCTCCCCCGCCCGCTGGGCCTGGCACTGCTGCGCAACCCGGTGATCGTCCGGGTTATGAGCGAGGCCATGGCCAAAACCGGCAACCGGGACCTCCGCCGTTTCATCCACCGCCAGCACCACGCCTACTTCAGTGCCTTCGCGGACAGGGAAAGCCTCCTCCAGTCATTCACTGCCTCCGTCAGCGCCCACGTGGCGGAGGTTGCGGACAAGCTGACACTGCCGGTGCTCCTTATAGCGGGCGAAAGAGACGAAATCGCCACGCTGCCGGACCAGCACCGCCTCGCCGCGCTCCTGCCGGACGGAGAGCTCAAAGTCATTCCCGGCGTCGGCCACCTCATTCACTACGAAACGCCCGTACCGGCCGCCGGTTTCATCCGCAGCTTCCTTAAGGACCACTCCGCGTGAAGATTGTCATCGATGCCCGGTTCACCAGGAACGACCACCACGACGGCATCAGCCGCTATGGCGCGAGCCTGATCGCAGCAACGGCGAAGATCGCCGACGTCTCCATGCTGATCAGCGATACCCGGCAACTCGCCCTGCTCCCGGATGTTCCCTACACGCTGATCAACAGCCCGCTGTCCCCGGCGGAGCTGTTGGTGGCCCGCAGAATCAACCCGCTCGGCGCGGACGTGGTGGTCTGCCCGATGCAGACCATGGGCAGCTGGGGACGCAACTATGGCCTGGTCCTGACCCTTCACGATCTCATCTACTACGAGCACCCCGCACCGCCCGGATTCCTGCCGGCGCCGGTGCGAATCCTGTGGCGCATGTACCACAAGGCCTTCTGGCCGCAGCGCCTCCTTTTGAACCGCGCGGACATCGTGGCCACCATCAGCAGGACTACTGAAGCACTGATGGCCAAGTACAGGCTGACCAGCCGGCCGGTGCGGATCATCAGCAACGCACCGCAGCCGGCCCAGGAACCGCGGGATCCAGCTGCGGGATCCGACCATACGCTGGTCTACATGGGTTCGTTCATGCCCTACAAAAACGTGGAGACGCTGGTTGCCGGGATGTCCGGGCTGCCCGACTTCACGCTGCATCTGCTGAGCAGGATCACACCGGAGCGGCGTGCCGAACTGGAGATCATGGTCCCCGCCGGGGCCAAGGTGGTGTTCCACAACGGCGTCACCGATGACGAATACGCGGTCCTGCTCAAACGGGCCACCGCTTTGGTAAGCCTCTCCCGCGCCGAAGGGTACGGGCTGCCGTTGGTGGAGGCCATGTCCGTGGGCACGCCGGTGATTGCCAGCGACATTCCGATCTTCCGGGAAGTGGGCGGCGACGCCGCGTCGTATGTCGCACCCGACTCCCCCACCGAATTCGCCGCGGCCGTGCAGAAACTGCGGGACGAGGAGCACTGGCAGGACGTTTCGCGCCGCTCGGTGGCCCGCGCGGCGGAATTCAGCTGGGACGAGTCCGCCCGGCAACTCGTGGACGTAGCCCACGACATTGTGGCCGCCCGCGGCCGCCGGAAGGGCCTGCAGTAGCGGACCTCGCCTACAGGACGTCCACGCCGTCGAGCCTGACCTGCACCGGTTCCTCCGTCCGCTTGGCGGCAGCAGCAGCCTTGGTTGACCGCAACACCCGGGTCACGGCGCCGGCCTGCCCGTAAGGAAAGAACAGCAGGGTCCGCACATCTTCCCCGGCACGATGGGCGGCCGCAGGGCCCGTGAGCACCACCGGCGCCGGACCTGCGCTCCGCAGCGTGATGCCGGACGTCGCCAGCTCGGCCTCCACCGCCGCGGTGAAATGAACGACGGCGGACCGGGGGCCGGTTACCGACGCAATCCGGACGGCAGGGGGCAACTGCAGTTCCATGCGGAGCTCCAGCTCGCGCCGGGCGTACCCGGCCGGATCCCAGCGCAGCAAGGCGCCAACGGCAATGCTCTCCGTCGCGGTGATGACCACCAGGCCGCCGTCGGACGCGGGACGCACCAGCGCCGCGGCATTGAACCAGCGGCGTACGGTGTCCTCCCCGGCCCGAAGGTTTTCCCGGCGCAGCAGCGAGTCGCCGTCGAGCAGGAGCGCGGCAGCGTAGCCGCCCTCGGCGACCGGTTCGGCGCCGATGGTGGCCACCACCAGGGCATGCGCGCCGCCGACTTCAGCCTTGACGTGGTCGCCGGAGGACGTGATGACAGCCTTGCCGGGAAACGCCCGGCCCAGTTCCTCCGCTGTCCGCAGGACACCGGTGGCGCCTTTCCGAAGCTTCCGCCCCGAGCAGTGGACACACTGCCAGTCGGGGGCCGGCGTCGAGCACCATCGGCACTGCGGAATCGCCGAACTGCCGCTGGCTCCCGCCAGGGCCAACGGACCTTGGCACGACCGGCAGCGCGACGGCTCGCGGCACGTCTCGCACACCAGCGACGGCGCATAGCCGGCCCTGGCCACCTGCACCAGCACCGGCCCGCGTTCCAGCCCTTCCTTGGCGGCCCGCCACGCTGCACCCGGAAGCCGGGCCACCAGGGCGAGCGGGTCACGTTCCTGTTCATAGCTGTCGGCGGTATTCAGGACGCGGGGAACCGTCCGGCGGACAAACACCCGCTCCGCCTCGACCGGCATAGCCCAGCCCGCCTCCACGAGCCGCTGCAACTCTGTACTCCTCGCATGCCCCGCCATCAGGCAGGCCGTCCCGGCCTGGTCCGCGCGCAGCAGCAGCACCTCCCGGGCATGCGCGTAGGGGGCGCGCTGTTCGATGTGGAGGTCGTTGCCGTCATCCCAGCAGGCCACGAACCCGAGGTCCTGAACGGGCGCGAAGGCTGCAGACCGCGTACCAATAGCCACCCGCGCCGAGCCGTCCAGAAGGCGCAGGAAATTCCGGTAGCGGGGCGTGGGCCCGTCATCGGCGGTCAAGCGGGCGATGTCAGCCGCGGGCAGGACGGCCAGCAATGCCTGTTCCAGTTGGTTGAGGTCGCGGTAGTCGGGCACCACCACTAAGGCGCCGCGGCCGGAGGCACGGACGGCGGCCACCGCCTCTGCAATCAACTGCGGCCATGCAGCGGGGCCATAGCCTTGAAGCGGGCTGATGACCGCCCGCGGCGAGCCGCCTTCCTGCAGGTGGCGGACAAAGGCGGGACCGTTGCGGTAGCCTACCCAGCCGCTCTCCCCCAAGGAACCAGCCACGACGGCGGGGTCCCCCGACGTTGCGTGGGTATCCGTTCCGGCGGTCGCCGTGCCACGCGGCGGTACGGCGGCCGCCGGCACGGCAGCAGCGAGGAAATCCTTCTCCAGCCGTGCCATTCGCGGCGGGACTGCCACCCGCAGCACGTCGCTGACAGTTCCGGCGTACCGGGCGGCGACGGCGGATACGAGGTCCCGCACGGCGGGAGTGAGGACGGCGACCGCGGAGATCACCTTGTGCAGGGGCACCAGGGTGTGGCCGGCGTCGGACTCTGCCGCGCGTTCCATGATGAACCCGGTGAGTTCCTGGCCGTTAAAACGGACTTTGACCCGGACGCCTGACTGCGCGGCCTCGTCCAGTTCTGCGGGCACACTGTAGTCAAATGGCCGGTCAAGGTGCGGCAGCGATGACTCGACCAGCACCCGGGCCACCGGGAGCTGAGCTGCCAGCGGGGGTCCGGCCTGGGGCGCGCGGGCCGGGAAGCCTTGGAGCAGGGACGGCTGTACGGCACCAGGCCCAGCGCGGACAGTCCCGGGTATTTCCATGGCGGCCACCCCCTTTCACAAACCAGCCAATCACGTGGCCCCGACATTTTCAGCCGGGTCACGTGATTGGCTGGGCGTTGACGGCAGGCTAGGCGTTGAAGAAGGCCTTGAGGTCATCCACGCGGTCCAGCCGCTCCCACGTGAAATCGGGGTCGTCGCGGCCGAAGTGGCCGTGCGCGGCAGTCTTGGCGTAGATGGGCCGCTTAAGGTCAAGGGCGTCGATGATGGCCCGGGGGCGGAGATCGAAGATTTCCGCGATGGCGGCGCTGATCCGCGCCGGGTCCACCGTCTCCGTCCCGAAGGTTTCCACATAGGTGCCCACGGGACGGGCTTGGCCGATGGCGTAGGCGATCTGGATCTCGGCGCGCTTGGCGAGGCCTGCAGCCACCACGTTCTTCGCCACCCACCGCATGGCGTATGCCGCGGACCGATCCACCTTGGACGGGTCCTTGCCCGAGAAAGCACCGCCGCCGTGGCGGGCCATGCCGCCGTAGGTGTCCACAATGATCTTGCGGCCGGTCAGGCCGGCATCGCCCACGGGTCCGCCGATGACGAACTCGCCGGCAGGGTTGAGGATGTTTGCAGCACGGGAGATGTCCAGGTTGGCGGCTGCCAGCACCGGGGCAATGACGAAGGACGCGAGATCGGCGCGCAGCCGGTCCAGGCTGGTGCCTTCAGCGTGCTGGCTGGAAATGACCACAGTCTCCACGGAAACCGGCACGTCTTTGTCGTAGCCCACCGTGACTTGGGTCTTTCCGTCGGGACGGAGGTAGGCCAGTTCACCGGACTTGCGCACTACGGTGAGGCGTTCGGAGAGGCGGTGCGCCAGCCAGATCGGCGTCGGCATGTAGGACGGGGTTTCGTCACTTGCGTAGCCGAACATGAGGCCCTGGTCGCCGGCACCCTGGAGGTCGTAGTCGTCCTCTTGGCGGCCTTCGCGTGCTTCCAGCGAGTTGAAGACGCCGCCGGCAATGTCGTTGGACTGCTGGCCGATGGACACTGACACGCCGCAACGGGCGCCGTCGAAGCCGTTGGCCGAGGAGTCGTAGCCGATTCCCAGGATTGTCTCACGGACGATCTGCGGGATTTCGACGTAGGCGTCGGTGGTGACCTCACCGGCAACGTGGACCAGGCCGGTGGTGGCCATGGTCTCCACGGCGACGCGTGACTCCGGATCGACGGCGAGCAGCGCGTCCAGGATGGCGTCACTGATCTGGTCGCAGATTTTGTCCGGGTGGCCTTCAGTGACGGACTCGGACGTGAAGAGCCGGAGTGCCGGGGGCGTGGCCCCGTGGGTGTGGGGAATGTGCAGCGGTAAAGTCACTCAACTACCTTACTGGTTGGGAATCGGACGTCCGGCCGCGTGTGTCCCCGTGCTAAGGAAACGGTGTTCGGCTGTTGGTCAGGCGCGGGGTGAAACGTGGTTCAGCTCCTGGCCGACCCGCGTGATCACGGCGGCCGAAACCTCAGTCTTGGAGCCGGCAGCCAGTTGTGGTTCGGCGCCGGAACGGGCCAGGATGACTACCGAGTTGGTGTCCTGCCCAAAAACCCTGTCGGTCCCCACGTGGTTGACCACCAGGAGGTCGCAGCCCTTGCGCTTGAGCTTCGCCTCGGCGTAGGCCAGCACGTCTCCCTGCCCATCGCCTGTTTCCGCCGCGAAACCAACAATCAGCTGGTTTCCGCGGGCGGCCTGGTTCTCCGGAGCGTTCCGGGCCTCCACCAACTCCTGCAGGATGTCCGGGTTGCGGACCAGGGTGATGACCGGGTCCGCGGTGTCATCGCGTTTTTTGATCTTTGTGCCGGAGATTTCCGCGGGGCGGAAGTCAGCCACCGCGGCTGCCATGATCACGACGTCGGAGCCGGCGGCCGCTGCCAGCGCGGCTTCCCTCAGCTGCAGGGCCGTCTCGACCACCATCACGTCAACGCCGGCCGGGGCCGGGACGTCCATGTGGGCGGCAATAAGCCGCACGGTGGCGCCGGCGTTGCGTGCCGCAACGGCCAGGGCGACGCCCTGCTTTCCGGAGGACCGGTTGCCCAGGAACCGGACGGGATCCAGGGGTTCCCTGGTGCCGCCGGCGCTGATGGTTACAGTCCTGCCGGCCAGCGGAAGCTGGTAGTCGGACTGGCCCTGGGTGAGGGCCATGGCGGCGTTGAAGATTGCTTCCGGTTCCGGCAGGCGGCCCGGGCCGGAGTCGGCGCCGGTGAGCCGGCCACTGGCCGGTTCGAGCACAGCGACGCCCCTGCTGCGGAGGGTCTCAACGTTGGCGCGGGTGGCGGCGTGCTGCCACATCTCCGTGTGCATGGCCGGGGCGAAAAGAACGGGCCCCCGGGCCATCAGCAGCGTGTTGGTGAGGAGGTCGCTGGCCTGTCCGGTGGCCGCGCGGGCCAGGAGGTCAGCCGTCGCCGGTGCCACCACGATCAGGTCAGCCTCGTGGCCCAGCCTGACGTGGTTGACCTGGTGGACGTCGTCGAAGACGCTGCTGCTGACCGGGTTGCCGGAAAGGGCYTCCCAGGTGGCCACACCCACAAAGCGGGTGGCAGCCTCAGTGGGAATCACCGTGACGTTGTGCCCGGCTTCAGTAAAAAGCCGGAGGAGCGATGCGACCTTGTAGGCCGCAATCCCTCCCCCGACTCCGAGGACTATGCGCACGTGACCTCCGTCAACAGGCAGTCTTTGAGAGTTACTCTGCAGCTTCGATCGGCCTGGAAACGAGCTTGCCTTCGTTGATTTCGCGCAGGGCGATGGACAGCGACTTCTCGTTCAGCTTGGTGTCGACCAGCGGGCCAACGTATTCGAACAGGCCCTCATGCAGCTGGGCGTAGTAAGCGTTGATCTGACGTGCACGCTTGGCACCGAAGATCACCAGGCCGTACTTGGAATCAGCTGCCTCAAGCAGTGAGTCGATCGGCGGGTTGATGATGCCTTCAAGGTTCGTGGACACGAATTCTCCAAATTCTAACGGGCTGACCGGAACCAGCTACTAGTGCGGGTGCGGGGTCAGCCCCATGAGTGAAACAAGCTCGTCCGCTGCCCGGCGAATGTCATCATTAATGACGGTATGGTCAAACTCCGGTTCAGCGGCAAGTTCCAGTTTAGCGGTTTCCAGGCGTCGCTGCTGCTCCTCGGTGCTTTCCGTGCCGCGGCCCACCAGCCGGCGCACCATTTCGTCCCACGTGGGGGGCGCCAGGAAGACGAACTGGGCGTCCGGGACAGCCTCTTTGACCTGGCGGGCACCCTGCAGGTCAATCTCCAGAAGCACGGACCTTCCGTCGGCGATGGCCCGGTTCACGGTGCTCTTGAGCGTGCCGTAAGTGTTCTGGCCGTGGACAACAGCCCACTCCAGGAGCTCACCGGCCGCCACGAGGGATTCGAACTCGTCCTTGGACTTGAAGAAGTAGTGGACGCCATCCTGCTCACCGGGGCGGGGGGCGCGGGTGGTGGCCGATACGGAAAGCCAGACTTCGGGGTAGTTATCCCGAATGTAGGTGGACACGGTGCCTTTGCCAACAGCCGTCGGACCTGCGAGGACTGTCAGTCCCGGTTTCTTGCTCACGTATTCCTTTGCGGCGATGTTTGGATAGACGAAGAGTGGTTCGCCCTATTTCTCGTCTATAAAATCTACCAGCGCCTGGCGCTGGTGGATGCCCAGGCCGCGGACCCGCCGGGACGCCGCGATTCCCAGCTGTTCCATAATGGCCGCCGCCCTGACCTTGCCGATGCCGGGCAGGGCCTCCAGCAGTTCGGCCACCCGCATCCGCGCCAGCGCATCGTCCTCGGCTGCCGAGCTGATGATGTCCGCCGCCGACGTCTCACCGTTCTTGAGCCGTTCCTTCACCTCGGCCCGGGCTGCCCGGGCGGCGGCAGCCTTATGCAGGGCATCAGCGCGTTCTGACGCGGATAAGGGTCGCAGGCTCATGGAGGACACCCCCGGAATTTCAGATGCGTCCATGGCGGCCGCCATTGGACTTGTCCTGAAACTACCCTTTGGTGCCCCCTGAATCAATGGACGCCCGTATTAACCGGCCCCGCGAAGGCCTGAAGCCGCGCAACCACCGGGTTAACTTTCGCGAAGTCCGTCCAGCGTCCGCCGGGCTGCGGCCCGGAGCCCCTGGACGCCGGGACCGGCCGCGAGGATGTCCCGGCTCGATGTTCCCAGCACCTGGGGGTACGCCGCGCCGAACGTCCGGCGAAGGTCGGCCGGGGTTGCGCCCTGCGCCCCCAGCCCCGGGGCAAGGATGGGGCCGCGGACGGCCTGCAGGTCCAGCCCCAGGTCGGTCAATGCTGAGCCCACCGTGGCTCCGACTACCAGCCCCACTGAGCCCAGCGGCCCTTCGTAGCGGCAGTTCTCCGCTGCGGCTGCTTCGGTGATCCGGCGCGCCACCGAATCGGTGCCCCCAACATGCTGGACGGAGGCCCCCTCCGGGTTGGAGGTCAGGGCGAGGACAAAAGCGCCCCGTCCGTACTCCGCAGCCAGATCCAGGGCCGGCCGGAGCGATTCAAACCCGAGGTAAGGGCTCAGGGTCACCGAATCGGCGGCAAGCGCCGATCCGTCCCGCAGCCAGGCGTCCGCGTAGGCGGCCATGGTGGAGCCGATGTCGCCACGTTTGGCATCCGCGATGGTGAGCACCTGGCCCTCAGCGGCAGCCAGCACTTCCTCCAGCACTGCCATGCCGGCAGAGCCGTGGCGCTCGTAAAGCGCCACCTGCGGCTTCACCGCGGCAGCGATCGAACCTACGGCCTCCAGGACGGTCAGCGAAAACCGCCTCAGTCCGGCGGCGTCGTCGTCCAGTCCCCAGCTCTTCAGCAGCGCGGGGTGCGGGTCAATGCCCACGCACAGCGGGCCGCGGGCAGCCATGGCCGCCCCCAGCCGGGAGCCGAAGGACTCCCGGCCGGCGGCGCCTGCCGGTGTGAAGCCTGTCTCAGGCATTCTGCGATACCTGCGCTGCCGCGGCCTTCGCGTCTGCGGCCTGGGACGCGGCCAGCGCAGCGGCGTGTTCCTGCAGGCTGGTCACTGACCACTCGTACGTGCGCATCGCCTCGATCGCCTGGACCGCTGCGTTGATCTCGGCCACCGTGGTGATGCAGGGAATGCCGATGGACGTTGCGGCGGCGCGCAGGGCATAACCGTCGCTGCGGGCTTCCCCGCCGGAGGGGGTGTTGAACACCATGTCGATCTCGCCGGCAATGACCAGGTCCGCGATGGTGCCTTCGCCTTCGGCGCTGCTGCCTTCCGCGACCTTGCGGACCGTGCTGGCCTGGATGCCGTTGCGGCGCAGGACATCGGCGGTGCCGCCGGTGGAGACAATCTCGAAGCCGAGATCCGAAAGGCGCTTGATCGCCATGATGACCGCACGCTTGTCCCGGTTGGCCACGGAGACGAAGATCTTGCCTTCAGTGGGCAGGGCGTTGTTCGCGGCGGCCTGGCTCTTGGCAAAGGCGGTATCGAAATGCTTGTCGATGCCCATGACTTCACCGGTGGAACGCATTTCCGGCCCGAGCAGGGAGTCCACTACCTTGCCCTCAAACGTGCGGAAGCGGCTGAACGGCAGCACTGCTTCCTTGACCGAGACAGGCGCGTCGAGCGGCAGGGTGGAGCCGTCGCCGGTCTCCGGCAGCATCTTGTACGCCGTGCGCAGCTGGTTGATGGTGACGCCGGTGCCGATCAGGGCCGCTGCCTTGGCCATCTGCACGCCGGTGGCCTTGGAGACGAACGGCACGGTGCGGGAGGCCCGCGGGTTCGCTTCCAGGACGTAGAGCACGTCCGAGGCCAGGGCGAACTGAATATTGATGAGGCCACGGACGCCCACACCCTCGGCGATGGCCCGGGTTGCGGTGCGGACGCGCTCGAGCACATTGTTGCCCAGGGTGATCGGGGGCAGCACGCAGGCGGAGTCACCGGAGTGGATGCCCGCCTCCTCGATGTGCTCCATGATGCCGCCGAGGTACATGTCCGTGCCATCGAAGAGTGCATCGACGTCGATTTCGACGGCGTCCTCGAGGAACCGGTCGATCAGCACCGGGTGGTCCGGGGTGATTTCGGTGGCGTTGGCGATGTAGCGGGAGAGGTTGGGCTCGTCGTAGACGATTTCCATGCCGCGGCCGCCCAGCACGTAGGACGGGCGGACCAGGACCGGGTAGCCGATTTCGTCCGCGATCTTTTTGGCGTCCTCGAAGGACACCGCGGTGCCGTTCTTCGGGGCGATCAGGCCGGCGTTGTCCAGGACGCGGGAGAATTCGCCGCGGTGCTCTGCGAGGTCGATTGCTTCCGGGGAGGTGCCCAGGATGGGGACGCCGGCGTCGGCCAACTGCTGCGCCAGCTTGAGCGGCGTCTGGCCGCCCAGCTGCACAAACACGCCCATGACGCCGCCGGTGCGCTCTTCAGCGGCGATGACCTCCAGGACGTCTTCGAGCGTCAGCGGCTCAAAGTACAGGCGGGTGGAGACGTCGTAGTCGGTGGAGACCGTCTCCGGGTTGCAGTTGACCATCACGGTCTCGTAGCCGGCCTTGCGCAGTGCCATGGAGGCGTGGACACAGGAGTAATCGAACTCGATGCCCTGGCCGATGCGGTTGGGGCCGGAGCCCAGGATCAGGATCGAGGGCTTGGAGTGCAGCGCAATCTCGTCCTCCTCGTCGTAGGACGAGTAGTGGTACGGGGTGTAGGCGGCGAACTCGGCGGCGCAGGTGTCCACGGTCTTGTAGACCGGACGGATGCCGAGGGCCTGGCGAACACCGCGGACCACGGCTTCGGAGTTGTGCGTCAGGGCACCGATCTGCTCGTCCGAGAAGCCGTGACGCTTGGCGCGCTGCAGCATCTCCACCGTCAGGCAGCCGGCCTTGCGGATCTCGTGGGAGATTTCGTTGAGCAGTTGGAGCTGGTCAAGGTACCAGGGGTCGATCTTGGTGGCTTCGAAAAGCTGTTCCACGGTGGCGCCGCCGAGCATGGCACGCTGGACCTGGTGCAGGCGCTCGGTGGTGGGCCGCTTGGCCTTTTCGATGAGCTCCGGGACTTCCCATTCGGGGACGGAGCTGAAGTCCAACTGCGAGCCCTTCTGCTCGAGGGAGCGAAGTGCCTTTTGCAGTGCTTCGGTGAAGTTGCGGCCTATGGCCATCGCTTCGCCGACGGACTTCATGGTGGTGGTCAGGGTGTCGTCCGCCGCCGGGAACTTTTCGAAGGCGAACCGCGGGACCTTGACCACCACGTAGTCCAGGGTGGGCTCGAAGGACGCAGGGGTCTTCTGCGTGATGTCGTTCGGGATCTCATCCAGGGTGTAGCCGAGGGAGAGCTTGGTGGCGATCTTGGCAATCGCAAACCCGGTGGCCTTCGAGGCCAGTGCCGAGGAACGGGAGACGCGCGGGTTCATTTCGATGACCACCACACGGCCGGTGTCCGGCTCGACAGCGAACTGGATGTTGCAGCCGCCGGTGTCCACACCCACTTCGCGGATGACGGCGATGGAGATGTCGCGCAGCCGCTGGTATTCGCGGTCAGTCAGGGTCAGGGCCGGGGCCACGGTGATGGAGTCGCCGGTGTGCACGCCGACGGGGTCGAAGTTCTCGATGGAACAGACAACCACCACGTTGTCGTTCTTGTCGCGCATCATCTCGAGCTCGTATTCCTTCCAGCCGAGGATGCTCTCTTCGAGGAGCACCTCGCTGGTGGGGCTGTACTGCAGGCCCTGGCCCACGATGCGGCGGAGGTCTCCTTCGTCGTAGGCCAGGCCGGAGCCGAGCCCGCCCATGGTAAAGGACGGCCGGACCACCATCGGGTAACCGAGGTCAACGGCTGCGATGAGGGCCTCGTCAATGGTGTGGATGATGTGGCTGCGGGCCGATTCGGCGCCGCAGCGTTCCACAACGCCCTTGAACTTCTCCCGGTCCTCACCGAGCTCGATCGCCGCGATGTTGGCGCCGATGAGCTCCACGTTGTACTTTTCCAGCACACCGTTCTTGTCCAGGGCGATGGCCGTGTTCAGTGCGGTCTGGCCACCGAGGGTAGGCAGGAGGGCGTCCGGCCGTTCCTTGGCGATGATCTTCTCCACCACCTCCGGGGTGATGGGCTCGATGTAGGTGGCATCAGCGAACTCGGGGTCCGTCATGATGGTGGCGGGGTTGGAGTTCACCAGGATGACCCGGAGGCCTTCCTCCTTGAGGACACGCAGTGCCTGGGTGCCGGAGTAGTCGAACTCAGCGGCCTGCCCAATGACGATCGGGCCGGAACCAATGACGAGGACGCTCTTGAGATCTGTACGTTTCGGCATTACTTCTTGTCCTCAGTCTTGGAATCGGTGGTGTTCTCTGCGCCATTTTTGGTGTCCGCCATCAGGTCGATGAAACGGTCAAACAAGTAGGCGGCGTCGTGCGGGCCTGCGGCCGCTTCCGGGTGGTACTGGACCGAGAAGGCAGGGATGTCCAGGCATGCGAGGCCTTCCACAACGTCGTCGTTCAGGCTGATGTGGCTGACCTCCACCCGGCCGTAGCGTTCTTCGGGGGCCTGGGTGGCGCCGTCGAGGGGTGCGTCCACGGCGAAGCCATGGTTCTGGGACGTGATCTCCACCTTGCCGCTGCGGCGGTCCATCACGGGCTGGTTAATGCCGCGGTGGCCGTAGCGGAGCTTGTAGGTACCGAAGCCGAGCGCACGGCCCAGGATCTGGTTCCCGAAGCAGATGCCGAAGTACGGCAGTTTCTCGTCAAGGACGGAGCGCAGCAGTTTGACTTGGGCATCCGCCGTGGCAGGGTCACCGGGGCCGTTGGACATAAAGAAGCCGTCCGGGTTGACGGCCTTGACGTCTTCAAGGGTTGACGTGGCAGGCAGGACGTGGACCCGGACGCCGCGTTCGGCGAAACGGATGGGGGTCATGGCTTTGATGCCGAGGTCGATCGCCGCGATGCTGAACCGGGCGTCGCCGTCCCAGCCGTGGTCCTTGGGGTCCACCACGTACGCCTTGTCCACGCTGACTTCCTCAGCGAGCCGGGCGCCTTCCATCGGGGCGCTGGCCAGGACGGCGTCAACCAGTTCCTTGTCCGAGGCCTTGGCGGCGTCACCCGAAAAGATGCCGGCGCGCATGGTCTTGTGTTCGCGCAGGTGCCGGGTGATGGCGCGGGTATCCACGCCCTGGATGCCGACGACGCCCTGTTCGACGAGTTCGTCGTCGAGGGAGCGTTCGGAGCGCCAGTTGGAAGGGCGGCGGGCGGCGTCGCGGACAACGTAGCCGGCCACCCAGATGCGGCGGGATTCGGCGTCGTCACTGTTCACGCCGGTGTTGCCGATGTGCGGCGCGGTCTGGACCACGAGCTGGCGGGCGTAGGAGGGGTCGGTGATGGTTTCCTGGTAGCCGGTCATGCCGGTGGCGAAGACTGCCTCACCCAGGGCCGTGCCCTGCGCGCCGTAGCTGGTGCCGCGGAAGATGCGGCCGTCCTCGAGGACCAGCACCGCCGGGGTGGAAATGGCCGCTGGTGCCGCCGTCAATGTTTGTGGTGTCGCTGTTTCTGTCACTGTCTTACTTTCCACTGGGATCTGCCTGGGGGGCTGCGGCGATCAATTGCTGAAGGGAGTCATAGAGGGCGTCCTTGTCGGCGGCCCTGCGGGTCCGGAAGCCGGTGTCCAGGGTGTGGGTCCCGAGGTCCCACGTCAGGACCAGGAGGCCGTCCTTTTCCACGAACTTGCCAGCCATTCCGCTCTCCTGCCGGACTGCGGTCAGGTTGTCGGCCGGGATGTAAACGGCCGGTGCGCCGGAACGGTCCAGGAGGACGCCATGGGGGTACACGCTGAGGACGGCGTTGGTCCGGATGCCGAGGTTATGTACCGCAATCCGGTCAAGCCAGTCGCCGGCGGTGGTGGAGGCAACGTACTGGCCTTCCGCCTCGGCGCTCGGCACGCCAGGTTCCGCGGGTACCGGAGGCAGGGGTTCGACGTCGGCCTGCCGCCTGAGGCGGTTCCGCCAGCCGATCCCCATCATGGCCAGTACGACGGCGATAATCGCCACCGTGCTGACCAGCGAGAGTGTCTGGGTGTCCATCAGGCGGCGCCTGCCGCAGCCGGTTCCCGGTACGGGGTGTTGAGCTTGCCGTCCAGGACGGTGGGGTGGCCCTTGTAGAAAGTGGCCACCACCTTCCCCGGGAGCTCCAGGCCGGCAAACGGGGAGTTACGGCCCATGGTAGCCATCTTTGCCGGATCGACAGTCCAGCGGGCAGCCGGGTCCACCAGGATGAGGTTGGCGGGCTCGCCGGTTTCCAGCGGACGGCCCTGGTCCGCCAGCCGGCCGATCCGGGCAGCTGCGGAGGAGGTCACCCTGGCGAAGTCAGCCCATGTCATGAGACCGGTTTCGATCATGGTGTGCTGGACCACGGACAGTGCTGTTTCCAGTCCGGTCATGCCCATGGCTGCCTGCGCCCACTCGCATTCCTTGTGCTCGCTCGGGTGCGGCGCGTGGTCGGTGCCCACCACGTCGATGGTGCCATCGGCCAGGCCGGCGCGCAGGGCCTGCACATCGGCATCCGTGCGCAGCGGCGGGTTGACCTTGTAGACGGGGTTGTAGCTGCGGACCAGGTCGTCCGTCAGCAGGAGGTGGTGCGGGGTGACCTCGGCGGTGACGTTGATGCCGCGTTCCTTGGCCCACCGGATGATCTCCACGGAACCGGCGGTGGAGACGTGGCAGACGTGCAGGCGGGAGTCGACGTGCTGCGCCAGCAGCACATCGCGGGCGATGATGCTTTCCTCAGCAACCGCGGGCCAGCCGGTCAGTCCCAGGACTGCGGAAACCGCGCCCTCGTTCATCTGGGCCCCGGCGGTGAGGCGGGGTTCCTGCGCATGCTGGGCCACCACGCCGTCGAACGCCTTCACGTACTCCAGGGCGCGGCGCATCAGCACGGGATCGTGGACGCAGATGCCGTCGTCGGAGAACATCCGCACCTGGGCGCGGGAATCCGCCATGGCGCCCAGCTCGGCGAGTTGCTCCCCCGCCAGGCCAACGGTCACGGCGCCAACGGGGCGGACGTCCACCCAACCGGCAGCACGGCCCAGGCTGTGGACCTGTTCCACCACACCGGCGGTGTCCGCCACCGGATTGCTGTTGGCCATGGCATGGACGGCGGTGTAGCCGCCCAGGGCAGCGGCGCGCGTGCCGGTCTCAACGGTTTCGGCGTCTTCGCGGCCAGGTTCGCGCAGGTGGGTGTGCACGTCCACCATGCCGGGAAGTGCCACCAGGCCGGCGGCCTCGATGACGGCGGCTCCCTGTGCGTCGCTGTGAGTGGCCGCGCCGGCGCCCCGGGCAGCGATGACGCCGTCACGGATGAGCAGGTCTTCGGCGTCGGCGCCCAGGATGGCCGCACCCCGGATGAGGTAGGTTCCGTTGTTGTCTGCCATTAGTTGCTCTCCTCTGCGGAACGGGCTGTGTTGGTGCGGGCTTCGCCCACCGCGGCGGCTGGTTCGCGGGTGTCCCCGGAGAGCAGCAAGTACAACGCGGCCATGCGGACCGAGACACCGTTGCGCACCTGTGCGAGCACGGTGGAGCGGGGCGAATCGGCGGCGGCCGCGGAAATTTCCAGGCCCCGGTTCATGGGGCCGGGGTGCATGATGATGGTGTCTTTCAGCTCCAGCCTGTCCAGTGCGCGGAGCCTGTTGTCATCAAACCCCCAGCGGCGGGAGTATTCGCGGGTCGAAGGGAAGAATGAGGCGTTCATCCGCTCGCCCTGCACGCGCAGCATCATCACCGCGTCCACCCCCTGCTCAAGGGTTTCGTCCAAGTTGTAACTGACTTGGCAGGGCCAGTGCTCGACGCCGATGGGCAGCAGGGTGGGCGGCGCCACGAGGGTCACCACAGCGCCCAGGGTGCGGAGCAGCCACACGTTGGAGCGCGCCACGCGGGAATGCAGGACGTCGCCGGCGATAGCCACCCGCATGCCCTTGAGGTCCGCACCGATGGACCCGCGGCCGGCCAGCTTGGACCAGTGCCGGCGCATGGTGAAGGCGTCCAGGAGGGCCTGTGTGGGGTGCTCGTGCGTGCCGTCGCCGGCGTTGATGACGGCGGCATCAATCCAGTCAGTGGCGGCCAACCGGTGCGGTGCGCCTGAGGCCCAATGCCGGATCACGACGGCGTCAGCACCCATCGCTGCCAGCGTCTGGGCTGTGTCCTTGAGGGATTCGCCCTTGGAGACAGAGGAGCCCTTGGCGGCGAAGTTGATGACGTCGGCAGACAGCCGTTTGGCGGCGGCTTCGAAGGAGATCCGCGTGCGGGTTGAGTCCTCGAAGAAGAGGTTCACCACGGTGCGGCCGCGCAGCGCCGGGAGCTTTTTGACCTCGCGGTCCCCTACGGCTGCCATTTCTTCGGCGGTGTCGAGGATGCGGATGGCGTTGGTGAGGCTGAGGTCTTCAGTGGAGAGCAGGTGTTTCACGCGCCGCCCTCGATGACCACTTCGTTGACGGCGGCGCCGTTGGCGGCGGTGTCAGTTTCCTCCAGGCGCACCCTGACCTTCTCGGCGGACGAGGTAGGGAGGTTCTTGCCCACATGGTCGGCCCGGATGGGAAGTTCGCGGTGGCCGCGGTCGATCAGCACGGCAAGCCTGACGATCCGGGGGCGGCCAAGGTCGATAATGGCGTCCAGGGCTGCCCGGATGGTCCGGCCGGAATATAGGACGTCATCAATGAGCACCACAACCTTGTTGTCGATTCCCGTGCGCGGGAGTTGGGTGGGGTACGGCGGCCTGGTGGGCTGGTGGGAAAGATCGTCGCGGAACATGGTCACATCCAACTGACCAACAATTTCCGCGGCATCAACGGTGGGGTCTGCTGCTGCGATCTTCTGTGCCAGGCGAAGTGCCAGCGGATAGCCGCGGCGCGGGATGCCCAACAGGACGAGGTCCTGGGAGCCTTTGTTGGCTTCGAGGATCTCATGGGCGATACGAGTGAGGGCACGGTCAATGTCGGCCTGGTTGAGGACAACCCTGGCTGGAACCGGTGCGCTTGTGACGGAAGTCAACGCTCGTCTCCCCTTTCCCCGCCTCACGGGACGGAATTAAAAAAGGATCATGTGCGGTTCAAAATTACCACACTGGCGCCGGGCACTAGGCTTTCCCCATGTCCACCAACCCTTATCAGCAGGGCCCCGGCCAGCCCGGCGGCCCCGCCGGACCCCGGGCTCCTCTTCCGGGCCGAGCCAACCCCAGTTGGATGGGCCGGATCGGGCCGGAGTACTACATGCCACCGCCTGGCACCTATGCGGCCCCCCTGCCCGCCCTGGGTCCTCCGGAGCCCGGCCGTGACGGCGCACGCATGCGATCCGCCGGCCTGCTGGCGCTGACGATTGGCGGGGCAGCGCTGGCGTTCCTGAGCCTGCTGCTGGTGGTGCCCTTCCTGGTGGCGAGCACCGGCGTGGGCGGATTCATCGTGGGCTTTGTCGTCTCGCTGATTCCGCTGTCCGCGGTCCTCCTGACAGTGCACGCCATCGACCGGTGGGAACCGGAGCCGAAGCGGCTCCTCTTCTTTGCGTTTACGTGGGGCGCCGCCGTATCAGTGGCAGTCACGCTCCTGATCCAGCCGTTTTTTGCCCTCACGTTCCAGTTCAGCGATGTGCCTGATCTGCAGACCTACATGGCCACAGTCCAGGCACCCGTCGTGGAGGAATTCGCCAAATCATTGGGCCTGCTGCTGCTCCTGCTGCTGGCGCGGAAACACTTCGATGGCCCGGTGGACGGCGTGGTCTTCGCGTTCACCATCGCCGGCGGCTTCGCGTTCACCGAGAACATCCTCTACTTTGGCCGGGCCATTGCCGAGTCCGCCAGCCCGGCAACAGACCTGGCCCAGATCTTCCTGCTTCGCGGTGTGATGTCGCCGTTCGCGCATGCAATCTTCACGGGGACCACCGGCCTCATCATGGGGTTCGCCGCCCGGCGTTGGCACTCCGGCGCGTCCATCGCGGCCTTTTTCATCGGGCTCATCCCGGCAATGGTGCTGCACAACCGGTGGAACAGCATGGGCGCAGGTTTCCTGGGCGAGTACGTTCTGATCCAGGTGCCCATTTTTGTACTGGCTGTGGTGGGAATCATCCTGCTGCGGGTCGCGGAAAACCGGCTAACGCGCCAACGGCTGATGGAGTATTCTGCGGCTGGCTGGTTCAGCCCCGCCGAGGTGGAACTGTTGGCGACGCCGCGCGGGCGGCGGACTGCCCTGCACTGGGCAGCCGGCTACCACCGCCGGCCGCAAATGAAGGCCTTCCTGCAGGCCGCTACCCAACTCGCTTTCATCCGGCAGCGGATCCTCAGCGGCCGTGACGTGCGGCTCCACCAGGCCGAGGAGCAGCAGCAGCTGCAGCGGATCCTGTCGCTGCGCGCCGCCGTCGCGGGCTGAGCCCGACGTTGCCGCATCGCCGGCTACGTTAGATGAGAAATTTCCGGCAATGCCCTCATTGACAATGCCTCATCGAGCACTTTGCCGAAGTTCTGCGCATCGTGGGCGAACCGGCCCAGAAAGAGCCCCGCGACGCCGTCGAGCGCCGGCAAAAGCCCTGGCTTCGCGGAGCCCCCATAGATGATGGGCACCTTCCCCAGGTCGCTGCCTGCCTCGTTTGAACGGGCGGAAAGCAAGGACCTTAGTGTCCGCACAACGGCGGTGACATGGTCTGCGCCGGCGGGCTCCGCCGCGCCAATGGCCCAGACCGGTTCATAGGCGATAACGAGCCTGGACGCCAGGGACCAGTCGCCGCCAACCGCACCGGCGATTTGCTCATAGACAAACCCGGCCGCGCGGTCTGCCCCGGTCCCGCTGGAGCCATCGCGGATTTCCTCGCCAACGCATAACAACGGGGTGATGCCGGCACTGTCCGCCGCCCTGACTTTCAGCGCGATCATGGCCGTGTCCTCGCCGAAGTGCATTCGTCGTTCGGCGTGCCCGATCTCCACAAGGCGTACGCCCAGCTCCGCCAGGAGCGATGGAGATACTTCGCCTGTCCAGGGGCCGTCCGCCCAGCCGCAGTTCTGCGCGCCCAGCAGAAGGGGTGACCCTTCCACGACGCTCCCGGCGGCCGGGAGAACCGGAAAAGAAGGAATCACAAACGGGACCACCCGCCCGGCCGAAAGGGCCGGACGGGAGTCCACTTCGTGCTGGACGCGAGCTAGCCAGTCCAGGCAGTCCCGGTACCCCATGTACATCTTTGTGCTGACGCCGATGTACAGGATGTCCGGGAAAACCAATTGGTCACTGCTGCAAACAGTCATAGCGTCGGTCACTTGTCGTCGAGCAGATCGTCCGCCTTATTGTTGAACCTCTTCGTGGCATACATCATGATGGCTGCCACGAAGGGAAGCACACCCAACGCGTAGACGCCCATAGTGCCGGTGTCCGATGCGGTGACCTCGTTGACCGTTGTCCGCAGGATAGGAGCGACGAAACCGCCCAGGTTACCCAGCGAGTTAATCAGGCCGATTCCGGCAGCGGCCGCTGTCCCGGTGAGGAACGCCGTCGGGTAGGACCACGCGATGGGTCCGATCGAAAGGAAACTGCATACTGCGAGGGTGATGAAGATGATGCCCAAGGCAGGAAGATGGTTGGCGCCCGCCCAGGCGGAGCCGAAGATGCACAGGCCGGTGGAGAGAAACAGCCCTGTGCCCCATACCCTGCGGCGCACAATCGTGTTGGCTGCTTTGCCGATGAAGTAGCAGGCAAAGATTCCGAAGAACCAGGGGATGGCCGCCATCAGGCCGACCGCGAGGCCCACCTTCTGCCCGGTCAGCTGCGCCACCTGCTGCGGCAGGTAGAAGGTGACACCATAAACTGCAATCTGCAGGCAGAAGTAGATGGCCGTGAAGTACCAGACCTTGCCGTTCTTCATCGCGGCAAGGACACCGCGCGGACCGGACTCTTCCTTAACGGTGTCCTCCAGTGCCATAACGTCCAGGAGCGCCTTCTTTTCGTCCTTGTCCAGGAACTTGGCGTCCTGCGGGCTGTTGATGAGGAAGAAGTACGCGGCAATGCCTGCGACGACTGCGAGCGAACCTTCGACGAAGAACATGACCTGCCAGCCGTGAACGCCGGGGACCTGATCGCCGATGTTGATGAGCCAGCCGGAGAGCGGTGCGCCCATCATCTGGGAAAAGGGCTGGGCGAGGTAGAAGATGGCAAACATCTTGACCCGGACCTTGTTGGGGAACCAGGCTGCCAGGAACATGATGACGCCTGGGAACAGTCCGGCTTCGGTGACACCCAGGAGGAACCGCAGGATGATGAACGAGGTCTCGCCCTGGACGAAGGCGAAACACGCGGAGACGATACCCCAGGTGATGGCGATGCGGGCCAGCCACACCTTGGCGCCGAATTTGGTCAGAAGCAGGTTGGAAGGGATCTCGAACAACGCGTAGCCGATGAAGAAGATACCGGCGCCAAGCGCATATGCGCCGGCTGTAATGCCTTTGTCCATTTCCAATGCTGCCTCGGCAAAGCCAACGTTGGTGCGATCCAGGAACGCCACGACGTACAGGATGACGAGCATCGGCATGAGCCGGAAGGAGGCTTTGGAGATCGCCGATTTGAGAACCGGTGAATCCAGTAACTCCTTAGTGGCGGACGTTCCAGTGTTGACAGTCATTCAAACTCCTCGTTGAGCCAGTGTGCGGGCAAATCAGATGGGGGTGATGGAGCGATTAGAAGGAGAAAGCGATGAGCGCTGCGCCCACCAGGCAGGCGATAACGCCGACTGCCAGGTAGATTTTGCGTTCCTTGGTCCAGGAGCCCATGGTGGTCCTTCCTAGTGCATGTAGAGTCCGCCATCCACATTCAGCGTCTGGCCGGAGATGTAGCCGGAGTCCTCGCTGATGAGGAAGGCGATGGCTGCTGCGATGTCGCGTGTGGATCCAACCCGATTGACCACGAGGTCCTTGGTGAGTTCGTCCTTGCGTTCCTGGCTGAGGGTGCCGCCCATGATGTCTGTGTCGATGGGGCCCGGGGAGATGGCATTGACGGTGATGTCGTACTCCCCCAGTTCACGCGCCGTCGAGCGGGTCAAACCGATCACGCCGGCCTTCGCCACGGAGTACGGAGTCTTTGAGAACGTGCCGCCGCCGCGCTGCGCTGACACGGAGGAGATATTGACGATGCGCCCAATCCGGTTCTTGACCATGGACTCGGCTACCCGACGGGTGGCGTAGTGGACGCCATTGAGGTTGATGTTCAGAACGCGGTCCCATTCGGCAGCGTCCAGTTCCAAGTACGGAACGGGCGAGCTGACGCCAGCGACATTTGCCAGGGCGACGATCTGCGGGAGGTTCGCTTCGATCTCGTCAATAGCCTTGCGGACTGAACCTTCGTCGCCCACATTGGCGCCCACCCCGTGTGCCTGCACGCCGTATTGTGCGGCGAGCTCCTTGGCAGTGGCCTTGCAGAGGGCGTCGTCGAGGTCGATGATGCCGATGTTCCAGCCTTGGGCGGCCAGGTAGTTAACGGTGGCGCGGCCGATGCCTCGCTCGGACACGGCTCCGGTGACGATTGCCGTGCGTTCGGTGGGGAAAGGACTCATGGCTACTCCTGGGTTTCTGCGTTAGTTGATCGGCGCGGGGCCGAGGTCTTCGATCAGTTTCTGCATGGCCACATAGGCCTTGTTCCGGTAGGCGATCAGCTCCGGTGTGCGCTCAGCCGGAACGTTGAGGAAGCCGGCGCCGGTCTTGGTACCCAGCTTCCCGGCCTCCACCAGGTCTGTGAGGATCTTCGGGGTGGCGAACCGTTCCGGAAACTCCGTCTGGAGGGACTTGTAGCAGAAGTTGTAGACGTCCAGTCCGGCCATGTCCGCAATGGCGAAGGGGCCGAAGAACGGCAGCCGGAAGCCGAAGGTGGTTCGGACCAGGGTGTCCACGTCGTCCGCCGTCGCGATTCCCTGCTCCACGAGCTGCGCGGCTTCGTGGAACAGCGCGTACTGCAGGCGGTTGAGCACAAAGCCGGTGACGTCCTTGACCACGGCAGTCTGCTTGTTGGCGGCGTGCACCAGGTCGCGGACGGCACCCACGGTGGTTGCCGAGGTGCCGGCGTGGGGGATGATCTCGACGCCGGGGATGAACGGTGACGGGTTGGAGAAGTGCACGCCCAGGAACCGCTCCGGGTTGGTGACGGGCTCGGACAACTCCGCGATGGAGATGGTGGAGGTGTTGGAGCCGATGATGGCGTCCGGCCGGGCGGCGGCGCTGATGCGGGCCAGCGTAGCGTGCTTGATGGCAATGACTTCGGGCACGGCTTCCTCGATGAAGTCCGCGTCCGCCACGGCTTCCTCGATGTCCTTGGCGGCCCAGAGGTTCTGCTTCAGGATTTCAGTGGAGCCGGCAGGGAACAACCCGTCGGCCACGAACTGGTCCGATTCGGCGAGGAGCCGGTCATAGTTGCTCTGCGCCACTTCGGCGGACACATCGGCCAGTGCCACGCGGGCGCCGCCGAGCGCCAGGACCTGGGCGATCCCGCCGCCCATGTAGCCGGAGCCGACGACGGCGATCTTACGGGCGCTGTTTACGTCAACGGGTACTGTATCTTCCGGCTTTGCCGCGGGGTTTGCTGTTTCGGTCATGATCAGACTGCCTTTGTGTATTCGGGCTCGTAGGAGCAGATAGCTTCCACCTTGGCGGCGGAGGATGAGGTCTCATCGAAACGGTAGTCGAGCCATTCGCCAACCAGCTTCTTGGCCAGTTCCAGGCCAATCACCCGCTGGCCCATGGTGAGGATCTGCGCGTTGTTGCTCAAGACCGAGCGTTCCACGGAATACCCGTCGTGGGCCGTGACGGCGCGGATCCCGGGAACCTTGTTGGCCGCGATGGCCACGCCCAGGCCGGTGCCGCAGATCAGCAGTGCACGGTCCGCTTCACCCTCGGCCACCTTGCGGGCGGCGTCAACGGCGACATGCGGGTACGCGGTTGAATCGCTCGCGCCCACACCGATGTCCACTACGGACGCGACGCGGCTGTCCGCTTCGAGCAGGGCCTTCAGCGCTTCCTTGTATTCGACGCCGGCTTCGTCGTTGCCGATGACAATGCGCCATCCTGCCGGGTTGCTGGGGCTGGCGACAGGGGTGGTGCTCATGCTTGTGCTCCATTTCCGGCCGCGGAAGCGGCCAGTTGGGAATCAATCAGTCCGGAAATAGTGGGTTCAGATGCGACGTAGCTGGCGATGCGCGCGGCGATCAGCCCGAAGGACACCGCACCGGGATCAGGATGACCCAGGCTCTTTTCGGCCAGCGGACGTGCCCTGCCCTTGAGCGGCCGGAGCGCAGCGGTGGCGTCAGCGGCTGCCTGTGCAGCTGACGCTGCGGCGGCCAGCGCTGCCGGGACCGTACTGCTGCCCTCGGACTCGGCCAGGAAGGTGTCCTTGAAGGGAAGCAGCGCGTCCACCATGGTCTTGTCCCCCGGCTCAGCTTTGCCGAGGGCGGTGATGGCGTCCACGAACGCGGTGACAGCGGCCGCCGCGTCCTCGTTGCCGTACGAGGTCTTGTTACCGAGGGCAAGCCCGGCGGCGATCACCGCGGATCCCCACAAGGCCCCGGACGTGCCACCGGCGCGCTCGCTCCACGCCTCCCCTGCGGCGGTAAGGACCCGTTCCACCGAGTCACCTGCGTCGGAGGTTTCCCGGGCTGCAGTGGTTGCGGCATCCACACCGCGCCGCATGCCGATGCCGTGGTCTCCATCGCCCGCAATGGCGTCGAGATCGCCCAGTTCCGCTTCATGCTCGACCACGACGCCCTGCACTTGGGCGAGCACGGCGGCTGCCAGCCGGCCAAGGCTGGCTGCTGCCGGGGTGGTGTCTTCCACTTCGCCGGCCACGGCGTCTTCAGGACCCGCCAGCTCCCGGCGGGCCCGCGGTGCGAGGTTGCCCTTGCGGAAGGCCGGGGTGTCGGCCGGAGCTGCCCAGAACTGCTCGAGTTCTTCGTCCAGCCACAGCAGGGTGAGGGAGAGTCCGGACATGTCCAGGCTGGTGACCAGCTCGCCGCACTCCGGTTCCACCACTGTCAGGCCCGCTGTGGTGAGCAGCTTATCGATCTTGCCGAAGAGGAGGAAAAGCTCGTCGTACTTGACCGTACCCAGGCCGTTGACGATGGCGACCACGCGGGTGCCGGCGTCGTCCGGCTTGTCGACCAGGAGCTTGGAGACGAGGAGCTCGGCCAGTTCAGAGGCTGTGGGCATGGGGTGTTCGGAGATGCCCGGTTCGCCATGGATACCCAGGCCCAGGGACATCTGCCCTGCCGGCACGTGGAACAGCGGCGCGTCGGCACCGGGAAGGGTGCAGCCGTCGAACGCCACGCCCAGGGAACGGGTGCGGTAGTTGGTCCGGAGGGCGAGGCGCTCGACGGCGTCGAGGTCCAGTCCTGCTTCGGCAGCGGCGCCCGCGATCTTGAACACCGTCAGGTCGCCGGCGATGCCGCGGCGCTTTTCGATCTGGTCCAGCGGCGCGCTGGCGATGTCGTCGGTGACCAGGACGGTCCGCGTTTCGATGCCTTCCGCGTTGAGCCGCAACTGGGCCTGACCGAAGTGGAGGACGTCACCGGCGTAGTTGCCGTAGCTCAGCAGCACGCCGCCGCCGGCGTTGGACGCCTTGGCCACCCGGTAGACCTGGCCGGCCGCCGGGGAGGCAAACATGTTGCCGCAGGCGGAGCCCGTGGCAAGGCCCGGTCCCACCAGGCCGGCGAAGGCCGGGTAGTGGCCGGAGCCGCCGCCGACCACCAGTGCGACCTGTCCGGCAGGCACCTCGGTGGAGCGGACGACGCCGCCGTCAACGCGGGCAACGTAGCCGCGGTTGGCTGCCACAAAGCCGTCCAGCGCCTCATCCGCGAAATCAGCGGGGTTGTCGAAGATCTGAGTCATGGTTTCCTCATCGAATCCGAGTTGGTAATTGCCGTTTTGGTTGGAAGCTGGTCTGCTTAGACGTTCGCGAGAGCGACCGCGGACGGCTGCTGGCGCCCCTGCGACACCTGGCTCTTGCCGAGCAGGTAACCGTCGGTCTTCGGCAGGACGTGGCGGCGCAGATAGTCCTGGTTGCTGGCGGTCACACTGAGGCCGTCTCCGCCGTAGTGCTCGGTGCAGAGAATGCCCTGAAACCCTACGGACAGCGCCAGCTTGAAGGCTTCGCGGTAGTTGATGAGACCGCTTTCCATCGGCGCCGGCATGGCGACGTACATGTCGCGGGCCGTGTCCTCGTCCCGGATGTAATTCTTCATGTGCCAGTAGTTGGAGTACGGCAGGGTTTTGGCCACCATCTCGCGCCAATCTTCGATGGGCCGGTGGACCCGGATCAGGTTGCCGAGGTCCGGGTTGAGGCCGACGTTGGACAGGCCGATGTCCTGGACAAGCTGTACGGAGGAATCTGCGGTGCCCAGGTAGGTGTCCTCATACATTTCCAAGGACAGCAGGACCCCAACTTCGGCTGCGTGCCGGCCGAGTTCCCGGAGGCGGCTCACGGCGTTGCCCCAGGCCTCCTTGTTCCCTGCAGGGTCCTTGTAACCTTCAACGGTCCAGAACCAGAGCTGTTTCTGCTGCTCCGGCGTGATGGCCTGGTGGAGGCCGAAGGAGACAACTTCGCAGCCCAGTTCGGCAGCGGCGTCGATGGTGCGGTGGCTATAGGCCAGGTTGGCTTCCCAGTTGACTGCCTCAATCACGCTGCGGCGGATGGCGGAAATGACGGGGACGCCGATGCCCACACTGTCTGCGGTCTGCTTGAACTCAGCGAGCCTCGCTGCGCTCAGATCGCCGGGCCGGAGCCAACTGTCCGTCAGGTCTGCGTTGGCGAAGCCGGCTTCCTTGACCTCAGTCAGGACCTCCGCCCATACGGATGCATCGGCGTCGTTGATGCCCGTTCCGTGGGCGTCAGTGCCAGGAAACTGCAGCAGTGCAGCGGTAATGGGCCAATTTTCAGCTGTGTAAGCCACGATGCTTCACTCCCTTGTAGATCCTCTTTCCTATAGGATCTACAATTAAGAAGAAGTTGTCAACCTCACACTTTTGCTTCGACCGGTTGGGGCTAGCTTTCCGGGGCGTCCGCGATAGCTCGGGAGCGTACCTTCCGGATATGGTCTGCCATGGCTGTTCCTGCCTTGTCCGGGTCGCCCGTGGCAACCGCTTCCAGGACCGCCTGATGCTCCGCTATGGCGTACTCGGCATCTGTAATCCCGACGCCACTGAAGAGGCGGAACCGCTGAACCTGTCCTCCCAAGGCTGAGTACGCGGCTTCCATGAACTGGTTGCCGGTCTGCCGGGCAATGAGCTGGTGAAATCGCTCGTCCGCTTCAAGGTAATCCTTGAACTCGGCAAATGAGGGTCCCCTTGGTGCTGATTTCATGTCTTCAACTGACTGCTCAAGCTCCGCGAGGCCGTGCCGGGTTGTTCGCTCGCAGGCCAGCCGGGCGTTCACCGGCTCGATTGCCAGGCGGGCCTCCATAAGCTCTGCAAAATCCTCCCGGGTAAAGACAGGCGCTACGCGGTAGCCCTTCAGCGCGACCCTCCGGACCATGCCGGTATGCTCAAGGCGCGCCAGTGCCTCGCGAACCGGAGTGGGGGAAACATCCAGTTCGCGGGCGGTCCCGTCAATGCTCACCACGGCGCCAGGCGCCAGCCGGCCGTCCATGAGGGATGCCAACAACTCGGCGTACACGTGGTCGGCAAGCACTTGGCGGCTGACGCCTCGGCCGGCCCCGCCAGACCCCTGCAGATTGGCGGAGCCAGTGGCGGTACCGGTTACTCTAAACGCATTTGGCATGGTGAAATCCTATAGGTTCGAAGCCAGGGCGTGACATTGTTTCCGACACAGAAGAGCCCCGGGCAGGCGGACCTGGCCGGGGCTACTCGTCGCCTCGCTCGGGGCTTGGCTACTTCAGGAACAGTTCAGGTTGGCAGTATCAGGCCAAGAGTGAGGGCTTCAGCTGCTGCAGGCGTCCCAGGAGTCCGTTGATGAACGACGGCGACTCGTCAGTTGAGAGCGTTTTCGCCAGGGCCACTGCCTCGCTGACTGCGACGCCGTCGGGGACGTCATCGTTGTAGAGCAGTTCCCACGTGCCGATACGCAGGATGATGCGATCCACCGAGGGCATGCGCTCCAGGGTCCAGCCCTGCGAGTAGGTTTCCAGGAACTCATCGATGGCCGTCTGCTGCGAGACGACACCTTCCACGATTTCCAGAGTGTAGGGGTTCACGATCTGATCGGTTTTCTCCCGCCGCGCCCTGAGCACGTCGAAAGGCGAAACGGAGCGTTGTTCCGCTTCGAAAAGTACATCCAGTGCCCGGTTCCGGGCCTTGCCGCGTGCGCTCACTACTCGCTGACCCTGCCGAGGTAGCTGCCGTCGCGGGTATCGACCTTAACCTTGGTGTTGTTCTCGACAAACAGCGGAACCTGGATTTCATATCCGGTTTCCAGGGTTGCGGGCTTGGTGCCGGCCGAGGAGCGGTCGCCCTGCAGGCCAGGCTCCGTGTACGTGATCTCCAGGACAACGCTGGGCGGGAGTTCGATGTACAGCGGGTTACCCTCGTGGATGGCAATGTTGACCATCTGGTTTTCGAGCATGAAGTTGGTGGCGTCGCCAACCGTTGCCCCGGAGACGGTGATCTGGTCGTAGTCAGCGGTGTCCATAAATACGAAGTCCGCACCGTCCTGGTACAGGTACTGGTAATCGCGGCGGTCAACCGTGGCGGTCTCGATCTTGAGGCCGGCGTTGAACGTCTTATCCACAACCTTGCCGGACATCACGTTCCGCATCTTGGTCCGTACAAAGGCGCCACCCTTGCCGGGCTTGACGTGCTGGAATTCGATGACGTTCCAGAGCTGGCCCTCGAGCTTCAGGACGGTGCCGTTCTTGATGTCGTTAGTGGTTGCCACTGGTTTCCTTTGGTTTCTTAAGTCTGGTCAGTTGTCAGACGTTCTATGCCGGCCAGGCATGCCGAACGGCCCGCCAGCGCGTGTTTGTCAAAAATCCAAGAACTATTCTACCGGTAAATCCGGGACGCTTTGCGTCCTGTGGCAGCTTTGGGCTGTCAGCAGGCGAGGTCCAGGACGTCGCGAGCCCGCTGGAGAGCCACTGTGGACGAGTAAATCTGGGCTGCGTCAGCCGACTGGGACACCCTCAGATCCAGTGCGCGCGAAAAGGACTCCACCGCGGCAGCCGCGTGCCCGGCGGCGAAGTGCGTCTTGCCCAGATACTGCTGGACGAGGGCCTCACGGTCGGTTCCCTGGAACTCCCCCAGCAGTTGCTTGAACAACTCCAGTGCGCGGTCGGAACGGTGGGAGATACGCAAAACCTCTGCTTCGAACGCGCGCAGGCGGAAGGACTCGGGGTCCTTAAAGCGAGCCTCCGCGAGCAGTTCCGCTGCTTCCGTGGCATGCCCCTCAACTATGAGGACGTAGATCTGGTCTGCCGGGTCGGCGGATGCCGCCAGGGCTGCGCGGCAAACATCATCGTTGATGATTTCCGGCAGCAAGCTGAGCGGGTTGATCCGGATCCCGGGAAAGCCGGCATCGGGCCATTCGCTGGTGCCTGCCACGTCGCCCTGCATCAGGAGGCGATTTCCTGATAGGCGGCAAAGAGCAGCGACGTGTCCGGGACATCCAGGATCCCCGGCTTGGCAATGCCGTCAAGGACCACAAAACGGAGCAGGTCCCCGCGCGACTTCTTGTCCCGGCGCATGCCGTCCAGCAGCCCCTGCCAGCGGTCCTTCCGGTACGTGACCGGAAGCCCCAGGGTCTCGAGGATGCTGCGGTGGCGGTCGGCGTCGGCATCGCTGAGGCGGCCCACGCTGCGGGCAAGCTCGGCTGCGAACATCATGCCCACGGACACGGCTGCACCGTGCCGCCACGAGTAGCGCTCCACCAGTTCAATGGCATGGCCCAGGGTGTGGCCGTAATTCAGGATTTCGCGCAGCCCGGATTCCTTCAGGTCTTCCGAGACCACCTTCGCCTTGACTGCAATGGCACGCTCGATGAGCTCCCGCAGCGTGTCCGATCCCGGATCCGTGGCCGCAGCGACGTCCTTTTCCACCAGTTCCAGGATGGCTGGATCTGCAATGAAGCCGCACTTGATGACTTCCGCCATACCGGAAATGATCTCATTGCGGGGCAGGGTTTTGAGTGTGTCCAGATCCACCAGCACTCCGGCCGGCGGGTGGAAGGACCCCACCAGGTTCTTGCCTTCGGCCGTGTTGATGCCGGTCTTTCCGCCGACGGAGGCGTCCACCATGCCCAGCAGGCTGGTGGGCATGTGGATGACCTTCACGCCGCGGAGCCACGTGGCCGCCACAAATCCGGCGAGGTCTGTGACTGCGCCGCCACCCACTGCCACGATGGCGTCGGAACGGGTGAAGTCATTTTGGCCGAGGACCTGCCAGCAGAACGCCGCGACCTGGATGTGTTTGCCCTCTTCGGCATCAGGGATTTCCGCGGTCAGGGAGGTGAAACCGGCCGCAGCGAGTTCGTCGCGGACGGTGTCGCCGGTGAGGCGCAGGGCCCGGGGGTGGATGACCAGCACGCGCCGGACCCGCTCACCCAGCAGGGCAGGGAGGTCAGCCAGCAGGCCACGGCCCACCACGACGTCGTAGTTCTGCCCCGCGGATTCGCCGGTGACCTTGATGACTGTTGAATCGACGCTCACTTTTCAACTTCCTGTTTGGCGGCCGCGTACTCACGCAGCGCAACTTCAAGCCGGTGCCCCAGTTCGGTGATCGAACCGTGGCGAACGTCCAGGACCAGGTCGGCCAGCCGTTCGTAGACGGGTTTCCTGGTGGCAAAGAGGGTAGCCCAGCGGGCCATGGCATCACCGGCCAGCAGCGGCCGCCCGGAGTTCCGGGCGATCCGCGAAGCCACGGTTCCTTCATCGCATTCGAGATACACCACGGTGCAGCCGGCGAGGACTTGTTGGGTTCCGGAGTCCAGGACGGCGCCGCCGCCCAGCGAGATGACAGAGACGGTTTCCTCGGCGCGTTCCACGGCAGCGGCCACGGTGCGGGCCTCAATTTCCCGGAAGGCATGCTCCCCGCGGCCGGCGAAGATGGATGCGATGCTGCCGTGGGCGTCCACGATCAGCACGTCGGTGTCTACGAAGGGCACGTCAAGGCGCTTGGCGAGTTCATAGCCAATGGCCGACTTGCCCACTGCCATGGGCCCGATGAGGACGATGGGCCGGTTGCCCGGCACCACCCTTCTACTCCCGCGGGGCACTAGTGGCCGATCGAGTCCAGGGAGGCCGGAATGCTGTCCAGGTAACCCTTGATGTTGCGTGCGGTCTCCGCTACGGAGTCCCCGCCGAACTTTTCGGTGACGGCTTCCGCAAGGACCAGCGCCACCATCGCCTCCGCGACGACGCCGGCAGCCGGTACGGCACACACGTCTGAGCGCTGGTGGTGGGCCTTTGCAGGCTCACCCGTGCTGACATCGACAGTACGCAGGGCGCGCGGCACGGTAGCGATCGGCTTCATGGCGGCACGGACGCGGAGGACATCGCCGATGCTCATGCCGCCTTCGATGCCGCCTGCGCGGTTGCTGGTGCGCACAATCCTGCCGTCGGAATCCTTGACAATTTCATCGTGGGCAGCGGAGCCGCGGCGTGCGGCCGTCAGGAACCCGTCGCCAACTTCCACGCCCTTGATGGCCTGGATCCCCATGAGGGCAGCAGCGAGCCGTGAGTCGAGCCGGCGGTCCCAGTGGACGTAGCTTCCCAGTCCCGGGGGCAAGCCGTAAGCGAGGACTTCCACCACGCCGCCCAGGGTTTCGCCTTCCTTGTGCGCGGCGTCCACTTCGGCCACCATGGCGTCGGAGGTTTCGCGGTCGAAGCACCGCAACGGGTCTGCGTCCAGGGCGATGACGTCGGCCGGAACAGGCAAGGGCCGCCCCTCGGGGACGGTCACGCTGGCGATGGAAACGGTGTGGCTGACCAGCTCGATACCAAGCTGCTTGAGGAACTGGGAGGCCACGGTGCCCATGGCAACCCTGGTTGCCGTTTCACGGGCGCTGGCGCGTTCGAGCACGGGACGTGCCTCATCGAAGCCGTACTTCTGCATGCCGGTGAAATCTGCGTGGCCCGGGCGGGGCCGGGTCAGCGGTGCGTTGCGTGCCTGGTCGGCGAGAACTTCCGGAGCCACGGGGTCGGCTGACATGATCTGTTCCCACTTGGGCCATTCGGTGTTGGCCACCTGGATGGCCACCGGGCCGCCCTGCGTGAGGCCGTGGCGGACGCCGCCCAGGATGGTGACCACGTCCTGCTCGAACTTCATCCGGGCGCCCCGGCCATAGCCAAGGCGCCGCCGTGCCAGTGAATCGGCGATCTGCCCGCTGGTGACTTCAACACCGGCAGGGACGCCTTCAATAATTCCCATCAAAGCCGGACCATGGGATTCACCGGCTGTCAACCAACGCAACATAATTTCCATCCTGCCATGTATGGCTGTCAGAACGCCCGTCGGGGAAGGCCGACTGAGTCACACATCACATCTATGACTGCTGCGTTAACCTCGTCACCGAGCCCGGTAAACAGCCGCACCTGCTCCACCGCCTGGTACAGCAGCATTTCCAGGCCCGGGACCACAGTTCCGCCGCCGGCCTGCCAGACCGTGGCGATCCTGCTCGGCCAGGGGTCGTAGGCCACATCAAGCAAAACACCCGGCGTCCCGAATCCCAAGGCTGCGATCTCGGCGGCAAGGTTGTCGGCCGCGTGCGGCGGGAGTGTGGAAATCACGACGTCGGCACTTGCCGTCGGGGTGGCGGCTTCGGTGAGCGGCCGGACGTCAACTGCCAGGCCCACGCCAGCGGCGGCTGCCCGCGCTTCGGCGGCCCGCGACGGATCCCGGACAAACACCTGCGCATGAGCGGTGCCCAGATCCTTCAAGGCGGCAACGGCGGCTGCTGCAGTTCCGCCTCCACCCAGGACTACAGCGGAAGGACTCGCCACTACCCCGGCGTTGAGGACCGCGTTGACGATCCCCGCGACGTCGGTGTTGTAACCGACGCGCCTGACCGGCCCGCCGGTTTCCTCAAAAGCGACGGTGTTGACAACGCCCAGCGTGCGGGCCACACCGCGGACTTCATTCACTTCTGCGAGCATGCCGGTCTTCAACGGCATGGTTACGGAGAGTCCACGCCAGCCATCCTGGTCCCTGACACGGTCCATAAACGCGGGTAACGCCTGTTCAGTCAGATCCACTGCCGTGTAGCTGATATCAAGCCCCAGCTTGCTGTAGGCCGCCAGGTGCAACGCCGGTGACTTCGAGTGGCTGATCGGGTGGCCCAGCACCGCTGCCCGGAGACTCATGTGCAGCGGCCCACGTTTGCCTTGCACCAGGTGTTGTACTGCTCCACGTACGCATTATGCTCCGCAAGCGTCTTGGCGAACTTGGTTTCCTTGGTGTCCAGGTTGATGGTCACCCAGTACAGGAAGTCGTTGGCCTTCGGCTTGGCGGCGGCGTCGATGGCAGTCTTGCCGGGCGAGCCGATGGGTCCGGGGGGCAGGCCCGGGTTGGCGTAGGTGTTGTAAACGTTGGACTTATCCTGGCGCTGCTCGTCGGTGAAGTTGAAGCTCCTGGTACCCAGTCCGTACGTTACAGCCGAGTCGACCTGCAGGTATCCGTTCGTCTGGTCATTGGGCTTGAGCCGGTTATAGATGGCGCCGGCAACGTCGCCGTATTCGGCCTGGCCGCCCTCGGCCTGGACGATGCTGGCAACAATGACTGCCTCGTACTGCTTCGCAGGATCGGTGATCCCCTGCGCTACGAGTTCGTCGGTAGTGGTCTTGACCAGGGCCTGGAGGATGTCCTTGGCGGGCGTGCCCAGCGGGAACCGGTACTCGCCGGGGTGCAGGTAGCCCTCAAGGTTCTTGGCGTTGGCCGGCAGGCCAAACTGCTGCGGGGAGTCGCTGAATTGCTTCAACTGCTGCACTTTGATCCCCGATCCTTCGGAAATCGCCTGCAGTGATTCATCGATCCGCAGGCCCGCGCTCAGCGCGAAGTAGATGACCTTGGTTTTGTCGTGGCCCAGGAGGACGTTGACGGCGTCTGAGTTTTTCATCTCCGACTTGAAGGTGAAGTCCCCCGGTGACAGTGTTCCGCCGGAAGCAGTAAACGCCTGGAGGAACGTGTCAGCGTTGGCGACGACCTTACTGGTTTCCAGTTTGGTGGCCACCGAGCGCATACCCTCGCCGGACTGGACCGACACCTGGACCTCGCCGGTTCCCGGACCGGGATAGTCGCTCGCCTTGCCGCCTCCCAGCAGGGGCTTCAGGAACTGCGCGCCCACAACAATGGCCACCACGAACACCACGAGGGTCAGGAAGAGGGCCATGAGACGGCGCCTGCGCCGCACCTTCTTGGAGGGCTTTGCCACTACTGTTTCCGCAGCTGCCCCGGCGAACAGGCCGGCGTCAGGGTGCGCGTCATGATGCGTGTCGTGCCGGTCGTCGAGGTAGTGCCCATGATGATCTTGCTCTTCGTAGTAATGACCCTCGTGATGCTCGCCCTCGTAAAGCTGGCCCTCGTGATGCTGGCCTTGGGCGTGGTGGTCGTCGTAGTGGTGGCCGTCGGCTGGGGCGTACCCGGTCGGGTGTCCCTCGTTGGGCTCGGCCTCCTGGGCATGAACGGCCTGGTCAGGGTCCCCGTGGAGCTCCTGGGCAGCATCCTGGTGATACTGGTGCACCCCGGCGGCCGACGCTTCCTGGATGGAGGGCTGAGCGTCCGGCTGCGTAGGTATTAACGGTTGATATGCCTGGACTGGCTCGGCAACAGGCTCTGCTCCTGGCCCGGCTACAGGTTCGGCCGCCACAACGGGCTCGCGTTCGGGCGCCGCCGGCGCAACGGGCTCCGGCGCGGGCGCATCGAAAGCTTCAGGCTCCTGCACTGGCAACGGCACGTCCTGGCCGGTTTGGTAGGCCTGCTCCGGAACCGCATTCGTGTCTTGGGTGTGCTTCTCCAAAGCGCGGAGCTCTTTCCGGGTCAGCGGCCTGGCGCCATCATGACTGGTGGCGCCTGAGGCGTCATCGTTATTGGACGGGCTCACTGTGGCCTTCCGTGTTCTGAGATTGAGGTTGGCCTTCGGAGCCGTGGGCGCCAGCCTGGGCTGCTCCGCCTGTTCCCGAAGGCTGCAGACGGTGCGGCGCGATCACGCGGCTCCCAACGTCCGTTCCCCTGGCTTTTTGCATGTCGATGGCGTGCTGGAGAATGCCTGCCGCCGCAACCTGATCAACAACTTTACGGTGGTTGCGGCTGCTCATGCCAGCTTCGTGCAGGTTTCGGTGGGCCGTGACACTGCTGAGCCGCTCGTCTACGAGGTTGACGGGTACGTCCAGGCCCCGGCCGGCCAGCTCTGCCACGAGCAGCTCCGCGTACTCGGCCGCCATCCGGGCGGAGGCGTGCTCCTCCCCCTTCATGGTGCGCGGCAGGCCCACGATGACCTGGACGGCGCCGAGTTCCTGCGCGAGCGAGGCGATCACCCGCACGTCGGAATTTTTCTTCGCGTTCCGGTCCAGGGTCTTATACGGCGTGGCCAGGATGGCATCCGGGTCGCAGATGGCGACTCCCACTCGGACGGTACCGACGTCTACCCCCAGTTTGATGCCCTGGGGGTAGTCGGCGGCTGCAACAGGTTCAGTCACGGGTTCCTTAGCGCCGGGAAATGGCGTCCACGACGGCGGCAAGCGCCGGGCCGACCTTGGTGGCGTCCGTGCCGCCGCCCTGGGCGACGTCGTCCTTGCCACCGCCGCCGCCGCCGAGGATTCCTGCGGCGAGCCGCACCAGGGCTCCGGCTTTCACGCCGGCTTCCCGGGCGGCCTCGTTGGTGGCGACCAGGATCATGGGGCGGTCATTGCTGACACCGGCCACTGCCACGGTGGAGGCAACGGAGCCGAGCCGGCTGCGCAGGTCAAGGGCGAGGTTGCGGACATCATCGGCACTACCGATCTGCCCGGCGTCGTGCGCGATGACCCGGATGCCGGCGGCGTCCCGGGCGGTGCCCACGAGGTTGGCAGCCGCAGCGGTGAGTTGTTCCTTGCGGAGGCGGTCCAGTTCCTTCTCCGTGGCCTTGAGCTTGTTCAGGGTGCTGGCGATCCTGTCGGCGAGCTGGCCGGACGGTACTTTAAGCATCTCGGTCAGCTCAGTGACCAGGGCCCGCTCGGCCGCGAGGTGACGGAAGGCGTCCATGCCCACAAAGGCTTCGACACGGCGGTTTCCTGAGCCGACTGACTGCTCGCCAAGCAGCGACAGGCTGCCGATCAGGGACGTGTTGGCAACGTGGGTGCCGCCGCACAGCTCACGGGACCACGCGCCGTCGATCTCCACAACCCGCACTTCGCTGCCGTAATTTTCGCCGAAGAGCGCCATGGCACCGAGCGCCTTGGCCTCCGCCAGGGCCATCACCCTGGTGTCCACCCGGAAGTTGTTGCGGATGGCCAGGTTGGACACCTCTTCGATTTCCGAGCGCGTGGCGGTGCTGAGTCCTTCGCCCCAGGCGAAGTCGAAGCGCAGGTAGCCGGCCTTGTTATAGGAGCCGCGCTGGGTGGCCTGGGGGCCGAGGATCTGGTGCAGCGCGGCGTGGACGATGTGGGTGCCGGTGTGGGCCTGCTCGGCGGCATGGCGGCGTTCACGGTCGACGGCGGCACGCACCAGGGCGTCGGAGGAGATTTCGCCTTCGCGGACGATCGCCTTGTGCACGCTCAGGCCCTTGACGGGGCGCTGGACGTCCAGCACCTCGACGACGAAGCCGTCACCGGTGATGAGCCCGGTGTCAGCGGACTGGCCGCCGGCCTCTGCGTAGAACGGAGTTTCGCTGAGGACAAGTTCGATTTCGTCACCGGTGGCGGCGTGGGCGACCCGCTGGCCGCCGCTGAGGAGGCCACGGACGCGGGACTCGCCGTCGAGCTCTTCGTAGCCGGTGAAGACGGTCTCGCCCTCACCCAGCAGCTCCTGGTAGGCGCTGAGGTCGGCGTGGCCGCCCTTCTTGCCCTTGGCATCGGCCTGGGCACGCTGGCGCTGTTCGAGCATGAGGGCGCGGAAACCGGCTTCGTCCACCTTGAGCCCGGCTTCCTCAGCCATCTCCAGGGTGAGATCGATAGGGAAGCCGTAGGTGTCGTGCAGGGCGAACGCGTCGGCGCCGGACAGCGGTGTGCCAGCGGCCTTGGACACCGTCACAGCATCCTCAAGGCGGGCCGTCCCCGAGGCAATGGTGCGCAGGAAAGCCCGCTCTTCGGCGTAGGCGATGCGGCTGATGCGGTCGAAGTCCGTCTCCACGATCGGGTAGACGCCCTTCATGGCATCGCGCGAGGCCGGCAGCAGGTCCGGAAGGCAGGCCTTTTCGACGCCGAGCAGGCGCATGGAGCGCACCGCACGCCTGATGAGGCGGCGCAGGACGTAGCCGCGGCCTTCGTTCGAGGGCGTCACGCCGTCGGCGATCAGCATCAGGGCAGAGCGGATGTGGTCAGCCACAACCCGCATGCGGACATCGTCCGTGTGATGGGGATCGTCCGCCGTTTCGGCAGAGGTGTACTCCCGGCCTGACAGCTCAGCTGCCCTGTCGATCACGGGGCGGACCTGGTCCGTCTCGTACATGTTCTCGACGCCCTGCAGGATCATGGCGAGGCGCTCCATGCCCAGCCCGGTGTCGATGTTCTTCTTGGGCAGTTCACCCACGATGTCGAAGTCGTCCTTGGAGCGGACGTTGTCGATCTGGTACTGCATGAAGACCAGGTTCCAGATTTCGACATAGCGGTTCTCGTCGGCGAGCGGGCCGCCTTCCGCGCCGTACGCGGGACCGCGGTCGTAGTAGATTTCCGAGCAGGGGCCGGCGGGTCCGGGCTGGCCGGTGTGCCAGTAGTTGTCGGCCTTGCCCATGCGCTGGATCCGCTCGGCGGGGACGCCGGTGTTCTTCAGCCACAGGTCSCGGGCTTCGTCGTCCTCCTSGTAGACRGTSACCCACAGGAGTTCCGGCGGCAGGCCGTAACCGCCGTCGTCAACGCTCTTGGTGAGCAGTTCCCAGGCGAACTTGATGGCGTCTTCCTTGAAGTAATCGCCGAACGAGAAGTTGCCGCACATCTGGAAGAACGTGCCGTGGCGGGCGGTTTTGCCCACTTCCTCGATGTCACCGGTGCGGATGCATTTCTGGATACTCGTGGCACGGGAGAACGGGGCTTCTTCGCGGGCGGTCAGGTAGGGAATGAACGGGACCATGCCGGCGACAGTGAACAGCAGGGAGGGGTCGCTGGAGACCAGCGAGGCGGAGGGAACCGCGGTGTGGCCTTTGCTGACAAAAAAGTCCACCCAGCGCTTTGTGATCTCCTGCGACTTCATGAGCTGATTACATACCCTTCGTGGTTCACGCGTGGTGCGTGACAGTTTGATACAGGGAGCAGTTCGGGCAAGCCGCTACTGCTCGTTTAATTCTCTCGCGTTTTTCCGGCGTTTAGCGCCGGGCCACATCCTGCGGTGAAACCACCGGGGATTCGACGCCGAGAGCCGTGCGGAGGTCCGCTTCCCGCTCGTGCATTCCGGAGCGGACAGCGTCCGCGAAGTCGTAGAGGCCGTCGGCCAGCCGGCCCACGGCCCGGTTCAGGCCCTCGGGCCCCAGGTTTGATTGGGCTTCAGTGAGCTTTCGGAACGCGATGACTCCGATCGCTACGCCGATTCCCATCCAGACAAGTCGTTTCATGTTCTGTTCTTCCGGTGGCTAGCGGCTGCGGCGGCCGGCCGCGGGCTTCTTGCGGTTGGCGAGGGCGGTGCGGACTCCATAGCTGAACGCTGCGACCTTGATCAGCGGCGAGCCCACCGTTGCGGCAAGGAGGGAGGACAGCGCGGAGAGATTCGCGGACGCGTCAGACACGTTGGAGGCGATGCCGTCCACTTTCTTCAGCTGCTGGTTGGTGGTGGTTACCGTGGCGGTGACTTCGTCCATCAGGGGCGTGGCGCCGTCGCTGATGGATCGGATGGACGTCCGTATTTCTTCCAATACGCTGCCAAGTTTCAGGATAGGTACCGCAAGCAGCAGCACCAGGAGCGCAAACACCCCGGCTGCGATCAGGCCGGCAATATCGCCACCAGACATAGACGTTCATCTCCTTGAAACTGACGTGGATCTCTTCCCACCGCGCACGCTGCCTTCATGCGTTCCGCAGATGTCCCCCAAGTACCTTACATACAAAGAAGCCCGTGGCGCTTGCCACGGGCTTCTTTGGATACGCTGCTGGGATTTAGCGTGCGTAGAATTCGACGACGAGCTGCTCTTCGCAGGTTACGGGAACCTCGGAGCGCTTCGGGCGACGGACCAGGCGTGCCTGCAGGGCGTCAAGCTTGACGTCCAGGTAGGCCGGAACCTGGGGCAGGACGTCGCGGTGTGCGCCGGCTGCTGCAACCTGGAGCGGAACCATGGTTTCGCTGCGGCTGTGGACGTGGACCAGCTGGCCCTCGCCGACGCGGAAGGACGGGCGGTCAACGCGGATGCCGTCAACCATGATGTGGCGGTGCACAACCAGCTGGCGGGCCTGGGCGATGGTGCGGGCGAAGCCTGCACGCAGCACGAGGGCGTCGAGACGCATTTCGAGCAATTCGATCAGGTTTTCACCGGTCAGGCCCTTGGTGCGGCGTGCTTCTTCGAAGGCACGGGTCATCTGGGCTTCACGGATGCCGTACTGGGCGCGCAGACGCTGCTTTTCGCGCAGACGTACGGCGTAGTCGGAGTCCTGCTTCTTGCGGGCACGGCCATGCTCACCGGGGCCGTACGGGCGGCGCTCCATGTACTTGGCGGCCTTGGGGGTCAGAGCAATGCCGAGTGCACGCGAGAGGCGTGCTGTACGGCGAGCACGAGTGTTGTTAGCCACTTGTGTCCTTCCAATATCTGCGGTGTGTCAGTGTTACTGGCCTCCATAATGGAGAGCATCGGCCAACCGCTGCCTTTTGCTACTGGGCACAGGGCTACCCCAACAGGAAACAGTGAAAACTGGAAAATGTGGGAGATTGCGTCCGTGCCTTGCCAGACAACGAACCATCTTAGCAGGATTTGCGCACCCGCCCCACCCGGCTCAGCTGCCGCGGATGATCTTCCGCAGTCGTTCCAGGCGAACGGCGATGTCGCGCTCCGCGCCGTTGGCGGTGGGTTCGTAGTAGTCCCGGCCCACCAGATCGTCCGGCGGGTACTGCTGGCTGGCCACGGAATGGGGTGCATCGTGCGCGTACTTGTACCCCTTGCCGTGCCCGAGCTGCTTTGATCCCGGGTAGTGCGCGTCGCGCAGGTGCGCCGGAATCCCGTTGCCCAGCCCTGCCCGGACGTCTGCAATGGCCTTGTTGATGCCCATGTAGGCGGCGTTGGACTTTGGCGCGGTGGCGAGGTGCACCACCGCTTCGGCCAGGACAATCCGGCCTTCCGGCATGCCGATCAGCTGCACCGCCTGGGCCGCGGCTACCGCCGTCTGCAACGCGGTGGGGTCTGCCATGCCCACGTCCTCCGCGGCGGAAATCACAATGCGCCGGGCAATGAAGCGGGGGTCCTCCCCCGCCTCGAGCATCCTGGCGAGATAGTGCAGTGCGGCGTCCACATCGGAGCCGCGAACTGACTTGATGAAGGCGCTGGCCACGTCGTAGTGCTGATCACCCGCCCGGTCGTAGCGCACGGCGGCCACATCCAGTGCCCGTTCGGTGTGCTTGAGCTCTATGGAGACCGGCGAGTCCTCACCGGCGTCGTCGGAGTCACCGAAGGCAACACCCGAGGCTGCTTCCAAGGCAGTCAGGGCACGCCGCGCGTCGCCGCCGGACAGCCTGACGAGGTGGGCCAGCGCCTCGGCGCTGAGCTCCACTTTTCCGTTCAGGCCGCGCTCATCCGCCACGGCGCGCTGCAGGAGCCCTTCAATATCCGCGTCCGTCAGCGGCTTCAGGGTCAGCAGCAGGGAACGGGACAGCAGTGGCGAGACCACCGAGAAAGACGGGTTCTCCGTGGTTGCCGCCACGAGCACCACCCAGCGGTTTTCCACGCCGGGCAGCAAAGCATCCTGCTGCGCCTTGTTGAACCGGTGGATCTCGTCCAGGAACAGCACCGTGGTGGTCTTATAGAGGTCGCGCGCCGTCAGGGCCTCGTCCATTACCCGCCGCACATCCTTGACGCCGGCGGTGATCGCGGACAGTTCCACGAACTTCCGGCCTTTCCCCTTGGCGATCACATGGGCGAGCGTGGTCTTGCCGGTCCCCGGGGGACCCCACAGGATGAGGGAGCTGGGGCCGGCGGGACCCACCGCGTCGGTGCCCGCCGCAAGCTGCCGAAGGGGTGAGCCTTGCCCCAGCAGGTGCTGCTGGCCCACCACGTCATCGAGGGTGCGTGGCCGCATCCTGACTGCCAAAGGACTGCGCTGCGCCGCGCTGCGGCTTGCCCCCGCGCGGTCGGACGACGACGATTCATCACTGTCGTCGTCGTCATTGCCGGGCCCTTGGCCGAAGAGATCATCCACATAGATAGGCTACTCATAGTTCAGCACCACCACTCCGCACGCTCACAAGAGGACCGCCATGACCGCACGCAACTCCGACGGCGTCAGCCGCAGGGGTTCAGCCCGGGCGGGGTCCGGCCGCGATGGATCCGTTCGGACCGCTTTTGTGCCGGCGACCCGCCTGGCCGGGTGGGTTGAGCGCTTCGGCGCCGCGCACGGCGGCTTCCAGCTCAGTGATGACGACTACGGCGTGCGGTTGCTGGCGGCCGACGGCACCATGGCGCTGCTCCAGGCCCCCTGGCCTTCGGACGGACGCCCCGGCCGTGGCGGCGATCCCTTGGAGCGCATGGCGTCTGTGGCCGGCCAGCCCCGGACGGCGGCCCTGGTGCTGGTCCGGCGCGGCGGCTATGGAGTGGCGGTGGCGCGGGAAGGTGCCGTGGTGGCGTCTAAAACCGGATCCAAATACGTGCAGGGCCGGACCGCCGCCGGCGGACAGTCCCAGCAGCGGTTCGCCCGCCGCCGCGCCAACCAGGCCGATGAGCTGGTGGAGAAAGTGGCAGCCCAGGCTGCCGGGGTCCTCGGTGGCCACCCGATCGAGTATCTGGCCCCAGGCGGTGACCGGACCCTGGCGGGCCTGGTGCTGGACCAGCCCGCCATGAGGCCTTACGCCACACTCTCCCGGGTGGCCTTCCTGGACGTGCCGGATCCCAATGGCGCAGTCCTCAAGAAGGCCGCCGCCGATATCTGCTCCATCCGGATCCAGGTGGCCGACGCCCTTGCTTAGGCCGGAAACGTTCTTATGTCAGTGTCCAGGATCGCTTCGACAGCCCATACCAGAAGCCGTCGATTGCGGTCTTCGCGTTCAGCTCGCCGGACCCGTAAGCTGCGCCGAGGGCAACGTAGAGTGGCGCCCAGTGCTCGCTGCGGGGGTGGGCCTGGCGCGCGGCAGGCGCCTTGTTCAGGAAGTCGAGGATCGAATCCACATCGCCGCGGGCCATGGCCTCTTCAGCCCAGTGGTCAAACTCGCTGGAGGCTGCCGGCGGAGCGCTGTCCGGCCCACCGGCGGGGTTGAACCAGCGCAGGTTGTGCGTGGTGAACCCGGACCCGACAATGAGCGTGCCGCGGTCGCGCAGCGGCGCCAGTGACACGCCGAGGTTGAACAGGCCCTGCGGGTCGAGGGTGGGCATGGACATCTGGACTACGGGGACATCCGCCTCCGGGAACAACTCCTTGAGCGGCACGTATGCGCCGTGGTCCAGCCCGCGGCTCTCGTCACGCTCCACGTGGTGGCCATGGCTACCCACTAGCCGCTCCACTTCCGCGGCGAGCCCGGGCGCCTGCGGGGCGTCGTACTTGACCTCGTAGTACTTCTGGGCAAAGCCGCCAAAATCATAAACAAGACCAGGATCGCGCTGGGTGGCACTGAGGGTGACGGGCGCGTTTTCCCAATGCGCGGAGATCATCAGGATGTCCTTGGGCTTGCTGAAGGTGCCGGACCAGTCATGCAGCTGCTGGGTCCAGGTGGCGTCGTCCGCAAGCGGCGGCGCACCATGGCTGAGGAAGAGAACCGGGGGCTGGCCAAGTGTTTGTGTCATGCACTCATACTAGTCCCTTTTCGTTGAAGCTTCAAGCATCGCGCTGAATGATTGCTCAACAGCCGGTTAGGTGCCGTTTCGGCCGGTCCTGCCGGTATAAATAGCGGCCGGCCTCCACGAAGCCCGCGTTGGCGTAGAGCTGCTGCGCTCCGTGGTTGGCGGCCGTGACCAGGAGCCAGGATCCAGCCAATTCGCGGGCAGCACCTTCGCGCAGGAGGGCCTGCATGATCCGACGGGCATAGCCGCGGCGCCGGGCATCCGGGCGGGTGGCCATGCAATACAGTCCGCCCCAGCCACGCGCTTCGCCACCAGGGACTTCCGCACCAATACAGGCAGCCTTCACAGGAGGAAGGGCGAGCCTCCCGACGGCGGCGGGAACGCCGTCGTCGGACCTCACCAGCGCGTATACGGACGGGCAGCCCGCCAGAATGCTGCGGGCGGCGGCGATTTCGGCGGGACCACCACGGCCATCCACGCTCCACCACAGGTCCAGCCATTCCGTGGAGGGCTCGGCGGAAATTTCGACGGCGGGTTCCGGCACGCTGGGTTGCGGCGCCGGATGACCGGGCCGCACACCGTCGGCTGCCGCGCCCTGCCACATCACGAGGGTTTCGGATTGCCGGGTGAAACCTTCCAGGTCCAGGGCGGCATTGAGTCCCGTGGAGCGGGGATCATCGAACACCTGGAAGATCAGGGGCAGCCGGCGGGCGCGGTACCAGAGCCTTGCCGACTGCAGCGACGCGTGCCAGGCATGGGAATCGCTGCCCGGCTCCCGCAGCCAGACCGAGTTGGCGCGCTGCGTCACGCCGGAGGCCGCACGCAGCACCCACCCGTTGGATTCCGAACGGTCCAGGGCAGGCCAAGCGACGTCCATCAGCGCCTCAAAGTCCGCCAGCACGGGAGCTCCCATGGCCTACAACCCTTCCGATGCGAAAGGCCCCCCGGTTTGAACTGGTCCAGTTCAGTTTCCCAGGGAGCCTTTCAGTGCAGTGCCTCAGTTACTCGGCCGCATTGGCTTCCGGCTTCTTGGCTTCAGGCTTGAAGTCCACGCCGGCCTCCTTGCGCTGCTGAGCCGTGATGGGCGCCGGAGCCTGCGTCAGGGGGTCGTAGCCGTTGCCGGTCTTCGGGAACGCGATGACGTCGCGGATGGACTCAACGCCGGCGAGCAATGCCACTACGCGGTCCCAGCCGAAGGCGATGCCGCCATGGGGCGGGGCGCCGAACTTGAAGCCTTCGAGCAGGAACCCGAACTTCGTCTGGGCGTCTGCGCGGTCCAGACCCATCAGTTCGAAGACCCGTTCCTGGACGTCGCGCTCGTGGATTCGGATGGAGCCGCCGCCGATTTCGTTGCCGTTGCAGACAATGTCGTAGGCGTAGGACAGGGCCGATTCCGGGTCCTTGTCGAACGTGTCCATGAACTCTGGCTTGGGTGAGGTGAAGGCGTGGTGGACGGCCGTCCACTTGCCTGCGCCAACGGCCACGTCACCGGAGGCAACCGCAGCTGCAGCCGGCTCAAACATGGGGGCATCAACCACCCAGCAGAAAGCCCAGTCGCTGGGGTTGATCAGTCCTGTGCGGTGGCCAATCTCAACGCGGGCGGCGCCGAGGAGGGCGCGGGCAGCTGATTTCTCGCCGGCGGCGAAGAAGATGCAGTCACCGGGCTTGGCACCCACGGCATCGGCCAGGCCGGAACGCTCGGTGTCGGTCAGGTTCTTGGCAACGGGACCGGCCAGTTCGCCGTCTTCCTTGAACAGGACATACGCCAGGCCCTTGTGGCCACGCTGCTTGGCGAATTCCTGCCAGCCGTCCAGGGTGCGGCGGGGCTGGGACGCGCCGCCGGGCATCACCACAGCACCGACATAGGGAGCCTTGAAGACGCCGAAGTTGGTGTCCTTGAAGAACTCCGTGAGCTCGGTCAGCTCCACACCGAAGCGGAGGTCCGGCTTGTCCGAACCGTACCGTGCCATCGCGTCCGCATAGGTGATGCGCTGGATGGGCGTGGGGATTTCGATGCCGATCAGCTTCCAGAGTGCCTTGACGATGTTTTCGCCCAGCGAAATGATGTCGTCCTGGTCCACGAAGCTGGCTTCGATGTCCAGCTGGGTGAATTCCGGCTGCCGGTCGGCGCGGAAGTCCTCATCGCGGTAGCAGCGAGCGATCTGGTAATACTTCTCGAAACCGCCCACCTGCAGCAGCTGCTTGAATAGCTGCGGGGACTGCGGCAGGGCGTACCAGGAACCCGGGGCCAGGCGTGCGGGGACCACGAAGTCACGGGCGCCTTCCGGCGTCGAACGCGTCAGTGTGGGCGTCTCGATCTCAACGAATCCGTCCAGGTGCAGGAGTTCGCGGGCAACCCGGTTGGCTTCGGAGCGCAGCCGCAGGTTGCGGGAGGGGCCGGGGCGGCGCAGGTCGAGGTAGCGGTGTTTCAGGCGGGCTTCCTCACCCACCTCGACGTGCTCATCGATCTGGAACGGCAGCGGATCCGAGGTGTTCAGGATGACCACCTTGTCCGCCATGACCTCGATGGATCCGGTGGCCAGGGCCGGGTTCTCATTGCCTTCGGGGCGCTGGGAAACGGTGCCGGTGACCTGCAGGACGTACTCGTTGCGCAGACCGTGGAAGACCTCTTCTTCACGGACCACAACCTGGGCCACGCCGGACGCATCGCGGAGATCCACGAAGGCAACTCCACCGTGATCGCGACGGCGGCCCACCCAGCCAGCCAGGGTTACGGTTTGTCCAATGTGCTCGGAGCGAAGGGATCCGAGGTCATGTGTGCGCAGCACAGCACACCTTTCTGAAAGAGACAGCAGGGAAAACTAAATACGGCAAAGATGCATAGGATCATTCCGGGAACAATCCCGTCTGAGTTTACCCGCTGGAAAGGCCCCTCTCCCCCCATGAACCCCCACCGGCAACTTCAGCGGAGGCTGGGCGTGTTTGACGCCACGTCCATAGGGCTCGGTTCGATGCTGGGCGCCGGCGTGTTTGTGGTCTTCTCCCCGGCCGCAGGCCTGGCCGGAAATTTCCTGGTCCTGGCCGTCCTCTTCGCGGGCGCCGTGGCCTACTGCAACGCCGTGGCATCGGCGGAGCTCGCGGCGCGGTATCCGGCCAGTGGCGGGACCTACGTCTATGGCCGGAAGCGGCTGGGCGAATGGCCTGGATTTATCGCCGGGTGGGGCTTTGTCAGTGGCAAGTCGGCGTCCTGCGCGGCCATGGGGCTGACCTTCGGCCACTATGTGGCCCCGGACTACGCCGTTCCTGTTACCGTCGCGGCCGTGGTTGCGCTGACGGTTGTGAACATGTTCGGCATCACGCGGACAGCACTGCTCACCCGGGTCCTCCTGTGCGTAGTGCTGGCCACCCTGGTGTTTGTGGCGGTAGCCGCCATCGTTGGGCCACATTCTTCCGCTGCAACGGGCGCCAGTGGACCCGCCGTCGTACCCGTTGCAGGAGGGCTCGGGGGTGTGCTGCCCGCAGCCGGCCTGATGTTCTTCGCCTTTGCCGGATACGCACGAATTGCCACGCTGGGCGAGGAAGTCAAGGATCCGGCGAGGACTATTCCACGCGCGATCCTCGCAGCCCTGGGCGCCGCCTTTGTTATCTACCTGGGACTGGCGCTGCTGCTCCAAAGCCATTTGCCGGCCGGCCGGCTTGCGGCCACCGACGTTCCGCTGCTGGACGCCGTGCTTCATTCACAGCTCGCAGCCGGTGCTCCGCTGGTTCAGGCCGGAGCGGCGGCCGCCAGCCTCGGAGCGCTGCTGGCGCTCATTACCGGAGTGGGCAGGACAACCCTGGCCATGGCGCGGGAGCGGGACCTGCCAGCCGCGCTGGCCAGGGTGGGCGGTCGGCACACGGTACCGTTCGTGGCGGAACTTGCCGTGGCCGCCGTCGTCATTCTTTTGGTTCTGACCACGGACGTGTTGACCGTGGTGGGGTTCTCGAGCTTCGGTGTGCTGATCTACTACGCCGTCACCAACGCTGCTGCCTACACACTCGACGAGCACCCGGCGCATGCCCCCAAGTGGCTCAACGTTGCTGGGTTTGTCAGTTGCCTGCTGTTGGCGTTCACGCTTCCGGCCGCCTCTGTGCTGGGGATGGCGGCCGTCCTGGCCGCGGGCGCCGCAGTCCGGTTCCTGGTGCTCCGCCTGCGGTAGAGGGCTTTCAGCGGGTCAGCTGAAGTCCACAGGGGTTTCCGCCATTTTTCCCCATTCGGCCCAAGACCCGTCGTACACCCGGACGTGACCGCGTCCCAGCAGGTAGCTCAGCACGAACCATGCGGTGCTGGCACGGGCACCAACCGTGCAGTAGGTAATTATGTCGCCGGCCGATTCCATCACCGGCTCAAAAATCCGCCGCAGTTCGTCGGCACTGCGGAACGAGCCGTCGGGTGTTCGTAATCCGTCGACCGCGACGTGCACGGCCGACGGGATATGTCCGGCACGGCCTTCGGGCTCGGCGACTCCCGACGGCCAAAACCGTTCGCCATGGAATTCAGCCTCTGTGCGGACGTCCAGGAGCGTTACACGCGGCAGCCCGATCGATTCCGCTACCTCATCCTGCGCGGCACGGACCCGCTTGTCCGGGTCCGGCAACAGGTAGTCAGTACGGTGAGGCACCGACGTCTCTACCGACCATGGCCGGCCAGCCTGCTCCCAGGTGGTCCTTGAGGTGTCCAGGATCCGGAGCCCCTTGTGACCGTAGAGCGTCATCAGCCAAAACCCCATGGCCGGCGCATAGCCGTAGAAAACCACCATGGACTCCGGCGAAATGCCGGACCGGTGCAGGAGCTCCTCTATGGCTGGCGTGTCCACGAGCCTGTAGCTGCCATCCTTCAGGTCCCGGTAAATGTTCCACAGGACCGCGCCCTCAATATGTCCTTCGTTGAAGGCGGCGTTGCTGACGTCAACTTCTATGACGCGAAGGCCGGGATCGTGGAGGTGATCTTCCAACCATTCCGCGCTAACGAGAAGGTCATCAGTAGCATCATTACCGTCCTGCATTCCCTAGCCTCCTGGTGCATCCTGCATCCGTCGAGTAAAGGGCCGGGCCCAGCAGCCAGCAACTGTTGACATCCAACTTAATAGATTTTACGCCGCTGCGAGGAAGGAGGCACCCGGAATCGTTCCGGAAACCGTGGCTGCATCCGGGTCTCTACGTCGTGAGGATGCGGACGTTCAGGTCCTCCGACGGCGGTGTCCAGATTTCCGGAAAAGCAACCACTTGATCTCCGGACCGGATGTCCTTGACCTGGTGGTTGCCGTCGTCGTCGGTGAACCAGACGAACGGGATGCCGCGGCGGTCCGCGAACTTGATCTGCTTGCCGAATTTCTCTGCCTTGGCTGCGACTTCGGTGGCGATGCCGCGGCTACGGAGCTGCGCAGCGACATCCTGCGCGGCACCCCAGCTGTCGTCGTTCGTGAGCGCAACCAGCACGGTAGTGGGCACCGAACGGGAAGCCTTGGCCAAGTCCTGGCTGAGGATGCGCGACACGAGCCGGGTGACGCCGATGGAGAGGCCGACTCCGGGGAACTTGCGGTTTCCCTTCGACGCCAGGGCGTCGTAACGGCCGCCCGAGCAGATGGAACCGAGCTGCTCGTGGCCCACCAGCACGGTCTCCACCACGGTGCCGGTGTAGTAGTCCAGGCCGCGGGCAATGCTGAGGTCGGCCACCACTTTGCCCGGTGCGCGCTGAACTGCGGCGTCGACCACCTGTTCGAGTTCGTCGAGGCCCTCCTCCAGCAGGTCGTCGGTGACCCCAAGGGCGCGGACCTGGGCCACAAACGAAGTGTCTTCCGTGCAGATTCCTGCCAGCTTCAATGCCAGCTGCGCCTGTTCGTCGGATGCCCCCAATTCGGTTTTAAGCAAGTCCGCAACCTTTTCGGGGCCGATCTTTTCCAGCTTGTCGATGCTGCGCAGCACACCGGCGGTATCTTCCAGTCCGATCCCGCGGTAAAAGCCTTCGGCGAGTTTGCGGTTGTTGATGCGCAGGCGGAATTCAGGGATGGGGAGGGCGCTGAGTGCCTCGGCAATGACCAGCGCAATTTCCACGTCGTAGCGGAAGGGCAACTCGCCGTCGCCCACAATATCGATGTCGGCCTGCGTGAATTCCCGGGCCCGGCCTTCCTGCGGGCGCTCCCCGCGCCACACTTTCTGGATCTGGTAGCGCCGGAACGGGAAGGCCAGGTACCCGGCATTTTCAACGACGTAGCGGGCAAAAGGCACCGTCAGGTCGAAGTGCAGCGCCAGGGCATGCGGATCAGACTTTCCGGCCTTGGCGGGGTCCGGGTCAGCCTCGTCGTCCTGAAGGCGGCTGAGGCCATAAACCTCTTTGTCGATCTCACCTTTACGCAGCAGCTGGCCGACAGTTTCCACGGCCCGGGTCTCGATGGACCCGAAGCCGTGCAGCTCAAAAACGTTGCGGAGGGTGTCCAGCACGTGCAGCTCCACCAGCCGCTCCTCGGGAAGCCACTCGRGGAATCCGGACAGGGAGGCGGTGCGTGCCATGGTGGATGTTCTCCTCTTGATGAAAGGCGCCTGTGACTCTGCCCGGCATTCCGCCCAAAACGGGCCAGGAACGGCGGCTGTCCGGCAACTCATGCATAAACTATGTGCGGCAGTCAGTTTATGCGTCATCCGCCCGCATCTCTAATACGGCGGCAGGGGGACGCTGAAGGCTGCCGCCAGACCCCTGTGCCCGGGCGCTGATTGCCCGGCCGCAGACCGACTTACAGGAGGACCCTTGGCGGCCAGTTCACGCAGTGCCCGCGAAGCCAAACGGCGCATCCAGCAGATGGAGGCTAAGCGCGGGCTGCGGCGGGACCAGGAGTTGCGGCGCAAACGCGACAACCTCATCGCCGCCGGTGCGGGAACCGCTGCCGTGCTGCTCGCCGTCGTCCTTCAGTTGACGGCCTTTGCAGGTAATCCCACCGAAGCCGAGTTCGCCGCAGCAGAAGCCGGCCTCACTCCTTCCTCCGCCTCCCCCACAACCTCCGCGCCGCCCACCAACGCGGCAAACATCCCGTCGCCGGAAACAGCCGCCGGGAAAGTGTTCACCGGCGAGCTTGCCCTGAACCGCGGCGCAGTCGGCGTCGAACTGGACGGCACCAAGGCACCCCAGGCGGCCGCCGTCTTCAAGTCCCTCAGCGACGAAGGCTACTTCACCGGCAAGACCTGCCACCGGCTCACCACCGGCGCGAGCTTCGGCGTCCTGCAGTGCGGATCCGCCGATGGCAAGGGTGGCGGGAATCCGGACTACACGTGGGGTCCGCTGGAAAATGTCCCGGCTGACAACCTTTACCCGGCCGGCACCATTGCCGTAGCGAGGACGGGCAACAATGCATACGGCAACGGCACACAGTTCTTTATTGTCTACAAAGACACCATGATTCCTGCCGATACCGCCGGCGGCTATACGGTGGTGGGCAAGGTGACGTCAGGACTGGATGTGGTGTCCGGAATCGCAGCGGCGGGAATCACTCCCGGCAGCAGCGACACTGACGGCGCGCCTGTGGAACCAGTCACGATAGACTCGGTTTCTCTGAAGTAGGAGCCCGGCCTCACGGCTGTGGTGCGGTATGTGAGTATTTTCCTCCAAGCGAAAGACTTTTAGCGGTGACAGACAGTCAGAAATCCGACGAAACAGCAGCAGACCTGACCGAGGCAACGGCCCCCGAGGCCGAGCAGGCAGTAGCTGACCAGACAGTAACCGATGAGGCAGTAGCCGAGCAGGCTACCGTTCCGCCGGCTGACGCCGCCCCGGCCGAGGCCCCGGAGCCTTCGGCCGAGCAGGCTGACGCCGCGCAGGACGCACCTGCGGCGCCCGAGGCCGCGCAACCAGCGGCCCCTGCACCCCGTCCTGCTCCGTCACCGGCAGCGTTCGCCGCCCGGCCCAAGCCGGCCGCAGCCGCGCCCGCGGCAGCCCCGGCCCCCGTTGCCTCCGCCACCTCGCTTGCGGAAGCTGCACGTTGGGGCCGCGTCGAAGGTGATGGCCATGTGTTCCTCACCATTGACGGCGAAGAGCACCCGGTTGGCCAGTACCCGGACGTCAGCAACGATGAAGCCCTCGGATATTTCGCGCGGAAATATGACGACATTGTGGCCCAGGTCCTGCTCCTTGAGCAGCGCGTCAGTTCCAAGGCGCCAAGCACAGACATGCAGAAGACCGTCACCCACCTGCGCGAACAGCTGGCAGAGCGGAACATGGTGGGTGACCTGCGTTCCGCCGAAGCCCGCCTGGATGCCGTCTCCGCCCAAATCACCGAGCTTGAAAAGGCAGAGAAGGCAGAGCATGACGCCGTGCGCGCCGCTGAGCTTGCAGCCCGTGACGCAATCGTGGCCGAAGCCGAGGAAATCTCTGGCCAGGACCCTACTCAGATCCAGTGGAAAACCTCCAGCGCGCGGATGAACGAACTCTTCGAAAGCTGGAAGACGGCCCAGAAGAGCGGTGTCCGGCTTGGCCGCAGCAACGAAGATTCCCTGTGGAAGCGGTTCCGTGCCGCCCGGACCGTGTTTGACCGCCACCGCCGCGCATACTTCTCCCAGCTGGACAGCACCAACTCGGCCGCAAAATCGGCCAAGGAAAAGCTCATTGCCGAGGCCGAGGCACTGTCCTCGTCCACCGACTGGGGCTTCGCCGCAGGCGAGTACCGCCGCCTCATGGATGATTGGAAGGCCTCCCCACGGGCAAGCCGCAAGGACGACGACGCCCTCTGGGCCCGTTTCCGCGCCGCCCAGGACGTCTTCTTCACGTCCCGGCAGGCAGCCAATGAAGAGATCGACCAGGAGTATGCGGGCAACCTCACGGTGAAGGAAGCACTCCTGGTTGAGGCCAACGCCATCCTGCCGGTCAAGGACCTGGCTGCCGCCAAGAAGGCGCTGCAGTCCGTCCGGGACCGTTGGGAAGAAGCCGGCAAGGTCCCCCGTGCCGATATGGGACGGATCGAAGCCGGCCTTCGCAAGGTGGAGGACGCTGTCCGGCACGCCGAAGAGGAGAACTGGCAGCGCTCCAACCCTGAGACCAAGGCCCGCACGAACAGCGCCCTGTCACAACTGGAGGCCGCCATTGCCGGGCTCCAGGACGATCTCGAGAAGGCGGAAAAGGCGGGCGACGAGCGAAAGATCAAGGCCGCAAGGGAAGCACTCGAGGCGCGGCAGGCTTGGCTTGACCAGATCCAGCGCTCCGCCAGCGAGCTGGCCTAGGCGCCGCCAGCCACCGGCCGTCACAGGCCCGGTTCCGGTTATCCACATAACCGGAACCGGGCCTGTGCCTTTTAAGCGGCCACGCGGCAGGATGGGTGGATGGCCACCCAGTCCCCGCCCCCGCACCCTGACCTCTACTCGCCGGGGCGGCCTTTCACGTGGCCGGAACTCCAGACCCTGGCGTCTGACGGTGTCCTTTCACGGTTCCACCAGCACGGCTACACACTGCCTGACGTCCCGGTCTCGGCACAGCTAAGGGCTAGGGCGGCAGCCAATGCGGTGCCTGCAGCAGTGCGGCAGCGGGTGGTGGCAGGCCGGATGACGGCGGCCTGGATCTACGGGTGCGCTGACGAGCCGGACAAGCTGGCGTTGCTTGTGGATGCGAAACGGCGGATTTCCAGCCTTCGCAACACCCGGGGCTGCACACTTCATGAAGTCAGGCTCGGGCCCTTTGACGTCGTCAGCATGGGCGGGCTGATGGTCTCAAGCCCGCTCCGGACCGCCGTGGACATCGCACTGCACGTGGACGCCCACCGCGCCTTGCCCGCCCTGGCGGGACTGCTGGCCCGCCCGGAGAAGGACGTCCGGCTCCGCCTGCTCGTCCTGGCCATCGAAGCCACGCCAAGGGTCCCGCACAAACGGGCCGCCCTCGAAAAACTTGCGCTGCTAACCCCGGCGCTTGTTCCCGGTAGTCCGGTAGACGTCGAACACGCCGTCGATGCGCCGGACAGCGCTAAGGACGTGGCTGAGGTACTTGGGGTCGCCCATCTCGAAGGCGAACCGTGAGATGGCCACGCGATCACTGGACGTGTTCACACTGGCGGCAAGGATGTTGACATGGTTCTCGGAAAGTACCCGCGTCACGTCAGAGAGGAGGGATTTACGGTCCAGCGCCTCCACCTGGATTTCGACCAGGAAAACACTCGACTGCGTTGGAGCCCAGTCAACATCCACGATCCGGTCCGGCTGGTCTTTGAGGTCGGAGATGTTGGTGCAGTCTGTTCGGTGTACGGATACACCGGAGCCGCGGGTGACGAATCCGAGAATGGGGTCCGGCGGAACGGGTGTGCAGCAACGGGCGAGCTTCACCCACACATCGCCGACGCCCCGCACCACCACTCCGGAGTCGGAAAACTTAGTCTTGGCGACCTGCGTCGGGATACTGACTTCGGTGATGTCGTCGTCAGTGCTCTCGTTGCCACCGAGACTCTCAACCAGCCGCTCCATGACCGACTGCGCTGACGTGTGTCCGTCGCCAACACCGGCGTACAGGCCCGAGATGTCCACGTACTTGAAGTCCGCGGCCACCGCCGCCAAGGCCTCGTGCGTCATCAGGCGCTGCAGTGGCAGGTTCTGCTTCCGCATGGCCCGGGTCAGGAGTTCCTTTCCGCGGTCGATTGCCTCTTCGCGGCGTTCCTTGCTGAACCATTGGCGGATCTTGTTGCGGGCGCGGGCGCTCTTAACAAAATGCTGCCAGTCCTGGCTGGGGCCTGCGCCCTCGGCCTTGGAGGTGAAAATCTCCACCCAGTCGCCGTGGTTCAGTTCGCTGTTCAGCGGAACCAGTTTGCCGTTGACGCGGGCACCGATGGTGCGGTGCCCTACTTCGGTGTGGACGGCGTAGGCGAAGTCCACGGGGGTTGATCCGGCGGGCAGGGCCATCACCTCACCCTTAGGGGTGAAGACGAAAACCTCCCGGGCATTGATCTCAAACCGCAGGGAATCCAGGAACTCTCCCGGATCCGAGGTTTCCTGCTGCCAGTCAACCAGGGACCTCAGCCAGCCCATGTCGCCGTCACGGGGGCTTCCAGGGCCAACGGCTGTGCGGTTGGGCTGGTCCTTGTACTTCCAGTGCGCAGCGACACCGTATTCGGCCCGACGGTGCATTTCGTGCGTGCGGATTTGGATCTCCACGGGTTTGCCGCCCGGCCCGATCACCGTGGTGTGCAGCGACTGGTACATATTGAACTTGGGCATGGCTATGTAGTCTTTGAAACGCCCTGGCAGCGGGTTCCAGCGCGAATGCATGGTGCCGAGCGCTGCATAGCAGTCCCGCACGGAATCGACCAGAACGCGAACGCCCATGAGGTCGTTGATGTCGTCGAAGTCCTTGTCCCGGACCACCATCTTCTGGTAGATCGAGTAATAATGCTTCGGCCGGCCGGTGATGGTCGCCTTGATCCGGGCAGCACGGAGGTCCTCGGTAATCTGGTCGCGGATGACGCCCAGGCTCTTTTCACGTTCCGGCGTGCGATCCCCCACCATCCGGACGATCTCTTCGTAGACCTTCGGATAGAGGGCAGCGAAGGACAGGTCTTCGAGCTCCCACTTAATGGTGTTCATGCCGAGCCTGTGGGCCAGGGGCGCAAAAATCTCCAGCGTTTCCCGGGCTTTCCGGGCAGATGACTCGGCGGAGACAAACCGCCAGGTCCGCGCGTTGTGGAGCCGGTCGGCGAGCTTGATCATCAGGACGCGAATGTCCTTGGCCATGGCCACGACCATCTTGCGGACAGTCTCCGACTGGGCAGCCTCACCAAAGCTGACTTTGTCCAATTTGGTGACGCCATCCACCAGCATGGCAACCTCCGGACCGAAGTCCTTCTTGAGGTCTGTCAGCGTATACGGAGTGTCCTCAACGGTGTCATGAAGCAGGGCAGCGGCCAGGGTGGTCCCGCTAAGGCCCAGTTCGGCGAGGATGGTGGCGACGGCAACAGGGTGGGTGATGTAGGGATCGCCACTTTTGCGTTTCTGCCCGCGGTGGCTCCTCTCAGCAACGTCAAACGCGCGCTGGATGAGATCGAAATCTTCCTTGGGGTTGTTCGCACGGACCGTCCGCAGCAGCGGCTCAAGGATGGGCGAATACGTGGTGGCGCCGCGGCCGGTGAGGCGGGCCAAACGCGAACGCGTCCGCTCGCGGCGGCCGGGAAACGTGGGCCGCGCGCCGGAATTGTCCACCGGAACACCCGTTCCGGGGCGTGCAGATGCGGTCAGCCCGGCCTGAACTCCGTGGCCCGGCTTTCCGTCCCCGCCTGCCATTGGCACCGATGCCGAACGTTCTTCCAATGAAGCACCCCTCACGAGCCTGTTAATGAACCCAGTCTATTCCTCCGGCTGTTCACTTCCGTAACCGGTCCATAAATGCGTGCGGCCGGGTGGCATGGATATTCCACGCCACCCGGCCCGTTGTGGTTTGTCCGGTCACGCTCCTGCGGGTGCTGCCGTTTCTTCCGTCCGGGCAGCGTTTTCGGCCCTGCGGTTTTCGACTTTCCTCGCCTGTTTGACGAGGTCGGGTTCGCCCTGGCGCAGCCACGCGTACATAGGCGCTGCCACAAAGATCGTGGCAGCCGTCCCGATCAAGATGCCGACGAACAGGGCAAGCGACAAGTCGCGCAGGGTGCCGGCCCCGAGGAGGCCGGCTCCAATGAACAGGATGGCACCCACCGGAAGGATGGCCACCATCATGGTGTTGATGGAACGGACCAGCGTCTGGTTCACCGCGAGGTTGACTTCCTCAGCGAAAGTACGGCGCGTGGAGACAGTCACATCGGCGGTGTTTTCCCGAATCTTGTCGAAGACCACCACGGTGTCATACAGCGAGTAGCTGAGCACCGTCAGGAACCCGATAATGGCCGACGGCGTCACTTCAAAGTCGCTGAGGGCGTACACGCCGGCAGTAATGAACATGGTCGCGAGCATTGCGGTCAGGGCCGAGACAGACATTTTCCAGGTCCGGAAGTACAGCGCCATCAGCACTGCAGCCAAGGCCACGAAGACGAGCAAACCCATCAGGGCCTGCTTGGTGACATCCGCCCCCCAGGTGGGCCCGATGAAGGTTGACGTCACTTCGTTGTCGGTGACGCCATAGGCCGTGGTGAGGCCTGCCTTGATCTTGAGCGTTTCATCGTCTGTGAGCTTGTCCGTCTGGATCCGCATGGTGGTCCCGGCGACGTTCGCTACGCGCGGCACGCTGCCGGCCACAACGTCCTGGACAACGGTTTCACCGAGGGCAGGGTCGGTATCCTTCACATTGGAAACCGTGAACTCAGAACCGCCCCGGAACTCGATGCCCAGGTTGAACCCGCCCTTGGCTATCGGAATCAGGATGGACAGGGCAACCGCCACGATGGCGATGAGGAACCAGATCTTCTTGGCCCCCACGAAGTTGTAGGACCGCTTGCCCGTGTAGAGCTCGTTACCGAAAGTGGCAAAGCTGGACATTACTTGTTCTCCTTGGCTGCGCTCTTGGAGGAGCCCGTAAGCTGCTCCTGCTTTTCCGCGAGGCGGCGTTCCGCGATGGTCATGCGCCGTTCAGCTTCGGCAGCGGCGCCGGTGTTCTTCGCCCGGACCACTGCCGGTTTGGTCTCCGGCGTACGCAGGCGGCCCGCACCACGGTAAAGCGGAACGGCACCAAGGCGCTTGGGGTCCAGGCCGGAGAACGAGTGGCCTTCCCCGAAGAACTTGGTTCGGGCCAGAAGCTGCAGCGTCGGGTGCGTGAACATAAAGACGACGATGAGGTCGGCAATGGCTGTCAGGCCAAGGGTGAACGCGAACCCGCGGACGTTGCCGACGGCCACGAAGTAGAGCACCAGAGCGGCGAGCAGGTTGACGGCTTTGGAAGCCAGCACGGTGCGCTTGGCGCGCTTCCAGCCGTTCTCCACTGCCGAAACCAGGCCGCGGCCTTCGCGGAGCTCATCACGGATTCGTTCAAAGTACACAATGAAAGAGTCAGCGGTCTGGCCGATGGCCACGATGAGCCCGGCAACGCCGGCAAGGGACAACCGGTAGTTTTCCGTCCAGCCGAGGATCGCGATGGCCAGGTAGGTCAAGGCGCCCGCCATTACCAGGGAAAGAATGGTGACAAATCCCAATGCCCGGTACTGGAAGAGCGAGTAGACCACCACGAGCAGCAGACCGATAACACCTGCGAGGAGGCCCATGCGAAGCTGCTCGCCGCCGAGGGTGGCGGAAATCTGCTGGTCGCTCTGGATTTCGAAGCTAATGGGCAACGCACCGAACCGAAGCTGGTCCGAGAGTGCCTTGGCAGTCTGCTCGTTGAAGCTGCCGGTGATCTGCGGACGGCCATCGGTGATCACGGCCAAGGACCGTGGCGCGGAAATAACATGGTCGTCAAGCACGATGGCGAACTGTGACTTCGGATCGGTGCCGGACTGGCCGCCGGCGGCTACGTAGAACTGGTTCAGCCGCTCGGTGACCTCCTTGAACTTGGCCGTGCCCTGGTCGTCGAACTGGATATTGACAGCCCACTCGTTGGTGACAGCACCTTGGGCACCGCGCTGGAGCTGGAAGGAAGAGGTGACAATGTTGCTGCCTTTTACCTCCACGGGGCCCAAAATGTATTTGATCGCCGGGGTGGTTGCCGTGGCAGGCTCGCAGGTGACCAAGGGCTTGGTGGGATCGGAGGCTGCCGGGCTCTCAGCGCCCGGGTTGTTGCAGTCGAGGGTTTCAAACTGCCGGTACACCTCGGGCGTGATCCAGTTGATATCGCTGCCGTTGGCCGGTGCTGCCGTCGGCTTCGGAAGCTTGTCCTCCGGCGTGAGCGACTCCGTGGGTACGGCTGCGGCATCGCCGTTAAGCAGGACGGGGCGGAAGTTCATGTTCGCGGAGGCCTGAATCAGGTCGCGGGTTTCCTTCGTGGGAGTTCCGGGAAGGCTGACTACAACGTTGCGCCCGGACTGTGTGCTGATCTCGGCTTCGGCAACACCGGAGCCGTCAACACGTTGGCGAATGATCGCTACCGCCTGGTTGAGCTGCTCCTCGTTGATGGCCGAACCGCCCTCCACCTTGGGCGCCAGGATCATCTGGGTGCCGCCCTCGAGGTCCAGCGCCAGCTTGGGTGCCCAGCTGGCATGGCCGGCAAGGGTGCCACCTGCCAAGACGGCTGTCAGCACGGCGAGCATTACGCCAAGCCACACCAGTAACCTGAGGCCTGCGATTTTCGGACCAGTTCGTGCCATTGTCGATCTTTCTCTTATTTACGGAGGAACCGCCGGTGTGAGCCTGGTGCTCTCACCGGCGGCGGTCCGCAGCCGTAGAGGTGTTGTGAAGCCTGATGCGGAGCAGCGGCCGGTGGCTAGCTTTCCTTTTTGCCCTCATCGTTGAGGCGCTTCAGGGTCTCTTCGGGGGTCTCGGACGTTGCCGACGGGGTGCTCAGGTCCTGGGCGGTCAGTGAGGAGGCGTCGTTGGGGACAAGGGTGGGCTCCTCGTCAGCCACAACGGCAGGTTCAACGATCTTGGTGACTGCCTGGCGGTGGACTGTGGCGAGGTTTCCGGGGGAGAGTTCCAGGACTACCTTGTTCTCGGCGTCGTCCATGGAGACGATCCGGCCGAAGAGGCCAAAGCTGGTCATGACCTCAACACCGGGCTCGAACTGCGACTGCAGAGTGGCCTGCTGCTCCTTGGTCTTCTTGTTGCGGCGGAACATCATGAAGATAAATATTCCGAGCATTGCAAACAAGACGATGTTCATGGGATCCACAGGGAGGTTTCCGTTCTCTACTGGCGTGTCTGGTGTGTGGCTGCGTCCGCTTCGTTCCGCCATGCAGATGTTCGTGCTGGCCGGCAACGGCCCCTCGGAGCCGCCGGCGGGAACAAAGACCCGAACGTGCCGGGTTTCATACCAGTCTAAAGGGAAAAGCTGAAAGGAAAGCCTATTGGCTGTTCGGCGCCCAATCGGCCGCGGCTTCGCTGCTCTCCGGGTCTATTTCGAACAGGTCGAGGGGTTCCTGTCCGAACACTCCTGCCGGCACCGCGTAACCGAGATGCGTCCAGGCCGGCGCCATGGCGATGCGGCCCCGTGGTGTGCGGCCCAGAAGGCCTTCACGCACAAGAAACGGTTCCGCCACCGTTTCTACTGTCTCGGTTTCTTCCCCTACGGCAATGGCAAGGGTGGAAAGCCCCACCGGGCCGCCACCGAATTTGGTAATGAGCGCTTCGAGGACCGCACGGTCCAGCCGGTCCAGGCCGCGTTTGTCCACTTCGTACATGTCCAGCGCGGCAGAGGCCGCCCGTGCGTCGATCTGCTCAATTCCGTGAACCAGTGCCCAGTCCCGGACCCGGCGGAGGAGGCGGTTGGCGATCCGGGGCGTACCCCGGGAGCGGCCGGCAATTTCGCTGAAGCCTGCGGAGTTGACCTTGAGGTCCAGCAGGCCGGCTGAACGCCTCAGCACCAGTTCCAGTTCGGCCACACTGTAGAACTCCAGGTGCCCGGTGAACCCGAATCTGTCCCGCAGCGGACCGGGCAAAAGACCGGCGCGGGTGGTGGCTCCCACCAGCGTGAACGGTGGCAGTTCCAGCGGGATGGCTGTAGCGCCGGCGCCTTTGCCCACCACAATGTCCACGCGGAAATCTTCCATGGCCATGTACAGCATCTCCTCCGCCGGCCGGGACATGCGGTGGATTTCGTCCAGGAAAAGAACCTCACCTTCGGAAAGGGAGGAAAGAATGGCGGCGAGGTCTCCGGCGTGCTGGATGGCCGGGCCGCTGCTGATCCGCAGCGGCGCATTCATTTCGGCCGCCACAATCATGGCCAGGGTGGTCTTCCCCAAGCCGGGAGGGCCGGAAAACAGCACATGGTCAGCACTGCGGCCGCGCATCCTGGAGGCCTGCAGGACCAGGGAGAGCTGCTTGCGGACCCGGTGCTGGCCGACAAAATCATCCAGGTTCTTGGGCCGGAGCGCAGCCTCAATGGCGCGTTCCTCGGGCTCCTCCCCGGCTGCTACAACGGAAGGCTCAGCCACGGCTGCCTACGCGGTTGCCGGCCCGCGCGCCGTCCTGCCCAAGCCAGCGGAGGGTGGTCCGCAGGATTTCGGCGACATTGCCGCGGAACAAGACTTCTGGATCGTCCGCGAGGGCCTTGTCAATGCTGGCCGCGGCGTCTTTTTCAGACCAGCCCAGGCTGGTCATGGCCGCCACTACCTGCGGCTTCCAGGCTGCCTCGGCCGCGGTGGCCGGGGCAACAGTCCCGGCTGTGCCATGGGGAACCAGCTTGCCGGCAAGTTCCAGCACGATCCGGCCAGCCACCTTGGGGCCGATGCCCGGCACCTTGGTGAACGTCTTGCTGTCGCCGGTGTGGGCTGCCACGCGGATGGCCTCCGGCTCGTGGACTGCGAGGACTGCCAGGGCCAGCCGCGGCCCTACTCCACTGACGCTGAGCAGGACGTCAAAGACTTCCCGCTCATCGTCGGAGGCAAAACCGAAGAGCGTGAGCGAGTCCTCACGGACAATCAGCGAGGTGAAGAGTTTGCCTTCCTCCCCGGTGCGGAGGCTGCTCAGTGTCTGGGGTGTGGCGTTGACGCTCATACCGGCGCCGTTGAGGTCGATGACAGCGGTGGAAAGGCCAACGTGCGCTACGGTTCCGCGAAGGAAACTGATCAAGGCCGTGCTCCTGGTGTACTGCCGGGCCCTTGAGGGAAACGACCGGCTATCCGAACATATCTACGAATACCCTAGCAAGGGCTGCCGACATTCAGCGTGCGCGGCGCGCCTTCGCCTCGGCGTCGGCCCAGGCACGCTGCGCCGGCGTCAGCGACAGGCTGCCCGGGCCGGTGGTGGCCACCGCGGCCCCGCTGCCGGCCCGCCAGGCGTGGGTGATGGCCAGCGCCAGGGCATCCGCGGCGTCGGCGGGACGGGGCGGCGCATCGAGCCGCAGGATCTTGGTGACGAGTTTGGTCACCGCGTCCTTATTGGACGTGCCGCTGCCCGTAACGGCTGCCTTAACCTCCGATGGAGTGTGCAGCGCCACCGGGATTCCACGCCTGGCAGCCGCCGTGATCACCACACCGGAAGCCTGGGCCACACCCATCACCGTGCTGACGTTCAGCTGGGAGAAGACGCGTTCGACGGCGAGCACGTGGGGTTCGTAGCGATCCAGCCACTCGTCGATGGCCAGGGCAATCACCAGCAGCCGCTGGTCGAGGGTTTCCTCCGGGGAGGTCCCCACCACGCCTACGGCCACCATCGTGGCCCGCCTGTTCCGCTCGACGTCGACCACGCCGATGCCACAGCGCGTGAGGCCCGGGTCAACACCCAATACGCGTAGCGTCACCCTGGGACAACTGCCCTGGCCGCAACGCTTAGCGTCACTCTGATTCCAGGGCGGCCTGGACTTCGTCGCTAAGGTCTGCGTTGCTGTAGACGTTCTGGACGTCGTCGAGCTCTTCCAGGGCGTCAACCAGCTTCATGAATTTCTTGGCGGCTTCCAGGTCGAGCGGAACCACCATCGAGGGAACGAACTCCGCTTCGTCGGTGTCGTATTCGATGTCGGCCTCTTTGAGGGCGTCGCGGACAGCCTGGAGGTCGGTCGGTTCCGAGTGGATTTCGAAGGTGTCGCCATTGTCCTTGACTTCCTCGGCACCCGCATCCAGGACTGCCATCAGGACGTCGTCCTCCGTGAGCTCCTTCTTGGGCAGCGAGACGACGCCTTTGCGGCTGAAAAGGTAGCTGACCGAACCGGGATCGGCGATGGTGCCGCCGTTGCGGGAGATCGCGAGGCGGACCTCGGAGGCAGCACGGTTTTTGTTGTCGGTCAGGCACTCAATAAGGAGCGCGGAGCCTTGCGGGCCGCGGCATTCGTACATGATCTCGGTGTAGTCAACCACTTCACCGGTCAGGCCGGCGCCACGCTTGATGGCGCGGTCAATGTTGTCCGCAGGGACCGAGGTCTTTTTGGCCTTGGTGACGGCCAGTTCCAGGCCCGGGTTGCCTTGGAGGTCCGGTCCGCCCATGCGGGCAGCAACTTCGATGTTCTTGATCAGCTTGGCGAACGATTTTGCACGGCGGCTATCAAGGATGGCCTTTTTGTGCTTGGTTGTTGCCCATTTGGAGTGGCCTGACATGCTTTACGCGTCTCCTCTGATCATGCGGATAAAAAGTTCATGTACGCGTTTCTCCCCAGTCACTTCCGGGTGGAAGGAGGTGGCCAGCAGGTGGCCGGAACGCACAGCAACAATTCTAGCCTTCCCGGGCAGGCTGGCCGCGTGGGACGCATGTTCAAGGTCGGCCGGCTCCACCTGGGCGAGGACCTCCACGCCGGCGCCGACGCGCTCCACCCAGGGTCCGCGGATGAACACAGCATGTACCGGGGCCACGCCCGACTCCGTGGCGCTGAACTCCAGGCCCTTGAAATCGAGGTCCGTCTCGAACGATTCGCGCTGCCGCCCGAAAGCGTTACGGCGTACCGTGATGTCCAGGCCACCGAAGGTCTGCTGGGGATTGCCGGCCAAGTCAGTCGCAGGATCGGCGATGTTGTTGGCGAGCAGAATCATGCCTGCACAGGAACCGTAAACCGGCAAGCCATTGCGGATGCTGTCTTTCAGCGGTTCAGCGAGTTCAAAGGCGCGGGCGAGCTTGTCGATGGCCGTGGATTCGCCGCCGGGAATGATGAGCCCGTCCAGGCCGTCCAGTTCCTTGGGCCTGCGGATTCCGACGCCGGCAGCACCGGATGCTTCCACGGCCCGCAGGTGTTCGCGGAAGTCACCCTGGAGCGCCAGGACGCCGATCCGCAGGCCTGCGCCCAGGCGTACGGCAGCGGCAGAAGGGGGGTTTGTCATCCCCTCAGCATAGTGCGCCGACCCCCTGCACCCGGGCGGGTGGGCGTTCCCGGCGCGGGGTTCTATGCCGTTGCTGGGATATATTACAGAGCATGCTTTACATCAGCGTTCCGCTCGGCAAGCTAGTCCGCCGGGTGTCCCGGCTCAGGGGTGGCGGGTCCGCCCTGCCCGGGCTGGTGGTCGAAAAAATCGACCCCGGCTTTATGCAGCGGACACTCGCCACGCTCCCCCACGGCGTGGCCGTGGTGAGTGGAACCAACGGCAAAACCACCACCACCAAGATGGTGGTGGAGCTCCTCGAAAGCCAGGGGCTGAAGGTCTTCACCAACCGCACCGGCAGCAACTTCACCCGCGGCGTGGCGGCCGCCCTCCTCGGCGAGGTGGACTGGCGCGGCAGGCTCCAGGCCGACGTCGCCGTCCTGGAACTCGACGAGGCCCACGCCGTGCATTTCGTCAACCGCGTCCCGCCCCGCTACAGCCTCCTGCTCAACGTCCTGCGGGACCAGCTGGACCGGTTCGGCGAGATCGACAAAACGGCCCAACTCCTGCAGCACATCGCGGCAAAGACCACCGGCATAGTGGTCCTCAACCGCGAGGACCCGCGCGTTGCCCGTATCGCGGACACCCTCACCGGTCAGGACGTCCAGTATTTCGGCCTGGACGACTCCCTCCTCAGCACCTTCCCCAACGACGACGACATGCGTGCGGCGCCCGGTAGCCCCGCTCCCGCGGCGCTCCCGCAAAAGCCGCACGCCGACGTCGTACTCCGCAAGGTAGGGCCGGACACCGCGGATTTTGAGTACGACGGCGTCACGGTCACCACCGCGATGAAGCTCCGCGGTGTCTACAACATTTTCAACGCGGCGGCGGCGCTCGCACTGGCCCGCAGCATCTGCGGCGGCGGTGCGGCTACGGCAGACCACGCGACGCTGCTCACCGCCCTGTCCCAGGTTGAACCGGCGTTCGGCCGCGGTGAAAGCCTCACCGTTGACGGCCAACCCCTCGACCTCGTCCTGGTCAAGAACCCCAGCGGTTTCCGGCTCGGGCTGAAGTCCTTCCCGGCTGCCGGTTATGCAACGATGATCGCCATCAACGACAACTACGCCGACGGCCGGGACATGTCCTGGCTCTGGGACGTGGAATTTGATTCCCTCCGCGAGGGCGGCGTGGACCAGCTGACCGGGTCACGGGCGTACGACATGGCGCTGCGGCTGCAGTATGACGATGTTCGGATCGGCGCGGTCCAGCCGGACATCGCTCCCGCCCTGGCCGCCTTCATCCGTGAGGGCAGCGGCAAGCCGAAGCGGATTTTCTGCACCTACACAGCCATGCTGGCCATCCGCCGCGAGCTGTCCAAAATCACCACAGTGGAGGTGGTCTCATGACCGCTGAATCAACCGGAGCCGAGCCGGGCAGCAAGGGTACCATCCGCGTTCTGCAGCTGTATCCGCGGGACATGAACATCTACGGTGACTGGGGCAACGCCCTGGTCCTGAAGCAGCGGATCAGCTGGCACGGTTATACGCCCGAGTTGCTCGAGTACAACGTCGGTGACGAATTCCCTGCCGACGTTGATCTGATCGTGGGCGGCGGCGGGCAGGACAGCGGTCAGCTGGTTATTCAGGACGACCTTCAGTCACGCGCCGGCCTGCTGAGGGAACTGGCTGAGGACGGCGCCCCCATGCTGGCGATCTGCGGGCTTTACCAACTGTTTGGGCGCTTTTTCAAGACCCACCTGGGCACCATCATTCCGGGGATCGGAATCCTGGACGTCGAAACCCAGGGCACGGACGAACGCCTGATCGGCAACGTCAAGGTGGCCACGGATGAGTTCGGCGAGGTCCTGGGCTACGAGAACCACAGCGGGCAAACCACGCTGGGCCCCGGCGTCCGGCCACTGGGGACCACGGCAAAAGGAACCGGCAACAACAGCAGCGACGGCCATGAGGGCGCACGCTACAAAAACGTGGTGGCCAGCTACCTGCACGGTTCGCTGCTGCCGAAGAATCCCGCCATCGCCGACTTCCTCATCCGGACGGCGGCCGAGCGCAAGTTCGGGACATTTGAGCCGGGCGCCCCTGATGACCGGTTCGCTGTGCTGGCACGCGAGCACGCTGTCCGCCGCCCGCGCTGACGGGCTACGGCTGACAGCAAAGGCTGAAACGCGGCGCCTGCCGCCTTCAGCGCCAGTGAAAGTACTCCCGGTGGATATTTGCCGCGCGGACTCCGGACGCGCGGAGCGCCCTGCGGAACTGACGGAGCATCCGGTCGGGACCGCCCAGGAAGACCGACAGCTCACGCGGATCCGCATCGACCGCAGCCAGCACCATTTCCGGTGTTAGCCGGCCGTCCCTGCTGGTGTCAATCAGGTGCACGGTCAGCCGTGGATGGTCCTTCGCGATCCTTTGGACTTCGTCGGCGAAGGGCGAACGCCCCGCTGAGGTGACAAAGAAGTCGACGGTTTCCGCGAGCTCATCGTCGAGGGATCGAAGCCAGCTCAGGAACGGCGTAATGCCCACCCCGCCGGCGATCCACACCTGACGGGCCGTCCCCGCCCGGCGGTCAAACCTGCCATACGGCCCGCTGACTACTGCCGGCATACCCGGTTGGACCACGTCCGGGAGCCTCGCGGTGTGGTCTCCCAGCGCCTTCACCGTGATGCGGATGTCCTCGCCACCAGGAGCGCCAGATATCGAGAACGGATGCCGCTGCCAGCCGTCCTTCGTTTCCAGGTAGATCATGGCGAACTGGCCGGGCCTGAATGCCAGCGGCTTCCCCAGCGGCTTCAGTCGCACATCGACGAGTCCGGGCGCCACGGTGCTGACTTCCTGCACCTGGTAGTCATGATGCGGAAGGAAGTGCCGGGCCAGCACTTCACGGTAGGCATAGAACGCCAAGCCGACGCCGCCGATCACCACGTAGCTCCAACGCAGCACGGGCGTCGATTCGAAGGCCGTCGCGTCCAGCAGCCCATGAAGGAAGCCGGCGGCCACGAACAGGCCTGTCAGACGGTGGAAACCACGCCACCGTTCGTAGCCGCCGAGGACGCGGGTGACCAGCAGCACCGGCCATGTATTGCGGGTGCGCAGCACAATGCCGTGGATGGCCGCGGGCAGCATGGTGCGCCAACGCGGCAGGATTGCCCAGACGATCATGGCTGCCAGGCCTAGCGCGGCTGGAACCGCCAGCGCCTTACCCAGGCTGGTGGCTTCAGGGTTGGAGGCCAGTTCCACGTGCGGCAGCAGGAGCACCGTGCCCGTAATGGCGAGCCTGCGGTGCCAGATGGCGGCGTAATCGATGCCGCCGAAAATTTGCTCGACGTGCGGGAGGGTGCTGATCAGCACCAGCGCGATGGACATGAGCAGGATGGATTCCCCGCCGAACAGCTGGCCGAGGTGGCGCGGCAAAGGCTCGCCCGGTGGGCGCGCAAGCACCCACAGCGCCCCATATCCGGCAGCGAGGAGCCCGATTGCCAGGGGACCCAGCAGCCGGACGGGTACACCGAAGACTGCCGCGCGCCTCGGCTGGGCCGACGCATGTCCGCCGGACACGTCTACGGTTCCTTGGTGATCAAGAATTCGTGGGCGCCTGCGGCCGCGGATCCCAGGGACCCCACGACGGCGGCGGTCCGTGCTCTGGTGGCTGCGTCGGCTTCCGCGGTTGCGCAAACCCCTTGCGGTGCGTCCGATGCAACCGAGCACCACCGGTAGGGATCACGGACCATCACCGACGGCGCCCAGGCGAGGTCCGACGCCGACCACTTACCGGCGGCGTCCTGGCTGAACTGCGCCCGGACCAGCAGTCCCTCGTTGTTCACCACGTACCAGGGCGACAGTTCAGTGACGCCGTTGCCGAGGCCGTAGACGATCCAGGTGCCTTTGTAGTTTTCGATCGGCAGCACGGAGTGCGTGTGGTGGCCGTAGATCATGCTGAACTGGCCGCTGTCCACCAGGGCGTGGGCCACTTCCTGCTGCTGGGCGTTCGCCTCACTGGCGTACTCGTCCCCCGCGTGCATGGCACCCAGGACGATGTCCGCGCCAAGGGCCCTGGCTTTGACGGCCTTGGCAATCATGGTGGGCGCATCCAGCAAGTCCACTTGCCAGCTGTATTCCGCTGACAGACCGTTGAGTCCGTAAGTTCCTTCAATGACGGCGATCTTTGCTGCCCCCGTCTGCATCATCAGGATTCCCTGCGACTCTGTCTCCGTCCGGTATGAGCCCGTGTGCTTGAGGCCTGCCGCGTCCAATGCGTCCAGGGTGCGCAGCAGTCCGTCCGTGCTGCGGTCGATCGTGTGGTTGCTGGCAGTGGTGCAGGCCTGGTAGCCGACGTTCTTGGACGCCGTAATGATCTGCGGCGGGACGTTGAACGACGGGTAGGCCGAAAATGGTCCGTCCGGCCCGGCGACCGGTGTCTCCTGATGGCAGATGGCGAGATCGCTGTGCCGGATGTACCGGCGCTGGCCTTCCAGGAGCGGTACAAAGTCGAGGCCGGGTGTTCCTGCCGCTGCTGCGTCGTCGCGGGCCTGCTGCCAGAGCTGGGCGTGGATCAGCATGTCCCCGGTGACCAGGACGGACGTGCACCGGAGCGTGGGGCACGCCGGCCCTGCGCCAGGGGTGGGGATAGGGGTGGGCGTGGGCGCCGCCGTCGGGCTTTGGACTTCTGATCGCGCGCCTGGCACTCCGCCGGCGGATGGCGGGCTCTGTTCCGCAACCAGGCCGCAGGCGGTGAGTAGCGCTGCCACGCTGAAAGCCCCGATGGCTGCCCCGATTCTGGCCGCAGCACTGCCGTGTGTGTTCCCCATAAGCGCCATTGTAGGTTCGGCCGCCCCCTAACAACCGGAAGGCCGCGCATTGAGAAGCACGGGCCGGTGTGAAAGGTTAGCGTGATGACGAATCCCCTCCTCAGCCCCAGCTCGCTGCCCTACGGGTTGCCGCCGTTTGCCAACATCGGACCCGCAGATTACGCCCAGGCCGTCGCCGCAGGCCTTGCGGAACATCTGGCCGAAATCCAGGCGATCGTGGACAACCCTGCGGCTGCGACGTTCGAGAACACGGCCGTGGCCATGGAGGGGGCCGGCCAGCTGCTCCAGCGGGCGGCTGCGTCCTTCTTCACCCTTGTCTCGGCCGACGCATCGGAGGAGATCCTTGACCTCGAAACCGAACTTTCACCTCGATTTTCCGCCCACCAGGACGAGGTCTACCTCAACCGTGCGCTGTTCGACCGGTTCACCGCAATCGACACCTCCGGACTCGACCCTGAGTCCGTCCGGCTCGTGGAGGAGTACCTGAAGGAGTTCCGCCAATCCGGGATCCAGCTCGATCAGCCGGGGCAGGACCGGTTGAAGGGCATCAATGCCGAACTGTCCAAACTTGGCACGGAGTTTGGACAGCGGGTCAAGGAGGGCATAAAGTCGGCGGCCCTGCTGCTCGATGGCGCAGAGGAGCTGACCGGCCTGCCGGCGGACGATATCGCCAGCGCCGCAGAGGCCGCCCGCACCGCCGGCCATGACGGCAAATTCCTGCTGACACTGATCCAGCCCAGCAACCAGCCCGCTATGGCCGCCCTCGAAGACCGTAATGTCCGCCGCCGGCTGTTTGAGGCCTCCACCGGCAGGGGCAGCGACGGCGGCAGCCTGGATGTCCTGGACCTGGTGACCTCAATGGCCCGGCTTCGCGCTGAAAAGGCGTTACTTCTTGGTTTCGCGAACTATGCCGAATTAGTGGTGGACCGCCAGACGGCCCCCGACTTTGAGGCCGTCCAGTCCATGTTGAACAGGCTTGCCCCCGCCGCAGTCCGCAATGCGGACGCCGAGGCTGCTGCCCTGGCCGAGATCGCCGGGCATCCCCTGGAGGCCTGGGACTGGGCGTTTTACTCCGCCAAAGTGCGCCGGGAAGAATACGCTGTGGACGAGCAGGCGCTCCGCCCCTATTTCGAGCTGGATCGCGTCCTCCGGGACGGTGTCTTCTTCGCCGCCACATCCCTCTTCGGCATCACCTTCCATGAACGTGCCGACCTGGCCGGTTACCACCCGGACGTCCGTGTCTGGGAAGTCCGGAACCCGGACGGAACGGGACTCGGGCTGTTCCTCGGTGACTACTACACCCGTGAATCCAAACGGGGCGGCGCCTGGATGAACTCGCTCGTGGACCAGTCGGAACTGCTCGGCACCCGGCCCGTGGTGATCAACAACCTCAACATCTCCAAGCCGCCGGCAGGCGAGCCCACACTCCTGACGCTGGACGAACTTCGCACCACCTTCCACGAGTTCGGACACGCCCTCCACGGCTTGTTTTCCAACGTGACGTATCCGCGGTTCTCCGGAACTGCGGTCCCCCGGGACTTCGTGGAGTACCCGTCGCAGGTCAACGAGATGTGGATCCTGTGGCCCGAGGTCCTGGCCAATTATGCCCGGCACCACACAACGGGCGAGCCGCTCCCCCAGGACGTGGTGGATCGGCTTAGCGAGGCGCGGCTGTGGGGCGAGGGCTTCGCGACGACCGAGTACCTGGGCGCCGCGCTGCTTGACCTGGCGTGGCACGTGCTGGACGAAGCGGCAGTCCCGGACGATGTGCTGGCCTTCGAGGCCAAATCGTTGGCCGCGGCGGGAGTCGCCCACGCCCTGATTCCGCCGCGCTACCGCACGGGCTATTTCCAGCACATCTTTGCCGGCGACGGCTATGCGGCCGGCTACTATTCCTACATTTGGAGTGAAGTCTTGGATGCTGAAACCGTTGACTGGTTCAGCGAGAACGGCGGCCTGAACCGGACCAACGGCGAACGGTTCCGCAACGAGCTGCTGTCCCGCGGCAACAGCCGGGATCCGCTGGAATCCTTCCGCACCCTCCGTGGACGCGACGCAGAACTCGAGCCCCTGCTCAAGCGCCGCGGCCTGGAGTAAAAATCTCTTAACGAACGACGGCGGCGGGTCACCCACAAAGGTGACCCGCCGCCATCGTACTCAGGAGCGGAAAGGCGAGGGGCGGCGTTATCCGGCAGCGCGCGTAAAAGGGCCCCCGCGCCCTTAGCGGCTATAAAAGGTGCCAACAGGGCGCAGGGAATAGCGCGCCGAGGATGACGCCGCTCCTAGCACCAAAGGCGCGAGTTACCAGCCGCGCTCGGCCAGGCGGTGCGGCTGCGGGATCTCTTCCACGTTGATGCCGACCATGGCTTCGCCCAGGCCGCGGGAGGCCTTGGCGATGACGTCGGGGTCATCGAAGAAGGTGGTGGCCTTGACCACGGCAGCGGCGCGCTGGGCGGGGTTACCGGACTTGAAGATGCCGGAACCGACGAACACGCCGTCGGCGCCGAGCTGCATCATCATGGCGGCGTCGGCCGGGGTAGCGATGCCGCCCGCGGTGAACAGCACCACGGGGAGCTTGCCGGCGGCGGCAACTTCCTTGACCAGGTCGTACGGGGCCTGCAGTTCCTTGGCGGCGACGTAGAGCTCGTCCTCGGGAAGGGCTGCGAGCTTGGCGATCTCCGCGCGGATCTGGCGCATGTGCCCGGTGGCGTTGGAAACATCGCCGGTGCCGGCCTCGCCCTTGGAGCGGATCATGGCCGCGCCCTCGTTGATGCGGCGCAGTGCCTCACCGAGGTTGGTGGCACCACAGACGAAGGGAACCTTGAAGTTCCACTTGTCGATGTGGTGGACGTAGTCCGCCGGGGTCAGGACCTCGGACTCGTCAATGTAGTCCACRCCSARGGACTGCAGGACCTGGGCTTCGACGAAGTGGCCGATCCGGGCCTTGGCCATAACCGGCACGGACACGGCGTCGATGATCTTGTCGATCATGTCCGGATCGGACATGCGGGACACGCCGCCCTGGGCACGGATGTCGGCCGGAACGCGTTCCAGCGCCATCACTGCAACGGCACCGGCATCTTCGGCGATGCGGGCCTGTTCAACGTTGACGACGTCCATGATGACGCCGCCCTTGAGCATCTCAGCCATGCCGCGCTTGACGCGGTTGCTGCCCGTGACGCTGTTCGCGGACGAACCGGCTTCGCTGCTTACATCAGGTGTAGACACAAAAACCCCTATGGGTAGATAGATGATCTTCGCCGGACGTGAGGGCGGCAAGAAGCCGAAAGTACACGCACCGGGTTGCCGGATCCATTGACCGGGCAGTGATAATACTAGTCCCCCGGCAGGCGGTGGGCTTAATCACGCTTAATCCGAAGCCGCGGACTCCGCAAAGGCCTGCCGATGGACGGTCACAATACGCTGGCAAATCGTGACGAGACTGGCCAGTGCCAGCAGCCCGAGCGTCACCAGCAGGACCACCGTGGGCAACCCCAAACCTGTGAATCCGGTGACCACCAGCACCGATACCAGCCTCTCGGCGCGCTCGGCGATGCCGACGTTTGCGGTGAAGCCAAGTGACTCGGCCTTGGACCGCGCGTACGAGACCACCATGCCCAGAACGAGGCAGAGCATGGCCGCGACGGCGATCGCATAGTCCGCTCCCCCGGTGAAGAACCAGATGGCCACGCCCGCAAACAGGGCGCCGTCCGCGATCCGGTCCAGAGTGGAGTCCAGGAAGTTGCCCCACCGGCCGCCGGTATCCCGCATGCGGGCCATAATGCCATCGAGCACGTCCGAGAAGATGAACGCGGTGATGAACAGGGTGCCCCACCAAAGCTGTCCCAGCGGGTAGAAGACCAAGGCTCCCACCACCACGCCGGCGGTGCCGACGACTGTCACCGCGTCAGGGGAAACACCCATCTTCAGGAGCCAACGGGCAAGCGGGGTGAAAAGCGCGGTGAAGAACCCGCGCGCGTGCCTATTCAGCATCCGTCTCCCCGGGCCAGGCCTCGGCAACCAGCTGGCGGACCTCGTCCAGGGTCTGCGTAATTGCTTTGGTCTGGGCAATGATCGGGAAGAAGTTCCCGTCACCACCCCACCGCGGAACAATGTGCTGGTGCAGGTGGGCTGCGATTCCGGCGCCACCCACCACGCCCTGGTTCATGCCAAGGTTGAATCCGCCCGGGTTGGAAACCTTCCGCAGGACCCTCATGGCCGTCTGGCTGATCTCGGCGAACTCTGCGGTCTCCTCTGTGGTGAGGTCCGTGTAGTCCGGGATATGCCGGTAGGGGCACACCAGGAGGTGGCCAGGGTTGTAGGGAAACAGGTTGAGGACCACGTAGCAGGTCTTCCCGCGGTGGACGATGAGGGCTTCCTCGTCGGTCCGTCCCGGGCCCAGACAGAAGGGGCAGTCGTTTTCGTTCTTGAACTGGTGCTGGCCGCCCTTGATGTAGGCCATCCGGTGCGGAGTCCACAGGCGCTGGAATGCGTCCGGGACGCCCGCGAGATCAAAGTCATCGGTCACGCCAGCATCCCCTGGATATCCTGCGCCTGTGTTTTCCTGCACCGTGGTCTGTTCCGTTTCCGCTAGCTGGTCCGGTTACGGACGGCTTCCGTGATCCGTTTGACGGCCTCGGCCACGGGCACGCCGTTGTCCTGGCTGCCGTCGCGGAACCGGAAGGACACGGCGCCGGCTTCGGCGTCGTCGCCGCCGGCGATCAGGACAAAGGGGATCTTGTCCTTGCTGGCGGTGCGGATCTTCTTGGGGAACCTGTCCGACGACGTATCCACCTCGGCGCGGATGCCAGCCGCCTTGAGCTGGTCCACGACGTCGAACATGTATTCGTTGAATGTTTCGGCCACCGGGATGCCCACCACCTGGACAGGGGAAAGCCACGCCGGGAAGGCGCCGGCGTAGTGCTCGGTGAGAACGCCCATGAACCGTTCAATGGAGCCGAAGAGCGCGCGGTGGATCATCACGGGCCGCTGGCGGGTGCCATCGGCCGCCTGGAATTCCAGTTCGAAGCGTTCCGGGAGGTTGAAGTCCAGCTGGATGGTGGACATCTGCCAGGTGCGGCCCAGGGCGTCCTTCGCCTGGACGGAAATCTTCGGACCATAGAACGCAGCTCCACCCGGATCGGCGACCAGTTCAAGTCCGGATTCCTCGGCCACTTCGGCAAGGGTCCTGGTGGCCTCATCCCAGGCGGCGTCCTCGCCGACAAACTTCTCCGGATCCTTGGTGGAGAGCTCCAGGTAGAAGTCGTTCAGGCCGTAGTCCTTCAGCAGGTCAAGCACGAAGGTCAGGGTTTTAGTGAGTTCGCCCTTCATCTGCTCGCGGGTGCAGTAGATGTGGGCGTCATCCTGGGTCATGCCGCGGACGCGGGTCAGGCCGTGCACCACACCGGACTTTTCGTACCGGTAGACGGCGCCGAATTCGAAGAGCCGCAGSGGCAGTTCCCGGTAGGACCGTCCGCGTGCGCGGAAAATCAGGTTGTGCATGGGGCAGTTCATCGGCTTCAGGTAGTAATCCTGGCCGGGTTTGCGGACGGTGCCGTCCTCGTTCAGCTCGGCGTCCACGTGCATGGCCGGGAACATGCCGTCCTTGTACCAGTCAAGGTGGCCCGAGACTTCGTACAGGTGGCCCTTGGTGATGTGCGGGGTGTAGACGAACTCATACCCGGCCTCGACGTGGCGCTGCCGTGAGTAGTCCTCCATCTCCTTGCGGATGATTCCGCCCTTGGGGTGGAACACGGGCAGGCCGGAGCCCAGCTCGTCGGGGAAGGAGAAGAGGTCAAGTTCGACGCCGAGCTTGCGGTGGTCGCGCCGCTCCGCTTCCGCGATACGTTCCTGGTAGGCCTTCAGGGCGTCCTTGGTTGGCCACGCCGTGCCGTAGATGCGCTGGAGCTGCTGGTTCTTCTGGTTTCCCAGCCAGTACGCTGACGAGGACCGGGTCAGGGCGAACGCGTTGGAGATGAGCTTGGTGTTGGGCAGGTGCGGGCCGCGGCACAGGTCGCACCAGACCGTGGTACCTTCCTTGCGCTCCACATTGTCGTAGATGGTGATGTCGCCGGCGCCGACCTCCACGTTGACGCCTTCGCCCGCCTCGGCGGCCTCGTTCTTCTTTCCCAGGAGTTCGACCTTGTAGGGCTCGTTCTTCATGGCCTCGCGGGCTTCATCTTCACTAACCACGCGGCGGACGAACTTCTGGTTTTGGTTGACGATCTTCAGCATCATCTTTTCGAGGGTTTTGAGGTCCTCTGGAGTGAAGGGCTCGGCAACGTCGAAGTCGAAGTAGAAGCCGTCGGTGATGTACGGGCCGATGCCGAGCTTGGCGTCGGGGCGCAGCTGCTGCACGGCCTGGGCCATCACGTGGGCGGTTGAGTGTCGGAGTACTTTCAGGCCGTCCGGGGAATCGATGGTGACGCCTTCGATCTCGGCACCGTCGGTCAGCTCCTGGTCCAGGTCCTTCAGCTCGCCGTTAACGCGGGCAACAACAACGTCGCGGCGCTCAAAGAAGAGTTCCGCACCGGTTGTCCCGGTAGTCACCTTTGTCTCTTCGCCATCGACGATGAGGGTGATCTGCTGGGCATCTGACACGGGTGTCTCCTATTCAAAGTTTTAGGCTTCATAGCTTGCGGCATACGGGGACCACAGCCAGCCACCGTCAATGCTATCGGTTTCGCCGGAGGCCGACCAACGGGACCCGCTGGCCCGGGCGGACATTGCGGGCACCCGGGATGGGGCTCAGCCGCCCATTCCGGTGATGGCAAGGCTTCGGCTGATCCCGTCCAGGGGATGCGGCACATCGGCATCCTCCCGCTGGTTTCCAGGGAACGGCAGGGTGTCCACGCGGCTCAGGTCCCAGGCCATGCTGGCGCTCAGGCTGATTCCCCGTGGACCTGTCCTCCGCGTGGTGCCGCGGATGAGCAGCAACCGTGTGCCGAACAGCAGCAGTCCCGCCTGTTCCTGTGCTTCGTGGAAGAACACGGAATCGATGCAGCCCGTGCCGTCATCGATGCTGATGAACACCACCCGCCGCCCGCCGCGCATCGGCGGGGTCTGGGTGGCAATGCGAACGCCGGCCACCAATACTTCTGTGCCGTTGCGCAGGCCGAGCAGCTTGTCGGCAGTGGTGACGCCCAGCCTGTCCAGCATCGGCCGGTGGCTGTCCATGAGGTGCCCGCTGACATCAATGGCCATCAGGTCAAGTTCTGCCCGGACATTGTCCACCAGGGTTGGGGCAGGAAGCCCGGGTTTAACGTTCCGCAGTTCCACATCCCCCAGCGGCAAGGCCAGCTGCCCTTCCATAATGTCCAGGCCTTTCCGGGTGCCCCCTGTCGCTTGGAGTTTCTGCAGATGCTGGACGAGGTCCGCGCGGTTTGCAGCGCCGCCCGACTCCCGGTGCAGGGCATCAAAGGCTCCCAGCTGCGCGAGCCTTTTGATGCTGGGCCTGCTCAGCCGGGACCGGGCCCTGAGATCAGCAAGGGAGTCGTAGGGCTGGCCGGCAACAATCCGCTTAAGCTCGGCCCCGGAGAGGCCATAGATGCCGTTGAGGCTCAGCCTGATCCCCAGCTTGCCGGCATCCGCGCCGTCCGCCACCCGCTCCACCCGGTACTCGGCCTGGCTGCGGTTGATGTCCAGCGGGAGGATGGGGATACCCAGCCGCCGGGCCTCAGCCACCAGCAGCCGTTTGGGATACATGCCGGGATCGTGCTCCCACAGCCCGGCAAGGAACGCCTCGGGATGGTGCGCTTTCAACCAGGCGGACTGATAGGTGGGAACGGCAAAGGCCGCACCGTGCGCCTTGCAGAAACCAAAGCTTCCAAACGCTTTCAGGGTCCCCCAGACGTTGTCCACCACTTCCGGTGAATACCCCTTGATACGCGCCTCCCGACGGAAGAACTCTTCCACTTTCAGCTCCAGGACCTCATCGCCAAGGGCCCGCCGGAACTCATCCGCACGCGCCAGCCCGCAGCCGGTCATGACATCAAAGGTTTTCAGGATCTGTTCGTGGAAGACGGTGACGCCGTGTGTTTCCTGCAGCACGGGTTTCAGGTCAGGGTGCGGATAGACTTCCGGCGCGAAACCGTGCCGGTGTTCCAGGAAAGGCCGCACCATGTCCGATTTCATGGGTCCCGGCCGGAACAGCGAAATGTCGATGATGAGGTCGTTGAACTCACGCGGGGCCATCTTGCCGATCAACTCACGCTGGCCAGGCGACTCAATCTGGAAGCAGCCCAGGGTGTGGGTGCTGCGGATCAGCTCGAAGGTGGGCTCATCATCGAGCGGGACAGCGTTGAGGTCGATGTGGCCGTTCTCCGCGATGTAATCGGGCCCGGACCCATCAGGCCCCGCAGGATGGGTACCGGCCACCACCACTTCCGCTTTCGACGGATGGATCCGGATGACTTCCCGGATGGCGAAAGCCATCGCGCTCTGCATCCTGACCCCCAGCACATCCAGTTTGAGCATGCCCATGGGATCCATGTCGTGTTTGTCGAACTGGCTCATAGGCAGCCCCAGCCCGCTGGGCTGGACAGGCGTCCGGTCAAGCAGCGTTGCATCGCCAAGAATCACACCACAGGGGTGCATGGAAATATGGCGGGGCAGCCTGTCGAGGCGTTCGGTGAGGTCCACCAGCAGGTCAAGCTGCTGGTTTTCGGCGAAGCCACGCTGTTCCACCCGCCCGGCGAATTCCCGCAGTTCAGGTTTTTCAACCAGGGCTTCACGGAATTTCCGGGCTGAAAAACGCCACAGCYGTTTGGCGATCTCCCCGACGTCGTCATCATCCATGCCCAATGCCATACCGGCATCCCGGACCGCGCCGCGTGCCCGGTACCCGTTTTGCATGCTCATCAGGGTGACCCGTTCAGCACCAAACCGGTCAAAGATTTTCCGGTACACGTTGTGCCGTTCGGCGCTTTCGACGTCGATGTCGATATCCGGCAGCGTTGCCCGGTCCCGGGACAGGAAGCGTTCGAAGATCAGGTCATGCTGCAGCGGGTCCACCTGGCTGACATCGATCAGGTAGTTGACCAGGCTGGAGGCGCCGGAACCGCGGGCGGCTGCCCGCACCCCCATGTCCAGGATCATGCGGGAAACTTCCGCCACCGTCAGGAAATAGGAGGAAAATCCGAGGTTCCGGATGATCCCCAGCTCGTGCTCCAGCCGCGAGCGCATCTCCTTGTGTGCCGGGCCGGTGATGCCAGGGAACCGCCTCCCTATCCCTGCTTCACAACGTTGCACCAGTTCAAGGTGCGGGTCCTGGCTGATGCCGATGACCGATGCCTCCGGAACCACGGGCTGTTTCCAGCCCATGTCACTCACCGGGTCTATCCGGCAGTAGTCGGCGAGCGCCTCAGTTTGTGCCATCAGTTGTTTGAGGTCAGCGGTGCCATACCCTGCGGCGCGAATGATTTCCTGGCCCAGCTGAAGCATTTGCCCGGCTGATTTGAGCCACGCTTGCCCGTTGGGTTGGAGTAAGGGTTCTGCCGCAAGCTCCGGCAGGGACTTCAGGGTCCGGGCGGAGTCGAGCACGTCCGCCGTGGCGGCGCCGTCCTCGGCGCAATAGCGGACAGCGTTGGTGAGGACTGCCGGGACATGGTGCTCTTCGGCGAGTTTGAGCATGCGGACTGCGTGGGCGGTACTCAGGGGCTTTCCAGGGGTGGTGAGCTGGGAAACGACTTCTGCCACCAGGCTCCCGGCGGGCATGGCTTCCAGCCAGCGTTTGAAGAGAGTGCGTGGGCGCAGGTAGCGCCTGCCGCCCATGGCCCGTCCGACGTCGGAATCAGGGCCGATCAGGACGGTCAGGACCGGCTTGAGCGTCTGGGGGTCAAGGGTCCGGGAGGCGAGTTCGGCGCGGGTGACCGCCACGGGCACCGCTCCCCCGGCTTTTCCTGAGGTGCGGGCATGGGCATCGGACACCAGCCGGCACAGGGCGCGGTAGCCCGCCCCGTTGTTGTGTCCGCGGGCAAGCACTACGACCCGGCCCGCGATCTGGGTGCGGTGATCGCCGTCGTCGTCGAAGACCGCGAGGTCCACTCCCACAAGGGGATCGATGCCCGCAGCCATGCATGCTTTGAGGTGTTTGATGGTGCCGTACAGGCCGTCGCGGTCCGTGCACGCGAGCGCTGACGCGCCGTCCGCCGCCGCAACCTGGGCGAGCTCCTCAGGCCAGGAAACCCCGTAGTGCGCGCTGAAGGCGGTGGAAACGTGGAGGTGGGTGAAGCTCATGCTGTTCGTGGCTGGAGTGCGTCGTGGATCCGCAGCAGCCTCCAGCGGCCGCTGCCGAGATGCCGGGAAAGGTCCAGCGTGAGCGCTTCCCCGGTATCCTGCGGGTCCAACCGGACCTGGACGCGCCAGATCTCGTGGTCCACCAGGCCCGGGCCGCTGCCCAAGGGCGCCCGACGCTCCTCAGCCCACCACTGCCGGCGCTCGTACCACCGCACAGGTTCGGCGCACACCGTGTAATGCCGCCCGCCCCATTGGAGTTTCACCGGTTGGCCGGAAGCGGTGCAGTCGACGTCCACGGACTCGCTGAACATGCCCATGGGCGCCTCCCGAACTGAATTGGGCTGATGCGAGCTACTGACGCAAAAGCAGGATATTCGAATACATGTTCGAATAAATCCAGTCTACGACGGTGCCCCGGCAAAACCTAGACAGGGGTGGACGGACGGGACGGCTGGGGGCAGGATTATGGCATGAGCTCCCATGACGCACTCCTCAAGCACGTAAGCATCAAAGCCCAGGACAACACGCTCGTGGCCAACTTTGATATCGAGGGCAATATACCGGGGGCGGGTGCGTACGTTGTGGGACTTGTGGCGTCGAGCCCTGACCATTCTTCCCAAAGACGGCTGGGCATTGAATTCTTGAACGGGGAGGCCATCGCCTTCTACTCGTTCTGCCATGACCAGACCGCCGAGGAAAACTATGATCTTTCCGGGGTGACCCATTCGGGAAACACCATCACCGGCAACTTTCCCATGGCAGCCATTCAAGGCCTGGGCAAAGGGCACTACATGACGGCGTTCAGCGAGGCCGACGGCCGGGAATTCCAGTCCGGCGTCGCCGTCGAAGAGGCGCTCTAGCTTCAGCTGTTTTCTTTGTGGACCTTCATCTCAAGGTCGATAAACCCCGAGATCATGGCCCGGTACGTGGATTCCACGATGTCCGGATCAATGTCCCTCTTTTCCGCGGCTCCGCGAACGTGCTCAATCACCCGCTCCACCCGGCCCGGGGCGCGGACTTCAGCGTCGTCCCCCTTCAGGGTTCCGGCGATCCGGATCAGGCGTTCACGCCGGGCAATAAGCGTGACAATCTGTTCGTCAACTTCGTCGACCGCAATCCGAACGGCAGCGAGCTGTTCCTTGTCGGCCAAAGCTTCCCGATCGTTTCCTTGAATTGTTGCCATCTTCTGACAGTATCGAAGCATGCAGCCCAGAGTCGACTTCATCTCACTAGGCGTTCGCAGCGTTGACGCTTCCCGCCGCTTCTATGCCGAAGGTCTCGGCTGGCCAGTGCACCGTGAACACCCCGGCGATGTGGTGTTCATCCAGGTCAACCACGGACTGGTCCTCTCCCTCTGGGATGCCGGGCAGATGCACGCCGAAGCCGGTGTAGGGGTGCCCGGACCGGTGCCGTGCATCACCCTCAGCCACAACCTTCCCAGCACGGAGGATGTGGACCGGGTGATGGCCGAAGCCCGGGCCGCCGGCGCTGAGATCGTGGCTGCGCCCGTCACCCAGCCCTGGGGCGGGTACAGCGGCTATTTTGCCGATCCGGACGGCTTCCGCTGGGAGATTGCGTACAACCCCACCTGGGCAGTGGACAACGACGGCAGCGTGACCGTCTAGGGCACCGTCACCACATTAGACAAATCGCCGTCTAGAACAAGGCCTCCACGGGCCGGATGAGCTCCGGGGAATTGTTGCGCACGTTTCCCACCTCCCGGCCCACAGAATCCACGTGCCAGTCGGCGGCAACGTCCTTAACATGGGCGCGGACAAGATCCACGAGGAAGGCGGCGTCGTCGATCCGCGGGTCAAGCCACGATGCCATAGTCGCCCGGTCCATGGGCAGCGGCACCCGGTCATGCAGTTCCGTCAGCTTGCCGAACACCGTGGACTCGGTACCCGGCGGCGGGGTGTCCGCTGTCAGGATGGACGTGGACAGCATCCAGCGGCCGGGATCGCCGTCGGCCTTGGTCGGGTCCTTCCACCACTCGTACAGGCCCGCAAACACCAGACCACTGTCAGATCCCGGATGGACATAGTAAGGCTGCTTGACCTTGCCTGTCCCCTGCTTCCATTCGTAGTACCCGTCAGCGGGTACAGCACAGCGACGTGACTTCACGGCCTTGCGGAACGCAGGCTTCTCCAACACGCTCTCGCTCCGGGCGTTGATCATCTTGGCGCCAATGCCCGGATCCTTCGCCCACGAGGGCACCAGGCCCCAGCGGGCCAGATGCAGCTGCCGGACCGTTTCATCCTCAATGAGCCGTTCCAGGACAATGGGCACATCATCCGTTGGCGCCACGTTCCATGACGGCGGAAGATGCACTTCTTCCTCGAGCCGGGCGTCAAAATCGGCCAGCAGGTCACCCACGGCCCGGGCCATCACGTAGCGTCCACACATGGCTCCAGCATGTCATCACCGTTATGCCTTGTCAGCCGGTGCCGTCATCCGCAGCCTCTGCCCCCGGGAATAGCCTGCCCCGGGTTACCGTTGAGGAGAACGAACCCCCGCAACGAATTCAGGAGAGCTCCGTGGACTTTACCCCCGAGAACGGCACCATCACCATGTTTTCCACCACCTGGTGCGGCTACTGCAACCGGCTGAAGAAGCAGCTGGACGCGCAGGGCATCGGCTACACGGAAATCAACATCGAAGAGGTGGAGGGTAMCGCCGAACTCGTGGAACAGCTCAACGGCGGCAACCAGACCGTCCCTACCGTGCTCTTCCCGGACGGCACCGCCGCCACCAACCCCTCACTGGCCGAGGTAAAGAGCCGTCTCGCAGCCTAAGTCCGGCAGCTCATGTGGTAGACAGAACGGGACCAACCTCGGGGTTGGTCCCGTTTTTGTCTATCTGCATTGAGGGAGCCTTCCGTGGTCCATAAAGTCAAAGGTGTCGTAGCCCGCTCCAAGGGCGCCCCGGTCACCCTGGAGACCGTCCTGGTCCCGGAGCCGGGTCCGGGCGAGGCCCTGGTGGACATCCTCACCAGCGGCGTCTGCCACACCGACCTGCACTACAAACTGGGCGGCATCAGCGATGACTTCCCGTTCCTCCTCGGCCACGAGGCCACCGGCGTGGTCAGCGCCGTGGGCCCCGACGTCACCAACGTCGTCCCGGGCGACCGTGTGGTCCTGAACTGGCGGGCCGTGTGCGGCGAATGCCGTGCCTGTGCCAAGGGCCAGCCGCAGTACTGCTTCAACACCCACAACGCCACCCAGAAGATGACCCTGGAGGACGGCACCGAGCTCTCCGCCGCCCTGGGCATCGGCGCGTTCATCGAGAAGACCCTGGTGGCTGCCGGGCAGTGCACCAAGGTGGATCCCGACGCCGACGCTGCCGCCATCGGACTGCTGGGCTGCGGTGTGATGGCCGGCATCGGTGCAGCCATCAACACCGGCGGCGTCAAGCGCGGCGATTCGGTCGCCGTGATCGGCTGCGGCGGTGTGGGCGTGGCCGCCATCGCCGGTGCCGCGCTCGCAGGCGCGACCACCATCATTGCCGTCGATATCGATGCCAAGAAACTGGAACGCGCCCTGGAACTCGGCGCAACGCATACCGTGGACTCCTCGGCTTCGGACCCGGTGGAGAAAATCCGGGAACTCACCGGCGGCTTCGGCGCTGACGTGGTGATCGACGCCGTCGGACGTCCCGAAACGTACAAGCAGGCGTTCTACGCCCGCGACCTCGCCGGACGTGTGGTGCTGGTGGGCGTCCCGACGCCGGACATGAAACTGGAACTGCCGCTCCTGGATGTCTTTGGCCGCGGCGGATCGCTGAAGTCCTCCTGGTACGGCGACTGCCTGCCCTCCCGGGATTTCCCCATGCTGATCAGTCTCTACCGGCAGGGCAAGCTGGACCTGGATGCCTTTGTGACCGAGCGGATCACCATCGACCAGGTGGAGGAAGCGTTCGAGAAGATGCACTCCGGTTCGGTGCTGCGTTCGGTGGTGGAGCTGTGACTGAGGCGCCCTCGTACGCCGCAGGCACCGACGGCGGTCCGCTGCGGATCGACCGCCTGGTCACTTCCGGGACGTTTTCGCTCGACGGCGGCACCTGGGATGTGGACAACAACGTCTGGATCGTGGGCAACGACGCCGAATGCGTGGTGATCGATCCGGCGCATGACGCCAAAGCTGTTGCCGCGGCGGTGGGAGACCGGAAGCTCAAGGCGATCCTGCTGACTCATGGCCACGACGACCACATCCGTTCGGTGGGCGACTTCTGGGACCTCGTCCAGGCCCCCATTCACCTGCACGAGGCCGACTGGATGCTCTGGAAGAGTGTTTACCCGGACGTGGAACCGGACGTCCGCATCAACCACGGTGACGTGATCGAGGTGGCGGGTGCCGGCTTGTCGGCCCTGCACACGCCAGGGCATTCGCCAGGTTCGGTGTCCTTCCACCTCGCTGACGGGCCCGACGGTGTGGGAACGGTGTTCAGTGGCGACACCCTGTTTCAGGGCGGCCCGGGAGCCACAGGCAGGTCCTACAGCGACTTTCCCACCATCATCGAGTCGATCAGGACCTGGCTGCTGCCGCTGCCGGCCCAAACGGTGATCCGGACCGGGCACGGCGATACCACCACCATCGGCGACGAAGCCCCGCACCTTGACGAGTGGATCGCCAGGGGCCACTAGGGCCGAGCCAGCGAAGCGGGCTACGCTTCCCTGCCGTACACGCTGCCGAAGTCGGCGTGCCGCAGGGACGCGTGGCCCGCGTAGGCGGCAAGTACCGCATCCTCAACGGCCTGGACTGTCAGCCCCGGCACAAGATCGTCGGCCGCCCCGGCGGTTGCCGGGTCCCAGTCCAGGCCCAGGGCCGCGTAACTGTCAGTGAGGACGGCCCGGATGGGGGCGGAGTTTTCCACCACAATCACCGAGCTGAACAGCCAGCCTCCGCTCACCACACGCTGCGCCGTGCCGACGAGCTTGACCCGGCGGGTGGAATCCGCAGGGCGGGTGCCGTGGACGCTGAACTCGCCGGGGCAGTATTCGCCGGGGATCTCGCCGACGGCGGCCTCCACGCCGACGTCCCGCAGCGCCCGGGCCAGGAGCTCGCCAAAGAAACTGAACCGGCTTTTGGAGCCGGCAATGGCATCTGCGTCCGGCATGACGTGGTCAACCACCAAAGTGCCCTCATGATAGGCGGCGGCGCGGCCGCCCGCCTTCCGCACCAGGGGCTCAAAGCCATGGTCCCGGCAGGCCTGCGCGGCCGCCTCGAAGCCGGGCAGTCGGGTGTCCCGCTGGCCGAATGCAACCGTCGGGGCAGGCCGGTACAGCCGGAGGGTGGGGCCGATCCCGCCGGTTTTGGCCAGGGTCAACAGTTCCAGGCCGAATTCCAGATCCCGCGCGGCGCCGAGTGTATGGTCCTGCCGCACTACGGTGAGCGTCCGGTCGGCCTCGACGTCCTGCATGTTGCTAAGCTCCCTTATGGTCATATTGCAATTCCTTGTTGTCGCCGCCGCATTCGCCATCATCGACTCCATCTGGCTCAAGACGATGAACCCGTTCTACCGCAGCCACATCGGTGACCTGCTCGCTGACAAGCCCCACCTAGGTTACGCCGTGGCTTTCTATGTCATGTACATCGCGGGGATTCTCTTCTTCGCCCTGCGGCCGGCGCTCGACGGCGGCAGCTGGCTGACCGCCGTCGGCTACGGGGCCGCGCTGGGCGCCTTTGCCTACGCAACGTATGACCTCACCAACGCCGCCACCCTCAAGACATGGCCGCTGCAGCTCATTGTGGTGGACATTGTTTGGGGCGCCGCGCTGACCGGCCTGTCCACCCTCGCCGGCTGGCTGGTGTTCCGTTCCACCTGACCAGGCTCCCGGCAAAAGCTACCTGACACGCACGGACTATGACGTACGGTTCCCCGCCGGGTGGCTAAACTCAGAAACCGGCGGCACCCCCACACTCCTCCAGGAGAGGCAATCCACTGTTACGAGTCATTAGCTACAACCTTCGTAAGCACAAGGCCAGCGGGGAACTGGTGGCCTTGGCCCAGGATTTCGGCGTTGATGCCCTGTGCCTGCAGGAGTGTGACACCACTGACCTGCCGGACACCCTGGGTCAGCTCCAACTGGCCGATTCGACCAAGGGAAACCGGCTGGGTTTGGCCATCTACTACCGGCCGGACCGGTTCACCGCGCACGGCACCAGTACCTTTGCGCTGAAGAAGTCTTTGCACGACATGGTTCTGGCACCGGCACATGAACGGCTCATCGGCACCCGGGTGCGGGACAACGAGACCGACCATGAGCTCGTGATTGCTTCGTTCCACGCCGCGCCGCTGACAGCCACCAACTCGCTGCGGCGCAACCAGATCAAGGCGGCCCACAAGGAACTGCTCGGCATGGGTTCCGGCCTGATGACATTGATGGCGGGTGACTTCAACTATCCGTTCTTCACGAAGAACCTCACCGAGCACATGAGGGACTCCGGGTACGAGCTCTCGCTCAGCAACCGGCGGACGTACACGCGGTACAAAGTGTTCAAGGGCCACTTCGACTTTGCCACGTCACTGGGCCTGAACATCGAGAACGTGGAGACGTTGCCACGGGGCGCGTCCGACCATTTGCCCATCCTGGTGACTGCCGAATACGGCCAGGATTCCATTCCGGCACAGGAGCCCCCGGCCGCCTGACTGCACTTTTTGGGAGGCCCGCGTGCGGCACGACTGGATCAGTAGGGCGGTACCGGGCGTTCGCGTGGCTCGTGGTTACAAAAAGGCCTGGCTTAAGCCTGATCTGGTGGCCGGCGCAGCCCTGAGTGCAGCCCTGGTGCCGGCAGGCATGGCGTATGCCGAGGCCAGCGGACTCCCTGCCGTGAACGGCTTGTACGCCTCCGTAGTACCAATGATCTTCTACGCCGTGTTCGGGCCATCCCGGGTTGTCATTGTGGGGCCCGACTCGTCACTGGCACCCATGATCGCGGCCGCAATTCTTCCTTTGGCCGGACGGGACCCGGAACAGGCTGTGCCCATGGCCGGAGTCCTCGCGATCCTGATCGGTACCTTCCTGTTTGCCGGGCGGGTCTTCAAGCTGGGATTTGTTACCGGCCTGCTGTCCAAACCAATCCGCGTCGGCTACCTGAACGGCATTGCGCTGGCTGTCACCGTCAGCCAGCTTCCCCGGCTGCTGGGCATCGACAGCTCCGGCGCGACCCTCGTGGAGCGCCTGGGCTCGCTGTACGAGGCTGTCCTTAGCGGCGGGACCAACCCCCTTGCCCTGGGTGTGGGGGCGGGAAGCCTGGCCGTGATCGTGGCTGGGCGCTTCCTGCCGTGGAGAGTTCCCATCGTCATGTTCGCCGTGGCCGGGGCCATCGCACTGGTAGCTGCCCTGGACCTCAAAGGGCAGTTGCCCGTTGTCGGCGCCCTCCCGCAGGGACTCCCCTCGCCGGCTCTTGGAGGGATTGGCTGGGAGGAGGTGGCGGCGCTGGTGGGCCCGGCAGCAGGCATCGCCCTGATAGCCTTCGCGGACACGTCCACCTTGTCCAAAAGCCTCGCGGGTCGCCGCGGGGAAAGGGTCAACGGCAACGAGGAAATGGGCGCGCTGGGGATCGCTAACATCGCCACCGGTGTACTCGGCGGCTTCCCGGTGAGCGGAAGCTCCTCGCGCACCCCCATTGTGCTCGACGCCGGCGGGAGGTCGCCGCTGAGCGGAGTGGTGGCGGCTTTGCTTGTGGTGCTGTTCATGATCCTCGTGCCGGGTGTCACGTCTTTCCTTCCGACCGCGACGCTCGCTGCCGTGGTGATCGTGGCGGCGGCGTCCCTTGTTGACGTGAAGACGCTCCGGCGCCTGATCAGGATGAGCAAGATGGAGACTCTCCTCCTGGTGGTGACGTTCCTGGGGGTCGCCTTTGTGGGGGTCCTGGAGGGAATCGTGGTGGCCATCGGGCTCTCCCTGGTGGCCTTCGTCCGGCGTGCCTGGGACCCTTACCGGACCGAACTGGCAAGTGTTGACGGGGTGCCCGGCTTCCACGACCTCGGCCGGCACCCTGAGGGCAGGCGGATCGAGGGGCTGGTCATCGCACGCTTTGACGCTCCGTTGTTTTTTGCCAACGGCGAAGTGTTCGCGGACCACATCCGCAGCCTCGTGGACGGCGCCCCGTGGCCGGTGAAGTGGGTGATTCTGGCCGCCGAGCCCATCACCGGCCTGGACACAACCGCACTGGACGAACTGGTGCAGCTCGACGATGAACTGGCGAGGGGCGGCGTCAGCCTGGTTTTCGCCGAAATGAAAGGACCGATCAAGGACCGGCTGGTCCGCTTCGGCGCCAGTTCCAGGTTCAGCCCGGACCACTTCTACCCCACCGTCCACAACGCGGTACGCGCCTACAGGGAGTGGGCAGGAACGGATTAGCCGCCGCGGCATGCGCAGGAGTTCCCAAGCACGGCTCTCCAGTCCGGCAGGTCCGTCAGGTCCGGCGCAGGGTCAGGATCTGCTCCGCACGGCCGAAAGGTCCTTGGCGGTCATGGAGGACAGTGGAGGTAAGTCCGATTCCGTCAGCGCCGAAGGAGACAGCGTTGTCCAGGCCAAGCCATTCACCCCCGGGCCTTCGGTACATGTGGATCTGCAGATCCAGGTTGGGAAAGGCATAGCTGCCTTCGCCCGGGGCGACCCTGGCCGCGATCCCGTTGGCCGTGTCCACCAGTCCCATCAGGCGGGTGAAGTCGCTACTGTCTTCTTTGTCCGTCAGGGGGTGCCGGGTGCGCAGCCAGACGGTTCCTGCTCCATCCCGGTGCCCCTCGGCGACGCGCATCTCAAGGGACCGAATGTACCCGCCTGGCCAGATGGCGGCGCCGTCGAACGGTTTACAGTCATCCGGCGCGGGAATGGCGGCATCCTCGACGGCGGCTACCGCGGCTGTGTCACTGGTGATCATCCGCCATGCCGTGGAGCGGATGGCCACCCGGCCTTTGGCCACCAGTTCCGCCTGCAGCAACTCGATGGTCCGGCCCGGACGGAGTGTGGTGGTTTCTATATGGAATTCGCCGCCGGGAATCAGGCCGAGGATCTCGTAGCTGAGCCGGGCCATCCGCATGTCTGCGCGGGGTTCATGCCGCTCCAGGCTGTCAGCCATCAGGCCGGCGGCCGGAGCCATATGCTGTTCATGCTCGTTCCAGGCACCCTGGGCGTGGATCGTTGAGCGGAAGCGGCCGCCACCCAGTGAGTGATAGTAAAAGGCCCCCTGGGCAAGTTCAGGCAGTTCCTTGGTCAACGTTGGCCCCTTCTGACGTTTCTGGGTGAGTGATCATTAACTCTAGCCGGTGACGGGCCCCGGGGTGATGGACCAACAAAGTACCGGCGCCCGCGGCTCCCTTTCGGACTAGACTCGGAAACTGGTCCTGTCAGTGACCTCGAAGCGGGGTGTTCCACGAATGCGCGTCATCAGCTACAACCTCCGGAAGCACAAAGCGAGCGGCGAACTGCTCGCGCTTGCGCGGAACTTCGCCGTCGACGCGCTGTGCCTGCAGGAAGTGGACGCCGGAGAGCTGCCGGACGCGCTCGGTCCGCTACGCCTCGCGGATACCACCAAGGGCAACCGCCTGGGACTGGCCATCTACTACCGGACGGGCCGGTTTACGGCCGTGGACACACAATCCTTTGCCTTGAAGAAATCGGTACATGACAGGGTCCTGGCACCGGCCCATGAGCGGCTGATTGGTACCCGCGTGGTGGACAACGAGACCCAGCACGAGCTGGTGATCGGCTCGTTCCACGCGGCTCCGCTCACTGCATCCAATTCGCTGCGGCGAAAGCAGATCCATGCCGCCCACGCGGAGCTGCTGAGCATGGGCAGCGGCCTGATGACGCTGATGGTGGGTGACTTCAACTATCCGTTCTTCACTAAGAACCTGAACGCCCACATGCAGAACGCGGGTTACGAGTTATCCCTCAGCAACCGCCGGACCTATACCCGCTACAAGGTGTTCAAGGGCCACTTCGACTTCGCCACCTCGCTGGGCCTCGATATCGCAAGCGTGGAAACCCTTCCGCGGGGCAAATCGGACCACTTGCCGATCCTGGTCAATGCGGAGTACGGCAAAGATTACTGACCGGGCCCCTACTGGCTCCGCACGGCCCGGTCCAGGAGGCGTGGCTGCAGGTGCGGCCAGGCTTGTGCGAAGCCGGGGTGCAGTTCCTTCCGGCCCATCTCCCCCAGCGGTACCCACTGGAGTTCGAGGCTTTCCGGATCACTGATTACGGGCTCAAAGGGTGCAATCACCAGGACCGCAACAGTGGTGTACGTCCAGTAGCCGACGTCCAGCACGGACGTGAAAAGCACGTCCACACCATCCGCCGGCACTGCCGCTTCCTCGTAGGCTTCCCTGAGGGCGCCCGTGACGGCATCCTCGCCGTGGTGAAGGGCGCCGCCGGGCAGCCCCCAGGTTCCGCCGTTGTGGCTCCACAGTGCGCGGTGCTGGAGGAGGATCCCCTTGTAGGGGTCGTACGCCAGCACACCGGCGGCACCGAACCTGCCCCAGAACCTGCCGTGGTCGCCCTCAACCCAGGCGTCACCGGGGTCCCGCGGACCACGCAGTGCGGGGGGAACGCGGGAACTTGCGTCAGCGGACGTGGCAGCCTGGAAATGGTCCATGCCCCAAGTCTGACAGGTGACCGCCCGTCCCCGCATGCGGCACGACGTCCCGTGTCAGCCTGGCTGGCCTGCGTGCCCGCGTTCGACGGCGAAATCACCGCCGGGGTACATGACCGTTTCGTGTCCGTCGTCGAAGCGGACCAGGTACGGCGGGTGGCCTTGGTCGCCCCGCACTTCCACGATCACCCCGTGCCGGTCAGACGACCCGACAGTCCTGCCCCGTACGATGATCCTGTCCCCTTGAGTTGCCTCCATGGCAATCACCTCCAAGCCCCAGAGTACGGCTCGGCAGCGGGCAGTAACAGGGGCTGCGCGGCACGATGGGATACTCAGCCACATCCGCCGGGACACCTTCGCCGAGGCCGCCGCCCGGCCGTGAGTGCTGTCCGGCGACGGGTCACTCCCTGGCCGCCGCAAGCAGTTCGTCGGTGGCGGGATCGGGTTCGCCGTCGAAGAACTGGGCCAGCACCGTCTTGAAAACAGTCTCCCCGGGCGCTGCGCGCAGGAACAGCGTCATGGAGGAGTGCAGTTTTTTCGCATCAATGCCGCCGAGGATCTCGACGGCGGAACGGCCTGCATGGGTGGAAACCGCCGCGCTGCACTCGAGGAGCCGTGGTCCCAGGACGTCATGCTTCAGGTAGGCCTGGGCCTCTGCCAAGGAGGTGACGGCGTACCTGACTGATGTGGGGCTGCTGCCGAGGCCGGCGATCTGCGGGAAAATGAACCACATCCAGTGGCCCCTCTTGCTGCCCGTCTGCAGTTCGGACAATGCCTGCCCGTAGGTGCCGCCGCTGTTCTGGGCTTCAACAAAACGTTCCAGGTTGTAGGTGTTGGGCATGTGCGTCTCCTTTGGGCGGCGGTGCGAGGTCTCAGGCCGTACGGGCTGTGATGTCAGCGGAAAGCACCGCCGCATGTCGGACCCACCGGTCAGGGTCCTGGCTCCAGCGTGCGATCACCACGCCGGCACGTTGGCGGTCCATGCCGTCCAGCGCCGCCAGCAGCGGAACCACAACGTCGGCGACCAGGGGGTCCACCAGTTCGGCCGTGTGCCCTGACCGGATGAAGCCTTCCAACCTTGTCAGGTCGGAGTGGCGCAGGAGCGACACCCTGGATTGCAGGAGCACGACGGCGGCGAGCCGGCGCTCGTAGACGGGCCGCCTGCCCGGTCCGGGCTGGCCCCAGAGCTGCGAGGCGAGTGCTGTCACGTCGTCGTGGCCAAGACCCTTGAACTTCGTGCCGGCGTCCCGGACAGTGCCCCGCACGGCCCCCACCGATGCCCCGTAGGAACTGAGGGCCCCGCCCACGCGTGACTCCACCTCTTCGGCCCGGTACCAGATGCCTTCATTCTGCAGGGTGGTATCGATAAAGCCGGCAGCGTCCTGCACTCTTTGATTCAATGGCGTCACCGCCGGCCCTGGCGTCCGGCGGCGGCATGTTCGATGCAGTACGGGGTCCATGGCCTGGCCTCCAGGCGGCCTTCGGCGATGGGGCCGCCGCAAACGGCGCACATGCCATACGTGCCGTCCGAGATTCTGTGCAGCGCGGCTTCAACCTCGGCCAGCCCGGCGCTGCTCTGGTTCAGCAGCGCCGACGCCTGCGACAGCTCGAAAGCAATGGTGGCGCCCTCCGGGTCATGCTCGTCGTCCACATTGGAATCCTGGCGGGCGGCATTGGCCGACGAGATGTCCGCCCGCAGCGCCGGAAGCAGTGCCAGTTTCCGGTCCCGCTCTTCCTCCAGCAGGATCCGGAACCGTTCATAGTCAGCCATGGGAAAAGCCTAGCGCCGCCCCGTCCGCTGTCCCTTCATTCCCGCGTCCGGGACGCCGGCCACGGTGGAAGCCATGGACGGCAGGCGGATCAACGAGTGGCGGTGGGCTCTTAGTACCAGTTCCTGATCACGGAGTGGTTCCAGGCGCCACACGGAGACCCGTAGCGGTCCAGGATGTAGCCGAGTCCCCATTCGACCTGGGTGCGGTAGCTGGTGAGCCAGTCGCTGCCTGAGCTTGCATACTTGCTGGCCGGCAGCGCCTGAGCGATGCCATACGCCCCTGAGTCGGGGTTTGTGGCGGTGGTGAGCCAGTTGGATTCCTTCGTCCACAGCTGGGCCAGGCACTGGAACTGGTCCTGGCCCCAGCCGAAGCCGGAAAGCCGTCCCGCAGCGTAGTTTCTCGCTGCCGCGGGGTCGTTGACCGCGCCGCCCGGAACGGAAGGTACAACGACGGGCGTCGGGGTCGGCGCCGGACTTTCCGCCGGAGGTGCTGGAACGGGGACTCCGGGCGCCGGGTTCTGGGGCGCCGGGTTCGCCGGGGCCTGGGCGGCAGCCCTGGCGGCGGCATCAGCCTGCCGGCGCGCCTGCTCTTCCGCTGCCGCCCGCTTGGCCGCCTGCGACACCTCGTAGGCGGCCTGGGCAGCCTGGCCTTGCCGGAATTCTCCTTCCACTGCTGCGGTGGTTCCTTTGAGTGAGGCGAGTTGGGCGGTGAGTTCATCGCTGTGCTGCTGTTGCTCCGCGACCTGCTGGGACATCGAGCGCTGGGCTGTCCGGGCTGAGCCAAGCTTGGCTTCGGCGACGCCGGCGAGCCGTTCGCGCTCAGTCTTTGCGGCACGCTCCTGCTCTGCCAGCGCTGCCGAGATTCGTTCCGACTCCGCTGATTTGTGGACCAGAAGCGCCGTCTTGTCACTGATGATCCGGACGATGTCAAGGCCGTGGAGACTGTTGGTCTGCATGGCGTCGAGCGCCACGAAAAAACCCAGGTTTGTGCCACCGGTCTTGTAAGACTGCACAGCAAGGGCCCCGATCTCTTTCTTGTGCCGGCTCGATTCATCGTGGGCATGGGCCACCTGGCCTGCCAGTGCATCCACCCTGGAACTGGCTGCCTGAAGAGCGGACTGTGCCACAGCGTATTCGGCAGCAGCGGCTACGGCGGCATTGCCCAGGGACTCCGCCTGAGTTTGCAGGCCACCGAGCAGATCCCCAATTCTGGTGACTTCGGCGGCCGTGCCGGCCTCGCTGTGCCTGGCCTTCTCCACGTCCTGCCAGGACGGAAACCCACCGTGAGGGGCCTGGTCCGATGCGTGCGCGGGTAGCAAGGAGAACGATGTGGCCACAGACAGGGCAAGTACCGCCGTGAGACCGGGCAGCCGCAATTTTTGCGCAGACAGGGACATAGTTCGTGAGCTTACCGGGCAAGTCCGGGATTCCGGCGGCCATTGCCGCCGGTTGGCATGCCCAGCGAACCGGCGGCGGGCATCGGGAAGTGGTGCTCTCTTACCATTTTCGGCGCCCGGAACGCCTTCAGCCGTGCGTATTTTGAGATTCGACGATCAGTTGGATGACCTGACCGGGAATATACGGATCCCGGGCGGTGACCTGCACCGTCGTGGCGAACGCAGGAAAAATCCAACACGTTAGCGGGGTGAATTTTGGCCCTACATTCCGTTATCGGAATGTGACATTGGGGAAAAGTACCGGTTATGGTCGTTCGGTGCCCTGGTTCAAAGCCAGGACATTCCCGTCAGTATGCCGAGCCCTGCCACTGACCCGGGACCCCAGACGCAATGCAACTGGCAGGGACGGGGGAACCACGTTTCCACGGCCTACTGAGGCCTTGGGGTTAAGTCGGCAATCGTCCCGTCCATCATGGCGGCGATCCCGGCCGGGTCTCTCCAACCCGAACCCGACAGCTCACCCCGCAGGCATGGGAGAGGCAATCAACCATGTCCAAGAAGTACACTGCCGCACGCCATCGTGCAGCCACCACCACCACGTCCCGCGCCCTGATGATCGGCCGGCCGGCCCTTGTAGTCGCTGCCGCATCCGGACTGTTTTTCGGCTTCAGCGCCCCGGCCCACGCCGGCGTCCAAGGACCTGACAACTCCGGAACAGCCGCTGCCCAGGGCCAGGTAAGTGCACCGGCAGCAGCCGTGGCTCCGGCCCCTGCACCGGCCGCGGCCAACATCCACACCGTCGTCTCCGGCGACACCCTCGGCCAGATCTCCGCGGCCAACGGCGTAGCACTGAACGACGTCCTGACCGCCAATGGCCTGTCGCTGACGTCGATCATCTACCCGGGCAACCAGATTCAGATCCCCAGCGCCGGGCAGGCCGTCGCGGCCCCGGCTCCGGCCGCAGCACCGGCTCCGGCAGCGAAGGCCGCCGCGGCCCCGGCTGCCCCCACGAACACCGGCATCAAGCTGGCCTCAACGTCAGCACCGGCCCAGGCCCCGGCCGGCTCAGTTGGCGCGGGAATCCTGGCCAATGCCTACTCCCAGATCGGGGTACAGCAGGACTGCACCGCCATGGTGGAGAAGGCACTGCGCTCAGTCGGCAAGAGTGTCGGAGACCTGGCCCCGGGCCAGTTCTTCCAGTACGGAAGCGTTGTTGGCACGCCCGCCCCGGGCGACCTGGTGATAACCGCCGGACACGTCGGCGTCTTCGCCGGAAACGGCCAGGTTGTCAGCGGCGGCGTGGACGGTTTCAAGACCCAGGTCCACTCCCTCAGCTGGCTCCCCGGCGCATCCTTCGTCCACGTAGCGTGACCCCAGCCGGCTGGACGGCGGCGCGCGGCACCCAGCCGCCCGCCGTCGTCGGCCGCTGCTGCATACTCGGACGTGCTGCCCGAACCAGGACAGCATGTCATTCCAGGCAGCAGTCGCCCAGGTCTGGTTACTCCGTTTCCCAGTGCCATGGTGGACGGCGTGATCCACGCCCGGGTAGGCAGTGAGCTGATGCGTCACAGCGGTGGTTCCAGGGCATCCCTTCAGACCCGGCAACTCGGTAGCCGCCTGCCACGTGATGCGACATCCCGCTCCGAAACACGCCGTCCTGCAAGGCAATGCCGCCGCCGTCCCGGCCCTTCTCCAAGCCGGCTCAGCCTGTTAGATTGGCACAGCCACGACGACTGACGCTGGGTTCAGCCGGTCATCAAGGAAGGACGCACCATGCTCTCTGACACTGCCCTCCCCGTCATCAAGGCAACGCTGCCTGTGGTGGGTGCAAATATCGAGGAAATCGCCAAACGGTTCTACAAACACATGTTCGAGGCCAGGCCGGACCTGCTCGACGGCCTCTTCAACCGCGGAAACCAGGCTGACGGCCGCCAGCAACAGGCGCTGGCCGGATCCATCGCCGCCTTCGCCACCTACCTCGTGGATAAGCCGGACCAACTGCCGGACCACCTGTTGTCCCGCGTTGCCCACAAGCACGTCTCGCTTGGCCTGAGCCCGGACCAGTACCAGATCGTCCACGACCATCTGTTCTGGGCCATCGTGGACGTGCTCGGGGACGCTGTCACCCCGGAGGTCGCGGCGGCCTGGGACGAGGTGTACTGGCTGATGGGGAACCTGCTGATCAACAAGGAGCGCGGGCTCTACGGCGCCGTGCACCTTTCCCCGGATACCATCTGGCGCACCTGGCGGGTGGCCCAGCGCATCCAGGAGACGGCCGACGTCGTCACATTTGTTGTGGAACGGACCGACGAACGGGACGTGAAGCCGTCCCTCCCCGGGCAGTACGTGACCATCAAGATGCCCATGAAGGATGGCGTACATCAGCCGCGCCAGTACAGCCTGACCCGCGCCGATGACGGACAGCACCGGCAGTTCGCTGTTAAGAGGGTCCATGGACTCGCCACTCCTGACGGCGAGATGTCCAACCTCCTGCACCAGGACGTCAATGTCGGCGATGAAGTGGTGCTTTCAGCACCCTTCGGCGATGTGGTGCTGGAGTACACCGACCGGCCTGTGGTGCTGGCCAGCGCCGGCATCGGCATCACCCCCATGGCCGGGATGCTCTCCCACCTGGTGAAGGCCGGCTCGCAGCGCCGGGTGATGCTCCTGCACGCTGACGAAAGTCCGGACTCGTTTCCGCTCCGCCAGCAGGTCACCGAGGACATCGGCCGGCTGCCTGAGGGATCCCTGCACAGTTGGTTCGTGAATCCGGCAGAGGATCAGGACCCGTCCGGATCAAGCTTCAAGGGGTTCATGGACGTCAATGCCGTGGAGCTGCCGCTGGACGCCGAATACTACCTGTGCGGACCTCTGCCGTTCCTGAAATCGGTGCGGAGTGCGTTGATCGCCAAGGGCGTTCCAGCCAAGGATGTCCAGTACGAAGTGTTCGGCCCGGACCTGTGGCTGGCTGACTTCCAGTGAATCGGAACCGCGCCGACTAGAACTGTTCTGCGGGAATCGTAAACCCGAGATCCAGGAGTCCGCGGCCGGCCTGTTCCAGGATCGGGTCCATGGTCAGCGATGCGTGGTTCAGCAGCACGTTGACGTCACGCTGGATCCGCTGGAGCGGGTGCGTCAGGCGGTGCACGCTGCCGCCTGAGCCGGTCAGGATGAGCCGGACCGCCTCGGCCGAGGCTTGGCCGCTGAGGCCGAGCGAGAGCCGGTACCGCGCGCGCTCTTCATCAGTGAAGGCAACTGGCCGGCGTCCGAAGGACGAGGAAACCACCCGGACAGCTTCTTCCCAGTGCAGGCGTGCGGTGGCAACCTGGCCGTACGCCTGGGTGAACCGGGCCTGGGCGAGGGGCGAGTCCGCCTGGCGTTTCTCCACGGTCTGCTTGACCTTGCGTACCATCATCAGCTTGCGGAACTCGTCCAGGGCATGCTCGGCAGCACCGAGAGCTGCCGCCGGCGCAACCATGTTCAGGAATGTGGCCATGGGGTAATGGATACTGGCATCCGGATGGATGAAGCTTCCCGGGTTGTCAGCGGCCGCCAACAGCTTCCACTCGAGGGCGCGGTGCTCCGGGACGAACAGGGCATCAGCCCTGAGATCGTTGCTGCCGGTCCCCCGAAGGCCCGCCGTGTGCCACACGTCCAGCAGTTCCAGGTCCGCCATGGGGACCAGGCACTGAAGGCGGACGTCGCCGTGCTGCACTGCCAGGAGCGCCCAGTCAGAATGCATCACGCCGGAGGCGAAGCTCCAGCGGCCGGAAATTGCGAACCCGCCCGGAACCTTCTCCGCTGATCCGGGAGGGGCTCCTGTTGCCGCAGCCAAGGGGGCGGGGCCATTGGCGAATACTTCGTCTTGTGCCCGTTGAGGCCACCTCGCCAGCATCCACACGTGTTCCACAAGGTGGCCGACGCTCCATGCAGTCGAGGCGTCCCCCTGCGCGAGGCGGCGCACCACCTGCACATAGGTTTCAAGCCCCATCCCGAACCCGCCCACGGCCTTCGGCGCAAGCATCTGGAACACGCCCGCGGCCTTCAGTTCGGCAATGGTTGCGGCCGGGATGCGGCGGAGCTCTTCGGTTTCGCCTGCCCGCTCCCGCAACCGGGGAATCATTGCGTCCACCCGGGCCAGAAGCTCGTCCTGCGTCGGAATCGCGGCGCCCCCGGGGAGGTCCACAGCCGGGAGGTCGATGGTATGCGCGGTGTGGTTCCGCTTGGCTGCCAGGTAAAGCCGGTTGGCTTCGGACAGGTGTACACCCGTGGGAACCTGCTCCGCCACATCAACGCCAAGGGCCGTCAGTTGCCCCACCTTGTCCGGGTTGTTGGTGAGGAGACGGATCCGGCCGGCGCCGAGGGCGCCGAGCATCTGGGCGGCGGCAGTGTAATCCCGCTCGTCCTCGCCGCGCCCCAACGCCACATTGGCTTCATAGGTGTCCAGGCCGGTGTCCTGCAGGGCGTACGCGTCAAGTTTTGAGTACAGTCCGATGCCGCGCCCCTCCTGGCGGAGGTACAGCAGGAAACCTCCGACGGCGGCAATCTCCTCGACAGCCTCGCGCAGCTGGGGCCCGCAGTCGCAGCGCTCGCTGCCGAAGACGTCGCCGGTGAGGCATTCGCTGTGCAGCCGGACGAGTGGTGCGGCACCGTGCGGCCCCTGGTCCAGGAGCGTCTGCTCCCACTGGCCGAGTCCAAGCAGGAGGTGTTCCTTGCCGTCTGCCAGGCCGTGGAAGGTCATCACCTCGGCGGTGGCGGTGAAGCCATCCGGAAAGCGCAGTGGGACGGTGACCCGGCTGCGCACGGCTGCTGGTTGTTCACATGGCCGCGAGACGGTCTCGGTCAGGACGGTCATATGTGCTCCTCGGGGTCGGAACGGAAGTACTTGAATATTGAAGTAAACAGTACTGGTCATTAGTTCACGGTGCAAGTGATCCATGGGACTAAAAACTTCATACGTGAAGTAAATGCCCTAGACTTGTCCTATGGAAGAAGCCGAGGAGCCCCGCTGGCTGAACAGCGACGAACGCGAAGCCTGGCTGACCCTGGTGGGGGTCATGATGAAGCTGCCGTCGGCATTGGATGCCCAGTTGCAGAGGGACGCCGGCTTGAGCCACTTTGAGTACATGGTCCTGGCGGGCCTGTCCGAGGCGCCCGGCCGCACGCGCCGAATGAGCGATCTGGCTGGTTTCGCCGAGTCGGGCCTCCCCCGCCTGTCCCAAGTGGTGAGCCGGCTTGAAAAGCGCGGCTGGGTCCGTCGCTCCCCCGACCCCGGCGACGGGCGCATCACCCTGGCCACGCTCACCGATGACGGCTGGGAAAAAATCGTCGGCACTGCTCCGGGTCATGTGCAGGCCGTCCGGGCGCTGGTGTTTGATCCCCTGACGAAGGCGCAATCGCGCCAGCTCGGCAGCATCGGCAAACGCATCCTCAGCGTGCTGGACCCGGATGACTACTGCCTGCGCAGCGCCGACGCCGGGGAGCGCAGGAGTGCGTCAGGCGGGAATGAGTAAGGACAGTTGTCTTGTTCGCGGCTCGCTGTGAGACTGTGGGCATGGCGAGTTCTCTTGACGTGACATGGCAGCTGGATGGCATCACTATGGCGGGCACGGCCGTCCGGCCCGCCGGCGCTGGGCCCTTTCCGGCGGTGGTGCTTGTTGCCGGCAGCGGCCCGACTGACAGGGATTGGTGTTCACCACTGCTTCCTGGCACCAATGGCAGCGGCCGGCTTTTCGCAGAGGCCTTTGCCCATGCCGGGATCGCATCTCTCCGCTATGACAAGCGGGCATCCGGGCCGCACGCGCGAGAGAACGTCACGAAGCTCATCGGCAAGGTGAGCATGCAGTCTCATCTGGACGAACTGGCCGAGGCCGTTCGGGTGCTCGCCGAACTGGACTTCATCGATTCCACACGCATTGTCGGGCTCGGCAACAGCGAAGGCGCTCTGCACGTGCTCCATTACGCCACAACTACCCAGCACGTCCCCTTCGCCGGGATCGTGCTCGCTGCACCACCCGGGCGCCCGATACAGTCCGTGCTGCTTTCCCAGCTGGCTCTTCAGTCCGCGCAGGTCCCCGGTGGCGCCGAGCTCATGCCCAAGGTCGAGGAAGCTGCTGCACGCTATGCTGCCGGAGAGCCCATGAACCCTGACCCTGGCCTGCCTGACAGCGTGAAGATGGTACTCGCTAGCTTCGAAGCTCCCATGAACCTCCCGTTCGCCCGGGAACTGTGGGTTGAGTCCACCTGCGACTCACTGGGGAAAGTGCAGATCCCCGCGCTGGTGTTGATCGGTGGAAAAGATGTACAGATCGACCTACATGCCGACGGGGACCCGCTCCAGGAAACCGCCGCTGGAATGACCAACGTGACCTTTGCCTTTCCGCCGAACGCAAACCACGTGTTCAAAGAGGACGTACGCCGCCCGGCCGAAGTAGCGGCGTCAATCGGGAACGGATACAACGATCCTGGCACGCAGCTCGACCCCGATAGCCTGGCGACGATCCTCGCCTGGCTGGGAGAGACAATGCATTTGACGGTAGCTGCGTGAGCAGGTCACGCCGGACATCGGCCCATGAACCCGACACGGTCGTAGAGCTGAACCCCCTGTTCAGCCGGCCGGGGGAATCCACCGTCTTTCCGCGCTTTACCATCCCGGACGGGGAGTCTCTGCCCTCCACCGCGTATCAGGTTGTCCACGATGAGGCGATGCTGGACGGGAACTCGCGGCTGAATCTCGCGACGTTTGTCGGAACGTGGATGGAACCGGAAGCATCGCGACTCTATGCCGAGACGTTCGACAAGAACATGATCGACAAGGACGAATACCCGCAGACGGCGCTGATCGAGACACGGTGCTGGCGGATGCTCGCGGACCTGTGGAACGCGCCCGATCCGGCCAAGGCCATGGGCACCTCGACGATCGGCTCCTCCGAGGCGTGCATGCTCGGTGGCCTGGCCTTGAAGCGCCGGTGGCAGCACGCCCGGCGGGCAGCCGGCCTCCCGACGGACAAACCCAACCTTGTCCTCAGCTCGGCCGTACAGGTGTGCTGGGAGAAATTCTGCAACTACTGGGATGTCGAAGCCCGCTTTGTTCCGGTTTCGAAGGAACACCAGATGCTGGACGGCCACGACCTGGACCGGTACGTGGACGAAAATACCATCGGCGTCATCGCCATTATGGGCGTGACCTACACCGGCGTGTACGAGCCGGTTGAGGAAATCTCGGCGGCCCTGGACGACATCCAGGCACGCCGTGGCCTCGATATTCCGTCCATGTCGACGGGGCTTCAGGGGCCATGGTCGCCCCTTTCCTCCAACCGGACACCATCTGGGACTTCCGCCTCCCCCGGGTCGCCTCGATCAACACCTCAGGGCACAAATACGGCCTCGTCTATCCGGGCCTCGGCTGGATCATTTGGCGGGACGAACAGGCACTTCCGGGTGATCTGATCTTCCATGTCAGCTACCTCGGCGGCGACATGCCGACCTTCGCACTGAACTTTTCACGGCCCGGCGCCCAGGTACTGCTGCAGTATTACCTCTTCCTCCGGCTCGGATTTGCCGGATACGAGTCGGTCCAAGCCACATCCCGGGACGTGGCACTCTACCTGTCCGGTGAAATCGGGGCGATGGAGGCCTTCACCCTCTGGAGCGACGGCTCCGACATCCCGGTCTTTGCCTGGCAGCTTGCTGACGGGCACACGGGAAATTGGAACCTTCACCATCTCTCCGAGCGCCTCCGAATGAGCGGGTGGCTCGTCCCGGCCTACCCCATGCCGGAGGGGCTGGGCCAGGTCACGGTGCAAAGGATCGTCGTCCGCAACGGCTTCACCCGCGACCTCGCATCCAGCTTTTTGATCGATCTCAAAAAAGAAGTCGCCTACCTGGACGGCCTGACCGCGCCGATGCCCTCCAGCGGGACAACGCAAGCCTTCCACCACTAGCCGGCAGACGCCGAGGAAGGAGCCATCGTGTGCCGATTGTTTGGCCTGCACGCAGGCCCCCAACCCGTCCGCGCCACGTTTTGGCTCCTGGACGCCCCGGACAGCCTCTCAAACCAGAGCCGGAGGGAGCCCGACGGAACCGGCATCGGCACGTACGATGCGGAAGGCAAGCCCCATGTGGCCAAGCAGCCGCTCGCCGCCTGGGAGGACGAGGCCTTTGCGCGCGAGGCCCGGAACCTGAGGAGCACCACGTTCCTGGCCCACGTCCGCTATGCCAGCACCGGCGCGCATACGATGGCCAATACGCATCCGTTTGAGCAGGACGGGCGGCTGTTCGCCCACAACGGCGCCTTCGGTGACCTCCCAGGGCTCGATCAGCACCTGGCGGGGCTCGGGGTCACGGACCTCGTTCACGGCGAGACCGACAGCGAACGCCTCTTCGCCCTGATCACCGCCGAGAGCCGCAGAGCTGATGGCGACGTCACGGACGGTATCACCCGGGCCGTCACGTGGATCGCCAAGCGATTGCCCGTCTTCAGCCTAAACCTCGTTCTGACGACGGCGACGGACCTTTGGGCGGTCAGGTACCCGGCCACCCACGAGCTGCACATCTTGCAACGAGACCCTGCTGCCGTCCACGGACCGGCGGCTCCCCTGGAAGCGCGGAGCCACCGTATCCACGCCCGCAGTGAAGACCTTGCCCGTTCTCCGCACGTCCTCATCGCCACCGAACCGATGGATCACAACCCGGGCTGGCGCCCCATAGCCTCCGGCGGGCTGGTGCACGTCGGCCCGGACCTGGCGGTCACAACCACGTTCCCTTACCCGGATAGCCCCGCGAACCCGCTCACCCTGTCCGACCTTGAACCGTCCGCCGCGGCCTCCCAGATGCCCTAACCACCACCCCTCTGGCTGACCTGAGATTCTGGACGTGGAGGACCACCGCTATAACGATCAGCGGTACGTGTATGGCCGGCAGGTTGTCGGCAAACCACTTGGGGAGATATATGTCTGTCACGGAACCGGTGGGGTCGCCGAGCCGTCGCGCCAAGGGCGTCAGTGGGCAGTGGAAACCGTTGGCGGCAAAAATCAGGATCTCGCCGGCAACAACGGCGGCAGCCTGTCCCACCCGCCGGTCAGTCCGTCTCCGGATCCCTGAGTACAGCACGAACACCATGCAGGCCTCGATGGTGAACCAGGCAAATGTATGGAATCCCTTCACGGCTTTCAGCGCCAGGCGGTGATCCGTCATCCACCAACTCAAACACGTCGCGTCGAGGCCGCAGCAGGGTCTTTTGTCCCCCCGGCACCCGTACACTCTCAGTCGTCTGAACGGATCCTAATCGGATCGGCGGAACTGGCAGAGGCAACGATCTCGGCTGCCAGGTCGCGGATGCTCAGGTTGCGTGTTCGTGAAGCCCGGAAAAGCCATTCGAGTGCAACGTCCTGGCTGCAGCGTTCCTGCCCGATGATGACACCGACCGCGACATCTATGGGTGGCCGGGCCGCCATAGCGGTCCGGAGATTATGCTCCGACTCCCGCAGTGACGCGATCCTGAGTACAAGGCGCAATCCCTTGGATGCGTCAGCGGCCAAAGCGTGTGCACTGACAATTGCCTCCCTGCCGAAGCCATGCGGCCTGAGGCTGTAAAAGCTCATCCCGGCACTGGCTACGCCGTCCAGCGGCACCGCCAACGCCAGGACCGACAGCACTTTCCGGCGCCTGGCGGCATCGACGAAGCTGGGCCAGCGTTCTTCCACCCTCAGGTCGGGGACAAGGACCATTGACTCATCCAGTGCAGCGGTCAGTCCGGGACCTTCCCTATTGGTGGTCTGCGCTGCCTCAAGGCTGAGTGTGGCTTCATCAGAGCCACCAAGATCCGGCATGCCGGAGGCTCTGAGAACAGTGATTCCGCACGATACATCCCCCGAAAAAAGGGCCTGCTGGTCAGCGCAGAATGCGGCCAGGTCTTCGAGGAAGCCGGAGAGGTCCGGACAATTCAAAACGAGGTCCTCGACGTGGCCGGTGACGTCGGCGGCGGGATAGGTGCGGGGAAGTCGGGCAGCCATGGGCAACCTTTCCGGACGCTGGGGTTCCATGCCCAGTCTTGCTTGCGGCCGCGCTCTGCCTGACGGTCATTCCAGCCTACTCCTCCCCGCCTGCGACGTGGGCGTGGGCGTGGGAATGGGCTCCGACCAGCTCGTGTCTACAGCGATGGCACGGAGGACGGCCGATTCACCGAAGCCTGGGGCCAGGAATTCACTATCCATGTTGCGATAGCCAATTCCGGCCTATCTTTGGAGGACGACCCTGCTCTCAAAGGATATTGCCGTGGATCGACAGGTCCCCCAGTTAGATGGTGTACGTGAGGACGGCAAGGTCATGGGCCTTGCACTGAATCACCCGGATGGCGGCCCGCGACTGGCACTTCGGCTGGATCCGGCAAAAGCAGATGCCTCTTCCGGATTTGATTCTGGGAGGCACCCAGGCATCGAGCGGTCACCATGACGTACGTCAACAGTTTGGGTGATGTGGGTCGAGACGACATCGCCCTCGCCGGCGGCAAGGCCGTGGGATTGGGCGGCCTCATCCAGGCAGGGTTGCCTGTTCCCCAAGGTTTTGTCCTCAACACGGCGGGTTATGCGGATTTTGTCGGCGCTAATCACTTCGGGGCGGACATCCGTGCACTGGCCACACTGTCACCGCAGGCCTCGCCACAGGACTACGAGGATGCTTCCGCTCGGATTTGTGCGCTGTTCACCCGCGGCACCATGCCCTCCGCCGTCGCAGCAGAACTGGGCGCTGCCTACGGCCGCCTCGGCGACGGGAACGCGGCCGTTGCGGTGCGGTCCTCCGCCACCGCAGAGGACCTCGCCTCGGCCAGCTTCGCCGGGCAACAGGAAACTTACCTGAATGTCGCAGGGGCCGAGGCGCTGCACGCGGCGGTGATCGATTGCTGGGCTTCCCTGTGGACCGCGCGTGCCATGTCTTACCGTGCCCGCGAAAGCATCGCACCGGACTCGGTCCGCCTCGCGGTGGTGGTCCAGCAGATGGTGGAGGCGGAAGCCGCCGGCGTGATGTTCACCGCCAATCCTGCCAACGGGCGCCGCGACCAGATGGTGATAAGTGCCGCGTGGGGCCTGGGCGAGTCCGTAGTCAGCGGAACGGTCACCACGGATGACGTCGTGGTCGACGCCGGAACGGGCCGTGTGCTGTCGCGACGGACAGCCGACAAGGAAGTCATGACCGTCTATGGGGAGCATGGCACCAAGGAGCAGCCGGTACCTGCGGCACGCCGTCGTCTGCCCGTTCTTGGTGACCAGGCCGCGGCGGAACTGGCCCGCTATGGAACGCGGATTACGGAGCATTTCGGCGAACCGCAGGACATCGAGTGGGCGCGGGACCATAACGGATTCGTGATCCTGCAATCCCGCCCCATTACGGCGCTGCCTGAACCGGCAGCTGATATCCCGGACACCTGGCCCGTGCCCTACCCGAAAGGTCTCTACTTCAGGGCCAGCATCGTGGAACAGATGCCCGACCCGCTCTCGCCGCTGTTCGCCGACCTCATCGATGGCTCGGTGTCCAAGTCGCTGAGGGCTTTGATGTCCGAGGCCATCGGCAAGAACGTGGTCCGCGAGGACGATGTGGGGTTGCCCACCGTCAATGGCTACGCCTACTACTACTACCGCACCTCGGGAATGTGGCGAGTCATGGGCAGGTCGCTGACTGCGGCACGCGCGCTGGTCCGCGGCCAGGCGCACATGGGAGTGGACGGCTGGCGGGAATTTTCGCATCCCCGTTACGAAGGCGTGATCAAAGATTGGTCCGGGAAGCCCGTAAGGGAGCTCTCCGGTGAGGAACTGCTCGAAGGTGTGCAGGTACTGCTGGATGCCGGCACCGTGTACTACACGGCCGTGCAGTCGATTATTCCGCTCGCCGCCACCAGCGAAATCGCCTTCCGGGGGTTTTACGACAAATTTGTCCGGCGTGACGGCGATCCCCCGGCCCAGACGTTCCTGCTCGGCTACGACAGCGAACCCATCCGGGCAGAGAAGTCACTGTACGATCTCGCAGCCTGGGCCAGTGGACTTCCCGGACTGGCATCGGTCATCCTCCATGAATCGACGACGGCGTTGGCCGAGTCCCAGCGGACGGATACCCCGCCTGCCGGCGTGGACGCTGTCTCCTGGCAGCAATGGCACCACCGCTTCCAGGACCATCTGGACCGGTTCGGCCACGCTGTCTACAACCTGGACTTCGCCAGCCCCGTGCCGGCCGATGACCCCACGACGCTGCTGGAGACGGTGAAGTTTTACCTGCGTGGGCAGGGCAACAACCCGTACGACCGGCAGCGGCTCTCGGCCGACCGCCGGGAGGAGCAAACCAGCCGCGTGGCCGCCCGGCTTGGACCGCGCCGCCGCGCCGCGTTCCTCCGCCTGCTCCACTGGGCCCAGAGCACCGGGCCGATCCGTGAGGACGCCTTGGCCGACGTCGGGCTTGCTTGGCCGCTGCTGCGCCGGATGCTGCTCGAACTCGGGCATCGGCTGGTGGGTTCCGCTGTACTCACGCAACCAGCAGACGTGTTCTGGCTGCGCTTCCACGAGTTGCACAGCGCCGTCCAGTTCGGCCTTGCCGCACCGGGCGCAACACGCGCCGTGGCCATTACCGGAGCAGCCCGGCCGGTCCGCGCCGCCGCGGTCGAGGAGCGCAGGATGCTGTGGCGGGGCCAGGCCAAAGCTGCCGCACCGCAACTGCTCCCGGAGAGCCGGTGGATGGAACGGGCCTTCGGATCCATGATGCCGGCCGGCCCGCAGCACCAGGTCGGCAACGTCATCAAAGGCGCCGGTGCGAGCTCCGGCCGGGTCAGTGCTCCGGCCCGCGTCCTGCACGGGCCCCAGGACTTCGCGCTGATGTCTCCAGGCGACGTCGTGGTCGCCCGCATCACCACCCCCGCATGGACATCGCTGTTCGCGATGGCTTCCGCCGTGGTTACCGATGTTGGCGGCCCGTTGAGCCACAGTTCCATCGTGGCCCGGGAGTACGGTATCCCTGCCGTCCTCGGCACCGGAGTGGCCACCCAGCGGATTACCAGCGGCCAACGGATCACTGTGGATGGCGACGCCGGCACCGTCACCATCGAACCCCCGCCCGGGGGGCCCGGCGAACTGCCCCAAAGCCCGCGAAGCAGCTAACCGTTCGCTTTCCGCGGTTTGCCTAGTGCCGTGTGCTCGGGGTCTTCGGGGGCCGGTCATCCGGCACCAGGCTGAAGGCACCTTCCTCTTCGAGGGCGTTGTGCAGTCTGAGGATGGCGTAGAGGCCGTAAAGCAGGCGGCGGAGCTCGATGATGTCTTCGGGCCGGGCATCTTTTTCGAGTCCGTTCAACAGGCGGTGGAGCCGGCTGATGAGGTGTTCGATTTCGGCGTGGGTGCGGCTCATGTCGGCTGTCGCATTCGACCCGCCGAGAGCTCGGGCCACCAGCGGTACCAAAAGCTCCTCGTCGGCGCGTTCGTGCGGCAGCAGTTCGGTCTCGAGGCGGTGAAGCAGGATCCGTGCCGGGGCCAGGTCGGGGTCCCGGGTGGTGAGGGTGTCTGCGACGGCGCGTATTTGCTCGACGACGGCGCTCACGGCGTCGTGCTGGGATTTCAGCCGGCGTGCGGTGGCGATGTCGGCCGGTGCCATATTGATGGTGTGGGATTTGCCGGGGATCACTGCGCGCAGGGCGATACCTATCGCCAGGACGTCGATGGCCTCCTGCAGGACGGCTCCGGCTGCTGGAGCGAGGAACCCGGCGGCTGCAGCGACCATCGCGGCGAGCGATAGGCCCATGCCCACAAGTACGGCCTGCATGCCGATACCCATGGAGCGGCGGGCGATGAGAATGGCGTCGGCAAGCGCGTCGATGCGGTCCACGGTCAGCACCACGTCGGCAGCCTCCGACGAGGCTGTGGCGCCTCGTGCTGCCAGGGCCACGCCCACCCCGGCGGCGGCGAGAGCGGGGGCGTCGTTCACACCGTCGCCGACCATGATCGTCGCGGCACCGGCGGACTCATCCGTGATCACCTGGAGTTTCTCACCAGGGTCACAGTCGGCCCGGACGGAGTCAACTCCGACCACCCTGCCCACTGTGTGCGCAATGTCCTCCCGGTCACCTGTCACCAGGACAACCCTGCTGATGCCCGCACCGCGCAGGGCCCGGATCATTCGCGGGGCGTCGGGCCTGACCGGATCCTCCAGCAGGAACGCTCCGCAGGGCTCTCCGTCGACGGCGATGAACACTGTCAATGATCCGTCGAGGTCAGCGCGCCGGCGCACCTGCCGCACCCAGCCCTGTTCCGAACCGGGGGCGATCCAGGCCGCCTTGCCGAGCCTGACGTCGTGGAGTCCCACCGTTCCCCGGAGTCCGTAGCCGTGTTCCTCGCGGACGTCTTCGGGCATTTCAAGCCCAAGGTCCCGGCGGGTGGCCGCGGTCACGATCGCACTGGCCAGGACATGCGGCGAGACCTGGTCCAGGGAGGCAGCCAGCCGCAGGATCTCGTCGGCGTCGACAGTATCGGCGGCCGTGACGGTATCAGCGAGGGTGGGCTGCCCCCGGGTCAGGGTGCCTGTTTTGTCAAAGAGGGCCACCCTGCCTGCGGCCAGCCGTTCGAGGGCGCCGCCGCCTTTGATCACGACGCCTATGCTCGCGGCGCGCGATAGTCCGGACATGATCGCGATCGGGGCCGCCAGTAGAAGCGGGCACGGTGTCGCGACGACAAGGACCGCCACGGCCCGCACCGGGTCTGAACTGAGCGCCCAGGCCGCCCCTGCCAAAACCAGGGTCAGCGGGACAAAGAAGACAGCGAACCGGTCCGCGGTGCGTACGAACGGAGCTGAAGCCGCCTGGGCCTGCTCCACCAGGCGCACCACGCCCGCATAGGTCGAGTCCGCTGCGGCTGCGGTCGCCATCACGTCGATGGGCGCACCGGCGTTCACCACGCCGCTGCGGACGTCTTCGCCGACAACTCTTTCCACGGGCAGCGATTCGCCAGTCAGTGCGGACTCATCGAGGATCCCGGCCGACAGGAGCCGTCCATCCACGGCCAGTACTTCGCCGGTGCCAACCACAATCAGGTCACCTGCCGCGAGTGCCTCAACGGGAACCGATTCCACGCCGCCTTGAATCCGCCGGCGGGCCGTGCGGGGCGCACGCTCCACGAGCAAGCTCAGCTCCCGCCGGGCCCGGGCCTGCGCCCGTGCCTCCAGAAGCCTGCCGGTGGCGAGCATAACCGTGATCATTGCCCCGGCGAACGGCTCGTTAACCCACAGGGCGCCGCCCAGTGCCAGCACCGCGATGATGTCCACGCTGGCCTGCCGGCGCCTGAGCGCGCCCGCCACCCAGGCAAAGGCGAACACCAGACCGAGAACTGTCCCTGTCGCCCAGACCAGCCCTGCCGCCGGGTACCAGCCCAGCAGCCAGGCCGCGCCGCCGCCCGCCAGCAGAACAGCGGCGGAAACGAAAAACAGCAACTCAAGGCGCTCACGCAGGTACGTCATGAACCCATGCTCACACGCGGGACGGGCGTCGACCTAGCGTCGAAAGGCCCATGACCAGTTGTGGCCTGCGGGACGTTCGCCCCTACCGTGTCGCGGTGGCCTGATGGAAAACTAAGCACCGTTCGGGTGTCGTCTCCGGAGGAGGAGCCATGAGTAGGTCCCTGCGTCAGGTCCTACTGGGACTCCTTGCCCCGCGTCGGGCAAACATCACGTGAGACTGTCAAAGGGTGCGGGTGGCAAACCCGACCGAATTCTCATCGCCATCCTGTCTGCGATTGCGCTGCTGGTGGTCGTGGCGCTGGCCGTCGTTTTTACCCGCGGCGGGCCGGAGCCCCTGGATGCGTCCACGCCCCAGGGAGTGGTCCAGCGGTACAGCACAGCGGTCGTCGACGGCGATACGGCCACAGCCAGCTCCTACCTCACCGATGCTGCCAGATCCGGGTGCCGCGGCTACTACGAAAGCGGGCCACGTCCCGTCCGGGTGGTCCTGATCTCCACAACAGAGCGCGGCGACTCGGCCCTGGTGCGGGTCTCGCTGGTCAGTTCAGGCGGGGGCGGCCCGTTCGGACCGTCGGAGTACGAGACGGAGGATCGTTTCGCCCTGGTTAAGACCGGTGGCAGCTGGCTGATCGAGCAGGCACCGTACCAGCTCGTGTCGTGCACGGGATTGTCCAAGCCGTGAACGCCACGGCCTTAACACCACGTTCGCGGGCGGGTTCAGCGCAGGCCACGCTCCGCCGCCTGATCCTTTACCTTCTGTTGTTCGCCCTGGTGGTCATCACCGCAGTGGGGCTAAGCGGACTGTTGGAACTCTTGTTCAGCGCGGGCGCGGTGATGGCATCCGGTGATGTGGCCGGCGTGGCCCGGTCCCTGGCCTTCACCCTGATCGGAGGGCCGCTCGCCGCCCTCCTGTGGTGGCTTGTTTGGAGGAGGCTCAACGACCCCGCCGAGCGCGGCTCAGCGGGGTGGGGCCTGTACGTGTCTGCCGTCTACGCGGTCTCCCTGATCTCGGCCGTGACCGCCCTTCTGGGAACGGCGGCCTCCTTCATCGGCAGCCAGGAACCACTGTGGTATGCGCCTTTGTCGACGGGGATCGTCTGGGCAGGCATCTGGATCTGGCATCGCTGGATGTGGCGGCACCCGCTCAAACAACCGGAAGCCCTTGAGGACGTCCCGGCCGTGACGGGGACGGTCTTCGGGCTGCTGGCAGGCGGGTTCGCCGCCATCAACGCCCTGGGCAGCTTGCTTGATGTGGCGATCCGCGGGCACATGGGCCTGACCCCGGAGGCGGAGGGGTGGTGGCAGCCCATTCTGAGGGCCGTGGTTTGGACAATTGGCGGAAGCGTCGTGTGGTGGTGGCACTGGTTCAGGGGCGGCGGGCGAAAAATGGGCACCGCCCTGGTGGACGTGGCACTCGTTGGGGTGGGGATTTTCGCCGCGGGCATGACGGCGCTCGGCGGCGCCGGCGTCGTGGTTTTTGTGCTCCTGCGGACAGTATTCGACCGGTCTGCCCCCATGAGCGAGTTGCTGGCCCCGCTGGGCCCGGCTCTCGCCGCTGCCGCGGTCGGCCTTCTGATTTGGCGTTTTCACCGCGTCAGCGGAGCCCAGCGTTCCGTGGGCACCAGGCGTGCGAGCCGGCTGGTAACGTCGGGGGTTGCCTTGGCAGCTGCCGCAACCGGCATTGGCGTGGTCATCAATGCTTCGCTTGCCATGKCGGTAACACCGATCGCCGGCGGCGGCACCCGAAGCCTGCTGCTCGGCGGCATAAGTTCCCTTGTGGTGGGCGGTCCCGTCTGGTGGCGGGCTTGGCGGCCAACAAGGCAGCCACAAACCGCGGACGCGATTCCGCCAGGCAGGCGGGTTTACCTCGTAGTGTTCTTCGGCCTCAGCGCCGTGGTGGCACTGGTGGCCCTCCTCGTGATTGGGTACCGGCTCTTCGAGTTCCTTTTGGGAAACACCGCCGGAGCCGGCCTTCTGGAACGCATCCGGGCGCCACTGGGTCTCCTGGTGTCGGCAGGTTTGGTTGCCGGTTATCACTTTGCCCAGTGGCGTCGCGGGCACGCCCTGCTGGCTGCCGCCGCAGGGACGAACGCCCGCACCGTTGATCAGGTCATCCTGGTGACGGCTTCCCCTTCGAAGCCGTTATCCGAGGCCATTGCTGCCGCGACCGGCGCCAAAGTCTCCGTGTGGAAGCGGTCGGACGCAGGCGGTGAGACGTTCCCGGCCGGAGCCGTCCCCACATCGGAAGACGGGCTGATCGAGCGAGTGGTCACCGCTCTGGCCGGTGTCACCGCCGCGCACATACTGCTGGTGATTAGCCCTTCGAACGGCCGGCCAGCGCGGATCGACGTCATACCGTTGGAAGCACCAAGACTGCCACAGTCTCCCGTTGCTACAGAGAGGTGAGTGCCATGAGTGGAGTGGTACATTTCGAAATCCCCGCGGACAATGAAGAGCGGGCGCGGAAGTTTTACGAATCAGTGTTCGGCTGGACCTTCCAGGTGCTGCCGGAAATGGAATACAGCCTGGCCATGACCACGCCGGTGAACCACCAAGGCATGCCCGCCCGGTCCGGAGCCATCAATGGCGGGATTTTCCGCCGCCGAGACATGCTCCTCGCGCCGGTGGTCACCATCGAGGTCGAGGATATCGACGCGGCGCTGGAACAGATACACGGCCTGGGCGGTGAGACGGTGCGGGGCAGGATGGAGGTCCGCGGCTCCGGCTGGAACGCATACTTCCGCGACAGCGAAGGAAATGTGGTGGGGCTGTGGCAGAACGCGAAGCATCCTGCCCGTGCCGAGGAGCCCGCCCAGGTCCATTGCGCCGCGCAACCAACCGCCGTCGTGCGCGAAACCGTGGCGATGGCTGCCCTCACTGAATTCTTCAGCCGGGCCTTCGGGGCTGTGATAGCGGAAGCACAGAGGCAGAACGTCCAACTCGCCGGACCGCCGTTCGCCCTGTATCGGGGGATGCCTACGGAAACGGTCGACGTGGAAGCCGGCTTTCCGATCGCGGGCGGCCTCGCGGACACCGGAACCGTAGTCACCGGCACACTTCCTGAAACCGACGCGTTTGAGGCCATCCACACAGGCCCCTACGACACTCTGGGCAAGACATACTCGGCGGTTCAGGACCGCATCAGGGAGGCTGGAAAAAACCCGTCAGACGCCATGTGGGAGTTCTACCTGAACGGACCACAGACCGAACCCGATCCCTTGAAATGGCAGACAAAAGTAGTCTGGCCGGTTCTCTGATGCCTAAGATCTTCAAGTTGCTGCTGCTGGTGTTTGCCCTGCTGCTGGGCGGCAGCGCGGCGGCACTCGCCGCCACTCCCACCAGCGTCGTTATTGAGGACAGGGCCGGTGTGCTCGACCGCAACACCCTCATCCCGGCCATCACTGCCATCGAATTCCATGAGCCCACCAAGGTGGCTGTCTACACCTACAACGGGAGCGCCGCGGACAACCTGAACGAAGAGGTCCTCAGGTTCGCCCGCGCGGAACACCCGGACTGGATCAGCCCGGACGGTCAGAAATGGGCCGACGGTCTCTTCATCTTTGCGCTCGATCCCGTGGGCCGGCATGTGGGCACCTACATGGGCGAGGACCGCAAGGTTTCGCTGGGACAACGCGATGACATCCAAAACGCGGCGAAAGACCTCCTGCGCGACGCCCAGTGGACGGACGGCACCATCGCGGGAGTCCGGCGGGGCGCCGAACTCATCAATCAACCGTGGTACCAGTCGGCCGCCTTCGTGATCGCAGCGTGGGTGACGGGTTCGCTGGCTGCGGCGGGGGCTGCCGCGTTGCTGATAGTGCGGGCCGTAACCAGGGCCGGCAGCCGCAAGGAGCTTGCGAGGGGAGACCGAAGCTACGCCAATGTAACCACTGACCTGGACGTCACCGAACTTAATGCGGGCACCATCCCCGAGTCCTCTTCGTACGGCAGCAGTGTCCTGGAGAAGCACCGCAGCTTCCTGAACCGCTACAACGCCGCCACCGGGCTTTCGAACAGGGTGCACGCCCTCACACCGAGGGCGTTGGGCCGCAGGCCAAACCTCAAGCTGGTCCGGGAGTATGCGGACGCGGCGGCCGAACTGGATGCCCTGGACGACGTCATTGCCGACAGCAACGCGCTGTTGAACCGGTTGAGCACCTGGGCAACGGCTTGGGACCGCCAGCTGGCGCCCTTCCGCAGCGACCTCGCCGGGCTGGAGCAGCTCCTGAGCAAGCGTCACGGGCAAGGCGACTCTGCCACCGCCGCGTCCCTGCGGTTCTTCCGCGACCAGAGCCTGGAGGAAATCGAACGGTGGACCGCCCAACTCACAGACGGGACCATCACACCGGAAAAAGCGCTCGACCACCTTCGTGACGCCCGCAGCCGCTTGTCCGACCTGCTGAAGCAGCACACTGAAACGGTGATCGCGGGCTTCGCCAAGACCGAACGGGAAGCCAAACTCATGCGCAGGGGCATGGCGGATGCGCAGGCAGGCACCGACCGCCATCACCGGCAGAGCTACGAACCCAGCATCCTCGGCACCGTCTACCCTTCCTACTATTTCTTCTCGGTCCCGGCCTTCAACTCCGGCCTGAACACCGGCGTCGGCAGCGTCAGCTCTGCCAGGGGCGGCGGCGGTACCACCGGCTACGGGAGCAGCGGGGGAAGCTTCTCAGGCTCAGGCAGTTCCTCCAGTTTCTAGGTGACTTTCGACCCTACACGTCCATTGCCCTGAGCCGCAGGCTGGAGAGCAGCAAGAGTCCACAGAAGGGATGCGTTATGGCGGAGCCGGCGTCGGAGGGTGCCATGTTTGTGGTGGGGGTGGACGGATCGGAGGCATCCGTGGAGGCGCTTCGGCAGGCCCAGCGGTTGGCCGCGCCAGTGGGGGCTAAAGTACTGGCCACGGCCTACTGGGATGATCCGCAGGTCTACGCGGGGTACGTGGCCATGGGCATAGACCGCTTTGAAGAACGCGTCATGGTCGTCCTCAACGACGCCCTGGAACAGGCCTTCGGCGACGACATTCCGCCCAACGTCATCCCGCGGGTTGTCCGGGGCCACCCCAGGGACTCCCTCATCGACGCCAGCCGCCACGCGGACATGATCGTTGTTGGCAGGCGCGGCCATGGAGGATTCGGCGGCCTGCTGCTGGGCTCTGTCAGCTCAGCCTGTGTTGCCCATGCACACTGCCCCGTCCTGGTTGTTCACAGCCCCGACAAGAGAACAAAGGAAGACCAGCCGTGAGAACGTCCCAACCGATCGCCGTCGCCACCAATGACTCACCGCAAAGCCGGGCCGCCGTGGAGTGGGCTGCCCGCCGGGCTGCCAGTGCCGACCTGCCGCTGGTCATTCTGTACGTTGTTGACGACCGGTGGGTAGCGGAGCCCGTCCCGTGGACCGGGGAGCTGGTGAAAAGGGGTGAAACGCTGGTGGAAACGGCGGCCGGGCGCGTGCGGGACAAGATTCCGGTTGAGGTGACCACCAAAGTGCTGGAGGGAGGCGTCTCCGGCTCGCTGCGGAAGTACTCCACCCAGGTGTCGATGCTGGTGGTCGGTTCAGGCGCCCCGCATTTGGGTGGTTCGCTGACGGACCGGGCCCTGCAGGTGGCCGCTGCAGCCAAGTGTCCGGTCGCGGTCATTGGAGTCACGGACGCTGATGGCGGGCAGGGTGTGGTGGTCGGCGTGGACGGCTCGGAGGAAGCCACGCAGGCCGTTGCGTTCGCTGCCGCCGAGGCGGACCGGGAAGGCCAGGAGCTAACGGTGGTTTATGCCATCTGGGAACCGGACAAATGGGTCGACAGTGGAGCGCTCACCGAGTCGCTGACCCAGCGCATTGAGGACGAGGAACAGATGGTGCTGTCCGAAACAGTCTCCGGCCTCCGCGAGGACTACCCGGACCTGGTAGTCCACAAGGTCCTGGATACCAAGCGGGAACCGGCTGAGGCGCTGGTCAAAGCCGCAGCGGGTGCCCAGTTGCTGGTGGTTGGAAGCCGGGGCAGGGGCGGTTTCAAACGGCTGCTCCTCGGTTCCACGGCGCACGCAGTCCTGACGCAGCTTCCGTGCCCCACGGTCATCACCCCAATCCACCGCATATAGCGCCGGACGTAGTAGCCTGCGAGCATGCTAAGCGACACTTCAGGATCCCAGACGGAAGTCCTCAACGTACATGACTGCTGGAAGTACCTCCGGTCAGCCTCGGTCTGCCGGGTTGCCCTGGTGCGTGATGGGGAGCCGGAAATCTTCCCCGTAAACTACGTTCCCGATAACGGCACGGTGATATTCCGCACCGGATCAGGAACCAAGCTGGATGCCGTGCTGGGCGGCGGTTCCATCGCGTTGGAAGCCGACGGCCTCAACACCTACGGCACCATCGCCTGGAGCGTCATCGTCAAGGGCACGGCTGCGGTTGTGGACTCGCAGGAGGACTTCCAGGAGGCCGCGGACGCCGGGCTCTCCCCGTGGCAATCCGGAAGCAAGGACCATCTGGTGCGGGTCACGCCCTCAGAGGTCACCGGCCGGCGCTTCGTGATCACTCCGCCATCGCGCTGGTGGCCGCCGCTGGACGCGGGGCGGCACTGAGCCAAGCGGCACTCACGTGCGGGGAGGAACGGAGCAGCGCACGACGCCGGCGCTCACCTCACGGCGCCGACGCTGGCTGGAGTGCCTCCCACCGCCGTCGTGCTTCCCTTCCCGCCGCCGCGGAGGGCACGGAGCGCGTTAAGGATGGTGGCCAAGTCCACCAGTTCCTGGAGGAGTGCGCCCGCAACAGCGGGAATGTAACCGAAGACGGCCGCCACCATCAGGCCGACGCTGAGCAGGATGCCGGTCCAAATGCTCGCCAGTGCTATCCGCATGGTGCGCTGGCCGATGTCAACGGCCAGCGCCGCTCTGGATAAATCGTCGAGCATGATCACTACGTCCGCCGACTCACTCGCCGCGGTCGATCCTTTGGCGCCCATCGCGACACCGACCTCTGCGGCCGCCAGCACCGGGGCGTCGTTGACGCCGTCGCCCACCATCATGACCGGGCGTTTCCGCAGTGCGGCCACGATGGAGACTTTGTCACCAGGCAGGCAGCCTGCCTGGACCCGGGAAATCCCGGATTGGGCGGCGATCCTTTCTGCCGTGGGCAGGGTGTCGCCGGTAAGCAGCAGGGTCTCCCCTACGCCCAACCGCCCCAAGTGGGCCAGGGTGCCTACTGCATTACCCCGCAGCGGATCGCTCATGACCAGCGCTCCCCCGAAGCGTCCGTCAACACCCACATAGACCGCCAGTTGACCGCCGGTCACGTCCGCCTCTTCGAAGCCGGAAGTGACGGACCGGACGAAATCAGGCTTACCCACCACCACGTGGTGGCTGCCGCACGTCGCCGTGACTCCCTGAGTGGCGTGTTCGTTCGCGTCATTTCCCGGCAGAAGATCAAGCCCGCGGTGCCGGGCTGCGTCCATGACCGATGCTGCCAGCACGTGGGAAGAGTACTGCTCCGCCGAAGCGGCAAGCTGCAGCAACCTGTCTTCGCTGATCAGCCCAGCGGCTGACCCCGGCATACTAATGCCGTGCAGTGTGGGCCGGCCGTGGGTGAGCGTGCCGGTTTTATCGAACACTGCCGTCTGCACCCGGGCAAGCTGTTCGAGGGTACCGCCGTTTTTGATGATGATGCCTGAATGCGCCGCCCGACTGGTGCCGGCAAGGAACGCCACCGGGGCTGCAATGAGCAGCGGACACGGGGTGGCCACCACCAGGACCTGGGCAAACCGTCCCGGGTCCTGGCTGAAATACCAGCCCAGGCCGGCCAGGACAAAGGCCAGAATGGTGAAGGGGACGGCGTACCTGTCGGCGAGCCGGACCACTGGCGGCCGGCTCGAGGCTGCCTCCTGGACCAGTGCCACGATCTGGCTGTACTGCGAGTCCTCCGCCGTGGACGTTGCTGCCATGATCACGGCGTTATCGCCGCTAACCGATCCGCTGAGCAGTGTGTCGCCTTCCAGGTGTTCCACCGGCAGGCTCTCCCCGGTCAGCATGGATTCATCGAAAGTGCCCGCCTCGGAGACAAGCACACCGTCCACGGGAACCACCTCCGACGGCTTGATCAGGAGCAGATCACCCGGCGTGACTTCTTCGACGGGGATGTCTTCGGGCGAACCGCCGTTCACTTCCCGGTGGGCGGTCTGGGGAGAGCGCTCCAGCAGGGATCTCAGCTCGCGGGTTGCCCTTCCCTGCGCAATGTCTTCCAGCGCTTCACCCCCGGCAAGCATAAGCACAATGATCAGGGCCGCGACGTATTCCCCAACCGCCACCGTCGCGCCGATGGCCGTGACCGCCAGCACGTCGATACCCCACCGGCCGCCGAGCAACGCTTTGAGCATCGAGCCGGACCGGATGACGGCGATGAGGACGGCGTAGGCGCTGGCTGTCCACCGGGCCGCAGGGTCCTCCCCCAGTGCCAGCAACCCTGTGACTGCTGCACCGATTCCTACGGTGGCAGCCACCACGGGGAAACGCACCACCGCAGTCTTGAGGCGTGTTGGGCTCATGGATACGACCATAAGGCGTGTCCGGAATCCGCAGCTAGGGGCCTTCCGACCTACGGCTCCGGCTGCCCCGGGATTCCAGGGCCTTTGACGATACTGACAGCTGTAACCTTCCGGGAGCCTCGGCATGCTAGCGTGGCCCACGCCCCTGACAATGTCATTTCGGAAAGAGCAAACGCATGACCGGAGCCGAGCTGTTCATGAAGACCCGCACCGAGGACGTCCTGGCAGTCAACGGCCTGGTAAAACACTATGGCGAACGAACGGTAGTCGATGAGGTTTCCTTTCATATCGCCGCCGGAGAAACCTACGGACTGCTTGGGCCTAACGGTGCAGGCAAAACCACGATTATCTCGATGGTGGCCGGGCTGATTCCGGCCGACGCCGGGTCCGTCTCGGTGGCGGGTCAGGCGATGGCCCCGTCGTTGACCGGCCCCAAGGGACACATCGGCCTGGTCCCCCAGGAACTCGCCATCTATCCGGACCTCTCCGCAAAGGAGAACCTCCGGTTCTTCGGGCGCCTCCAGGGGCTGCGCGGCAAAGAACTGGGCACCAGGACGGCGGAGGTGCTTGAACTCATCGGGCTGGCCGACCGTGCCGGCGAACAGACCAAGAAATTTTCCGGGGGAATGAAGCGCCGGCTGAACATCGGAATCGGCCTTCTGCACCGTCCCACGCTGCTGATTCTCGACGAACCGACCGTTGGAGTGGATCCGCAGTCCCGGAACTCCATTCTGGAGGCGGTGGAGGGGCTGGCCGCGGAAGGCATGGCCGTGCTCTACACCACGCACTATATGGAGGAGGCAGAACGGTTGTGCAACCGCATCGCCATCCTTGACGAGGGCCGGGTCCAGGCGGAAGGGACCAGGGACGAGCTGGTCAGGCTCACCGGCGGCGTGGACCGCATCGATCTTCGCGGCAGCGGTAACACCGGGGCGGCCGCGGCAGCGTTGCGGAGCCTGCCCGGTGTGCAGCAGGTGGACGGCGCCGGGACAGGCTTGATCCTTACCGTCAGGGACGGGCCAAGCCTCCTGCCGGCCATCGTGACCGGGGCGGGAAACGCTGGAATGGCCTTGACCGGAGTGGAGATCGCCCGGCCGGATCTAGAGTCCGTTTTTCTGCACCTCACCGGCAAAGCCCTGAGGGATTGACATGCGCGAAATCTGGGCCATGGTCGGAAATGACCTCAGGCAGCGCGTTCGCGATAAGTCGGTGTTCATCTTTTCCCTGCTGGTGCCGCTTTCCCTGATGGGAGTCCTGAACCTCGCCTTCGGGGGCCTCGGCCAGCAGAGTGTCGACCTCAAACCAGCCACTGTAGTGGCCAGCAGTGACGATGCGGGGCCACTTGGCGCTGCAATGCTTGACGCGCTCGGCTCGCTCGAGGTTATGGACGTGACGGTGCGACGTGTCCCCACCGCGGAGGTCCGGCAGGAGACGCGGAACAGTGGCGCGGACCTGGGCCTGGTCATCCCGGCCGGCTTCACTGCCGCGGTCACCTCAGGCCAGGGTGTGTCCGTGCAGGTGGTGGAGGGCGGCCGGCAAGGGATCGAAACCAACGTCCTGGTGTCGGTCGTGGACGGCCTCCTGGGCCAGTTCGGAGCTGGCGCCGTTACTGCGATGGCTGGCGAAAGCGCCGGGCTCCCGCCCCAAGTCATCGCAGCACTTGGCCGGCAGACTGCTGCCGGAGCACCTACCGTGACCATGGCCGAAGGCCAGGCAGCTGCTGAACAGCTCTCCCTGAAGGGCAGCCTGGTGGCAGGTCAAAGCGGTTTGTTCCTCCTCTTTACCGTGGGCTTCGGAGTGCTGGGGCTGTTGGCAGAACGGGAACAAGGCACTTTGGCCCGCCTGAAATCGTCTCCGGTGGGGCCAGGTTCCATCATCACCGCCAAAGCCCTGGTGGGCTTCATTCTGGGGATCGTGGCCACCACAGTCCTGCTGACGGTTGGCTCCCTGTTGTTTGGCGTCTCCTTCGGCTCCCCGCTGGTGGTGGGACTCCTGGTGACGAGTGTCGCGGCAGCGGCTACCAGCCTGACCTTTATCGTCGCCCGCCTGGTGCGCAGCGCGGAGCAGGCCAACGTTGCCCAATCGATCGTGGCCATGGTCCTGGGGATCGCCGGTGGCGCATTTTTTCCCATTCAAGCGTCCGGTTTCGTTGCGGCCCTCATGGATTTCAACCCGGTAGGTGCTTTCATCCGGGGCCTTGGCATCTCTGCGGGCGGCGGCGGACCCGCGGACGTGGCAGCGCCGCTGGCCGTCATGCTGGGATTCGCCGCAGTGTGCACCCTGGTCTCCCGGCTGGTTCCGGACCGGGGGGCAAGGACATGAGCAGCATCCTTGCTATTGCCGGCGTCGAAATCCGGCGCTTCCTGCGGGACAAATCCAACATCTTCTTTGTCTTCATCTTTCCCTTGCTGCTGATTCTGGTGCTCGGCTCGCAGTTTGGCGCGAACAGTGGACGGGCCCATGTATCAATGGCCGGCGGGGCAGGCACTGAACTTGAGCGAAAAGTCGCCGAACAGTTGGAGCTGGACGGGATCCGGGTCACCTTCGGCGGCCCTGAAACGGTGCGGGCCGAGCTGAGCCGGGGACGGACCGACGTCGGGGTTTTCATCAGCGACACCGCGGCGGCAGCTTTCAACGCCGGCGCACCGGCGCAGCTCGACGTGGTCATGTCTTCACAGTCGGGTGCCCAGGCCGCCCTGCAGTCCGTGCGCGCCTCAGTGCAGGCAGTCAGCACCGAACGGAAGCAGCTTGCGGCGCTTTCGGACGCCGGCATGGACGCCGGCGAGGCACACGCCGCACTCGAGCAGGCGAAGAAGTCCGTGCAGCTTCCCGGCATGGAGATCGTGGATACGAACAATGTGGCGCAACAGTTCAGGGGCTTGGGCCAGTTTGACCTCGGCGCGGCCCAGCAATTGCTCCTGTTTGTTTTCCTTAGCTCCCTGACAGGCGCGGCAACACTGATCCAGTCCCGCCGGCTCGGCGTCATCGCCCGTGTCATGGCCGCGCCGGTCACCAGCTGGCAGGCCATCGCCGGTCAGGCTTTGGGACGCTTCGGGATAGCTGTGGTCCAAGGCGGCTACATCATGCTCGGTACGGCTCTGCTCTTCGGCGTGGACTGGGGCAACCCGCTGCTTGCCGGCCTGATCCTGGCCGTCTTTGCCGCAGTGGCCGCAGCGGCCGCCATGGTGATCGGCTCAGTCCTCGACAACGACGCCGCCGCTTCCGGCGTGGGTGTGGGCCTGGGCTTAGTGCTGGCAGGCCTGGGCGGTTCCATGGTGCCGCCGGAGTTCTTCTCGGACACGCTCCAGGCGGTTTCCCGCGTCACCCCGCACCGTTGGGCCTATGACGCCTTCGCCATCGTTCAGCGCCACGACGGCAGTCTGGCTGACATCCTCCCCCAGCTGGGGATTCTTGCCGCCATGGCCATGGCGTTGCTGGCAGTCGGAGCACTCCTGCTGCGGCGGAGCCTTAAGCGGGCATTGTAGGGTCCGACGGCGGCAGGGGGCTTCCCGGGGGAACCGGGCTTCCGGGGGGCACTGGGCTTCCCGAAGGCAACGGACTGATTCGCGGGACTGGGCCATTCGGCGGGACCGGGCCACTCAGCGGAACCGGGCCCCGCTCGCCGATATCCCTGGCACCTTGGTCGAGGCGGAACGGGGGGTATTCGTCGCGCATGAGGGCAACGTAGGTGATGACCCGGTAGATCCAGCGGTTGAAGCCCATGACCAGGTCGAACAGGGGCCGCTGGTAACGGCCGCTGAACAGCAGGATCACAGCCGCAACAAAAACCAGGAAACCAAACAAAGAGACTCCTGTTGCCGTCTCGTACCTGATGCCAGGGTTCCGGGGGTCGTTCCAACGGACGGTGCTTGCGCTTGTCAGCGCGCCAATGATGATCAGGTGTGGCAGCGCAAGGAGCCAGCTCTTGACCAGCACAAGTCCGCGGGACAGCCGCTCCGGATATTCGACGTCAAAATCTGCGGGATAGTCCGTCCTGGCCAGTGTGAATGGCGGATACCTGTCTGTTCCCAACGCAGAGTAGGCATAGAAGGACACGCGCCAGCTCCAGCGCAGGACTCCCACGTTGAAATTGAAAAGGGAACGTGGGAAGCGGGCGGTAAACAGGATGGCGAACCAGGCAATGATGGTGACCACAACAAACGCGAACCAAAGAAAGAACAGCACAACAAAGTGCGGGATGGCCAGGAACCATTTCACCAGCCACATCCATCTGGACAGCACCGGGTCCAGTTCGCCGCGAAGCCGCGCCGGATAGGGCCTCATGTCGGCAGCAGCCTGGACGTCTGCGAGCTGGTTACCGGTGAACTGATTGCCCATGGCTTGGCCGCCCATGACCTGGTTTGGGGGGCCTTGAGGGGCTCCATAGGGCGCCGGCCCGGGATAAGCCCCTGCCCCGGGAGCGGCCGGCTGCGCTGCGTGGCGCCCCAGCCCGTGTGCGCCGAAGATCAGGAGCGGCACACCGATTACCAGCAATATGGCTCCCGCAGCAAGCAGTCCGGCAGCTATCGGACCGAACAGCTCTGACCGGAAGCCTGCCTGCAGATCCGTTGATACTCCGGGGCTGGCATCGGCGTTCATGACCACCACGGACCAGTCCCCGGCAGCTATCTTCCAGTCCAGGTTCCTTTGTCCGCCGCCTACCGCCGAAGCCACCCAGAATGTCTGGTCCGCTGGAGCCGACGGTTGGGTTGTTCCCTGCACCTCCCGGTACTCCGTACGGAATGGCCGGAACTGCACTTCCTGCAGTTCGGAGTAGTTGGCTCCTGAAAGGTAGCGGTCAACGTCCTTCCGGGGGGCGATGCCGACAAAAATGTCCTTCCCCGGGCTGCCTGACTCCGCCGTTATCCTGATGCTGCCTACGTCAAAGGGCAGCGGTCCCGGGTATGAGTCGCCCCGTATTCCATCTGCCCGCGCGGAGACGATAGCTGTGGAATCCACCGCAAACACCTCCCTCGGAGAGGTGAGGTATCCACCGTCGTTCTGGAGCGCGTTGACCCACGACGCTGCTATGCCGCCGAACAGCAATCCCACACCCATCATGGAAAACAGGATGCCGACAATGAGCATGGTGATTGATCGGGCTTTCATGGGAGTCCTTCCGCCGCAGCAACAACGTGGCCCCGCACCCCCTGCCGTGCACCGAGTCACCTCCAGAGTCATGCTGCGGCGCTCCGGTTAGTAGGGCCAAAGGTCACGGCCGGAAACTCCCCGGTCCACTATGGCAGCCGGTTTGGGCCGTTGGACCCTTGTGGCGGCCCCGCAGTTCCTAAAGAATGATTCAGGCGCAGGCACAGCACCCCGCCCCGGGTTTGCACCCTGGCCGGTGCAGAAGGGATCACGATGAACGCCTCAACAGCATCCGAACACGGCGTTGAATTGTCGAACGACGGGATCCGGGTGTTCATCCTTGACGACCACGAGTTGGTGCGCCGTGGCTTGGAGGACCTTCTCGAAAGCGAAGGGTTCGTCGTCGTGGGTATGTCCGGTTCTGCCGCTGAAGCGGCACGTCGGATTCCGGCGCTGCGTCCCGATGTGGCAATTCTTGATGCCCGGTTGCCGGACGGTACCGGGATAGAGGTGTGCCGCGACGTGCATTCGGTCGATGAAACTATCAATTGCCTGATCCTGACAAGCTACGACGACGAGCAGGCACTCCGCGGGGCAGTCCTCGCCGGGGCCGCAGGCTACGTCCTCAAGGAGATAGCTGGTTCCGACCTGATCGGGGCCCTTCGCCGCGCCGCCAGGGGAGAATCGCTGTTCGATGCAGACCTGAAGGCCAGAATCGTTCAGGGCCTCGCCGAGCCGGAGCGGGTAGACCCACGGATCGCGGTGTTGACCAACCAGGAGCGCAGGGTGTTGGAGTTTATCGGCGAGGGCCTGACGAACCGCCAGATCGGTGAGCGGATGCTCCTTGCCGAAAAGACTGTCAAAAACTATGTTTCATCCCTGCTGGCGAAGTTGGGTTTTGAACGGCGGACGCAAGCGGCAGTCCATGTGGCGCAGCATCGCGACCAGTAGCACTCGCGACCTATAACACTGTGGCCACTAGCATCGTGGCCAAGCTAGAACACAGGAGCCTTCCAGGTCAGCGCCGTTCCGCTTTCCGGGGAACTGGAGACCTCGAAAGTGCCGCCGAGCTTGCTGGCCCTGTGCTGCATATTGGTCATTCCGTTACCGGGCGTGCGGACGCTGAAGCCTGCGCCATTGTCCTGGACCCGGACGTAGACGAATCCGTCTTCCACGGAAATGGACACGCGGATGGAATCCGCCCCCGAATGCCGGACGGCATTACTTAGCCCCTCCGTAACTACGGCCAGGATGTTTGATGCGGTTTCCTCGTCCCTGATCGCGTCAATGGGCCCTGTCAGGGTAAGCCGGGGAACAAACCGAAGCGATCGCGCAGCGCCGCGGACCGCCTGGAGCACACGGCTGCTGAGAAGTTCCTTCTCCATGGCGGAACCGTTCAGGGAGTAAATGGTGTTGCGAAGCTCCCTGATAACTTCGTCAAGTTCGGCGGTAACCGTCTGAAGGGTCCGCGCGGCCGACTCGCCCGTTATCAGGCGCCGGAGGCTCTGGATGCTGAGCCCCGCTGCAAAGAGCCGCTGGATGACGAGGTCATGCAGGTCACGGGCGATCCTGTCGCGGTCAGTGAATACTGCAAGTTGCTCCCGCATCCGGTGCGCACGAGCCAGTTCAAGGGCAAGAGCCACATGTGAACCGAAAACGGCACCCATCTCAACATCCGTCTTACTGAACGTTCCTGCTGCACCCTCACGCACCAGGACCAGAAGCCCGTGATGGGTGCCGCGGGCGCTGAGGTCCACTACCAGGAGCCGGCCGTCGTTCGGCACCAAACCCCCGCCGAGGGCCGCAGAAGCGTCTTCAATCACAGCCGCCTGACCCGTAGCGAGGACGGATTCAACCGCCTTTGGATCAAACAAGGAAAGCCGTCCAGCCCATTCCGGGGCCGCGCTTCCCGCGGCTCCCGCCACGCGGAAAAGGTCGGAATCCTCCTCCGGAACCAGGATCAGGGCAAGCGAGGCGCCGGACTCCTGAAGTGCTCTGGCGGCGATCATGTCCAGTCCCTCGTCCTGGCCGTCCGATTCTTCTTCCTCGCCCATCACCTTGCCGGTCACGTCCATGCATGCCTGAAGCCAGGCTGTTCTGCGCCGGGCTTCATCGTAAAGCCTGGCATTTTCTATGGCGACGCCGGCGGCAGCAGCAAACGCCTCCGCGAGGCCTTCATCCTCGTCGGTAAAGTCGCCCCMGCCCTTCTTCTGCGTGAGGTAGAGGTTGCCGAACACGGAATCCCGTACCCGGACCGGCACACCGAGGAAAGACTTCATCTGCGGGTGATGTCTGGGGAAACCGTAGGCATCCGGATGCTGGCTAAGATCATGCAGTCGCAGCGGCTTCGGATCCCGGATCAGTAGGCCAAGAACGCCATGGCCCGTGGGGAGGGGGCCAATCTTGCGGGCGAGGTCATCCTCTATTCCCACTGTGATGAAGTGGCTCAGGCCATGGTCGCTTCCGATGACTCCCAGCGCTCCGTACTCGGCTTCCAGGAGGTGGCATGCGGAACTGACAACCCTGAGCAGGACGGCCTCCAGGCTAAGGTCCTCAGCGAGTGCAACCACAGCGTTCAACAGCCCCTGCATCCGCTGCTGGGCGCTCACTAATTCCCCGGCACGGTCAACAAAGTCGTTGATAAGATCGTCCATGCGGGAGGTAATGGCTGGTTCCGGGCCGTTAGCGGTCTGCCGGACGGATTCACTCACCGAAACCGCCTTCCGCGGTATTTGACGCACACACCACTAGTGACGCACACGTAAATGGACCGGCTGCAGCAGTTGCACACAGAATACGCCTCACCGAGCATTTCCTCCATGACCGCAGGCCGGGATTTAGGGGTCTTTGTGCCCTACGTCCCCAACCCTACCGACCCTATGCTCGTGGGCATGACCACAGATGCATCGATACCGGAGACCGCCCAACTACCGACGGAGGAATGCTGGCGGCTGCTGCGGGGCGGTTCCGTTGGCCGCCTTGCCGTTTGGGTTCAGGACCACCCCGAAATCTTTCCCATCAACTACAAAGTCCACCATGAATCACTGGTCTTCCGGACCGGTGCCGGCACCAAGCTGGCGTCTGCCTTGGGCAAAATGGTGGCGCTTGAGGCCGATGGTGCTGACATTGATGCGGGCGTCGCCTGGAGTGTTGTGGTGAAAGGGCCTGCCACGGCACTGTCCCGCACACCCGAACTGGTTGCCTCTGTTGGGCACTTACTCTTTCCTTGGGAAACCGGCCCGAAGGACCACTTCCTCCGGATAGTGCCGGAGGAAGTGAGTGGGCGTCGTTTCAAGATCGCTGCGCCGCTCACTTGGGGCGGTTCCCTGGATGAGGCAACCCGCGCCGGGCTGGAATGACCCTGTATGCGGGCATGGTGGGTGGAGGAGCCCGGTCCCATCGCGTCCGGCCCCTTGCGCCTGGGCGAGCGGCCCGATCCGTCACCCGGGCCGAATGAAGTCCTGCTGTCCGTCCGTGCCTGTGGCGTCTGCCGCACAGATCTTCACCTTGCCGAGGGAGACCTCCGTCCCCGTGGCGCCCGCAGGATCCCTGGCCATGAGGTGGTGGCCGAGGTGGCGGGGCTGGGAGCGGGCAGTTCCCGATTCCGCCTGGGCGATCGTGTGGGGGCTGCTTGGCTGGCGCGGACGTGCGGTTCGTGCCGGTTCTGCCGGCGCGGGTCGGAGAATCTTTGCCTCAGCCCCACGTTTAACGGCTGGGACACCGACGGCGGCTACGCGGAGCTGATGGTCGCCCACCAGGACTATGTGTACCCCCTGCCCGACGTATTCTCCGATGAGAAAGCCGCGCCGTTGCTCTGTGCGGGGATCATCGGATACCRGGCACTTCGGTGCTCCGGACTCCCCCGGGGCGGCAGGCTGGGCATCTATGGTTTTGGCGGATCAGCCCACCTGACGGCCCAGATGGCCATCTACGAGGGCGCAAGCGTCTACGTCATGACACGATCGGCGGCGGCGCAAAAACTCGCCTTGGAATTGGGAGCCGGCTTCGCCGGGCCCGCCGAGGCCGAGCCGCCTGAGCTGCTGGACGCGGCCATCCTCTTCGCACCGGTGGGCGAACTGGTGCCTGTTGCGCTCCGGGCATTGGACCGCGGCGGGACCCTCGCGGTCGCAGGAATCCATCTGAGCGATATTCCGGCCCTTGACTATCAAAGGGACCTCTTCCAAGAACGCCGCCTCCGCAGTGTTACGGCCAATACCAGAGCCGACGGCCGGGAATTCCTGGCGCTGGCCGAGAGAATCCCCCTCAGTCCCACCACTGTGGCCTACCCTTGGACAGCGGCGGCCCAGGCATTGCTTGACCTTTCCGGAGACCGGTTCACGGGGGCTGCCGTGCTGCTCCGATCAGCCTGAGATGAGGGCGGAAACGCTGCACCTTTGGTGCCCTTCGGCCCTAGGCGCACGGCCGGCTCCTGGGGAAAGGTATTGCCATGACTGAAAGCAAACGCATCCTGGTTGGAATTGACGGTTCGGAATACTCCCCCGCGGCGCTGCGCCTCGCCGGCCGGCTGGCATCCGCATTGGGCGCTCCGCTGCACGTTGTCACGTGCCTGGGTTACTCCGATTTCTATCTTCCGGAACGTGTGCCCCCCGGCGGTGACCTCGGCACCCCGGCGGAACTTGAGGCCATTGCCCGCCGCCTGATGGAGCAGGCCATTGAGAGGGCCTTCGGCCAGGAGCGCCCTGAACACCTCTCTGCGGTGGTCAAAGTGGGTTCGCCTGCGAAGGTCCTGGTGGAAGAAAGCCGCACCGCCCAACTGCTCGTCGTGGGCCGCCGGGGCCGCGGCGGCTTGCTCGGACAGCTTATGGGTTCGGTGAGCGCCGCCTGCACAGCACACGCGCATTGTCCGGTGGTGGTGGTCAGCCAGGAGGGTGAGGAAGACCATGGAACAAACCCGTGACGTGAACGCCATAGTGGTGGGAGTGGACGGGAGCGCTCCGTCCATCACGGCACTTCGCTGGGCCCGGGCGCTGGCCCCGCTGCTCAAGGCCCACATCCGGGTAGTAACGTGCTGGCAGTTCCAGATCGCCGTGGGCACTTTCACCCCCCTCCTTTGGAACCCCGAGGAGGAAGCCCGGAGCGTGTGTGCTGCTGCTGTGGCCGAGGCGTTCGCCGGCGCCGCTCCCCCCGGGGTGGAAATGGTCGCCTCCCAAGGCCCGCCGGCCAAAGTCCTGGTCGAAGAAAGCAGAACTGCGCACCTCGTCATTGTGGGCAGCCGCGGCCGTGGCGGATTTGAAGGCCTGCTGCTGGGTGCTGTGAGCGCAACAGTAGCCGAGCACGCAAAATGCCCTGTCCTCGTGGTGCACGGCACCGACCTGCCGGCAGCATTCTCGGTTGCTCCCGGGCAGCTTTCCGCAGAAGGGGGTGGCCAGACCGGGTCCAGCCATGTCCCCGCCTGAGCGCGTGGTTGTTGGCTACGACGGTTCGGCGGAGGCAGCCGTTGCGGTGCGTTGGGCTGCCCGGCACGCAGCTCACCTGGACTGTGAACTGCAGGTGATTCATTGCTCATTGTGGCCCCTGCTGACCCAAGACCTCGGACCGGTCAAAGGCGTTGCAGGCAGTGGCCTGCAACATCAGGCCCAGGCGATCCTTGAGGAGGGGAAAGCTGAGGCATTGTCCGTGGCGCCCGGGGTCCCGGTCCAGGGCAGCCTCCTGTACGGCCTGCCCGCAGGCCACCTTCGGCGGATGGCGGGCGACGCCCGCATGCTGGTTCTTGGCAGCCGCGGGATCGGGGGTTTCCTGGGGCTTCTCGTGGGATCCGTCAGCCTGGAGTTGGCCGCCACGGCCTCCTGCCCTGTCGCGGTGATCCGGTTCGATAAGCACCCCCGGGGACGCGTTGTGGTGGGGATCGACTCGTCCGGGTCCGCGGGAGCGCTTCGGCTTGCCTGTGACCTCGCCACCGCCACGGGAGCGGGACTGACGATCATTCACGTCATCCGGCCCCACGACGGCCTGACCTACGCAACCGGAAGAGGCAATGAAGCGGCCCGTCGTCTCCTCCTGAGGGTGGCTGACGATGCCCGGGCCCTTGCGCCGAACGTGGCGATCGGCCACGACCTTGTCCGGGATGATTCCGTCCCCCGGGCATTACTCAATGCCTCCCGCGGCGCCTCCCTCACAGTGGTCGGCAGCAAAGGCCACGGCCTTCTGAAGGGAACTGTCGGATCTGATGCCCATGCCGTCCTTCACCATGCGACGGGCCCGGTGCTGATCTACCGCAACTGAACCCTTCCAAGCACCTGACGACGGCGCCGCCGCGGGCACCGCCGTCGGACTCCCGGGACTTTTGTCCCTTACCGCGGCGGCAACGGGGCGCCATCGTTGAGGTGGAGCAGCGTCCCGCCCGCCCCGTGGACCCCATGATCATCAACAGCGACGAACGGACATGAAAGCTATCGTTTACGGCGGCCCAGGGAAAAAGTCCTGGACAGATGTGCCCGATCCGGCGATCCGGAATCCCGCCGACGCCATTGTCAAGGTGGACACCACCACCATCTGCGGGACCGATCTGCACATCCTCAAGGGCGATGTGCCGGCCGTGACGGAAGGCCGAATCCTGGGCCACGAAGGTGTGGGCACCATCACGGAGGTCGGTTCGTCAGTAACCACCCTCAAACCGGGCGACCGCGTCATCATCTCCTGTATCAAGTCTTGCGGTCACTGCGCCAACTGCAAGGTGGGCCTCTATTCGCACTGCATGGGTGACGAGGGAGCGCCGGGCATCGGCTGGGTGTTCGGCCATCTGATCGACGGTACGCAGGCCGAATACGTGCGCGTCCCCTACGCGGAGAACTCCCTGCACCTGCTGCCACCGGGAGTCAGTGACGAGCAGGCGGTCATGCTGTCCGACATCCTCCCCACGGGTTTTGAAATCGGAGTCCAGTACGGACGCGTGAAGCCAGGCGACACGGTGGCGGTGGTGGGGGCGGGCCCGGTTGGGCTGGCCGCCATCGCCACAGCGGGACTCTATGGGGCGGCGAGCATCATCGCCGTGGACCTCGACCGCAACCGGCTGGCGAAGTCCCGTGAGTTTGGGGCCACGCACGTTGTGGTTTCAGGCGACGCCGACTGGAAGGAACAGGTGCTGGCCCTGACTGACGGCCAGGGCGTGGATGTGGCGATCGAGGCAGTGGGCATTCCCGCGACCTTCAGTATGTGCACGGAGATCGTCCGGCCAGGCGGGAACGTCGCAAACGTCGGGGTCCATGGCAAGTCCGTGGAACTCCATGTGGAGAGCCTCTGGATCCAGAACATCAACATCAGCATGGGACTCGTGAACGCGAACACCACACCGATGCTGCTGAAGCTCGTGGCCCAGAAGAAGCTGCCGGCGGAAAAATTTGCGACGCACCGCTTCAGTTTCGATCAGTTCCTGGAGGCCTACGACACGTTCGCCAGGGCTGCAGAGACCAACGCCCTGAAGGTGGTCATATCGGCATGAAAGCCCACGTCGTCTACGACTCCGCCTACGGGAACACCAAGGCCGTTGCAGACGCAGTAGTGCAGGGGCTCAAACCCCTGCCCGCTGCTGCGGTCACCGTGACGGACTTCAACCCTGCCACCATGTCAGGCGGCGACCTCCTGGTCCTCGGGTCCCCCATCAACGGCTGGCGGCCCACCCCCAAAATCACGGACCTGCTGGCACAGCTGGGCGACGGCAAGCTCCAAGGCATCAACGCCGCAGCGTTCGACACCCGCGTCCGTTTCTTTATCCATGGCGACGCTGCAAGGAAGATGACGAGGCTGCTGAAGGAGGCCGGCGCCACCATCATCTCCGACCCGGCCCCGTTCTACGTCCGGGGCACAGAAGGGCCCCTTCGGAGCGGTGAGCTGGAGAAGGCAGCGAGTTGGGCGGGGACGCTCGCCGCAGCCCTGCCGCCGGCACCCTGAGGAGATTAGTGAGCACGGCAGCGGCTCCCCGTCCGTCCGGGGCTGAGGCTCCCGCAGGGTCCGGCCTTTCCGCCGGCGAGGTCAGGGAACGGACGCTGGCGGGCCTGGCCAACGGAGCACCGGAGGACTCGAGCCGAAGCCTGTGGCTGATCCTTCGGTCGAACGTGCTGACGTTGTTTAATGGCATTGTTGGCGGTTGCTTCCTGCTGTTGCTCCTCCTGGGCCAATGGAAGGACGCCCTCTTCGGCTTTGCCGCGCTCAGCAACGCCGTCATCGGCGTTGTCCAGGAGTACCGGGCCAAAAGGCTTCTGGACCGGCTGGCCGTCCTGGATGCCCCGAGAGCCCGTGTCCTCCGTGACGGCCGCGTCCAGGACGTTGCGGTGGCTGACGTGGTGATGGACGACATCTGCGTGCTGCAGGCGGGCGACCAGGTTGTGGCGGACGCCATCATCATCGATGACGACGGCCTGGAAATGGACGAATCGGTCCTCACCGGCGAATCAGATCCCGTGGGCAAAGAGAGGGGCTCGTCCGTCCTGTCCGGCTCAACCGTCACGGCAGGCCAGGGACGGGCCCGGGTGGTGGCCGTCGGTGCGGGCTCGTACGCCAGCCGGCTCACCGCCGAAGCCAAACGTTTTTCCCTGGTTAATTCCGAGATCCGCAACGCGATCCACCGCGTCCTGCGCTGGATCAGTTGGGCCCTCTTTCCCGTCGTGGCGATCATCACCAACGGCCAGATGCAGGCGAAGGGCGGCTGGGAGGCCGCTTTCAGGACCGGCGCCTGGGAGGAGGCACTCGTCGGGGCGGTAGGAGCGGCCATCGCCATGATCCCCCTGGGCCTGGTACTGATGACCAGCGTGGCGTTCGCCGTGGGCGGCGCACGCCTGGCCCGCCTCAACGTGCTGGTGCAGGAACTCGCCGCTGTGGAGGGGCTGGCCCGCGTGGATGTCCTGTGCATCGACAAGACCGGCACCCTCACGGAGGGCAGGGTGGTTTTCGATGACGTTCACCACGCCGGCCTTCACGGCACCGGACAGGAGCTTCCCCCGGGATGGCGGGATGCGCTGGGATGGTTCGGCGCGGACCCCCACGCCAATGCCACCGCCCGCTGCCTGGCACCCACTTTCGCGTTCGACGGCGGCGCCGCCCCGGCCGCCGTCGTTCCCTTTTCGTCCGCCCGGAAATGGAGCGCCGCCAGTTTCGAACGCCCGCACGCTGCCGCGGGAACCTGGGTCCTGGGTGCTCCGGAGATGGTGCTAACCGGGAGCGGCGCAGCGGGCGCGTCCACTGAGGATCTCCTTGTCCAGTCCCGCCGCCTGGCGTCACGGGGCCTGCGCACCCTGCTGCTGGCGTACACGCCTGCCTTGCTTTCCCGTGAGGACCCCGATGAGGTGCAACTGCCCGCGGGGCTGGCTGCGGCCACCCTCCTGACGTTCCGGGAGAAGGTGCGTCCCGACGCAGCCCGGACCCTCGCGTACTTCCGGCAGCAAGGCGTCAACGTAAAGGTCCTCTCAGGCGATGACCACAGGACGGTGAGGGCCGTGGCACGCGAGGTAGGGCTCGACGCCGGTGCCGGCTACGACGCACGGCAACTGCCGGCAGACCCGCAGCTGATGGAAGAAACGCTGAACAGCTTTTCCGTGTTCGGCCGTGTCACGCCGGCACAAAAGAAGGACATGGTCCTGGCGTTGCAAAGAATGGGCCACACCGTCGCCATGACCGGCGACGGCGTCAATGACGCCTTGGCCCTCAAGGAAGCGGACATCGGTATAGCCATGGACTCCGCGGCACCGGCCACGAAAGCTGTGGCCCGCCTGGTGCTCCTGGACGGGCGCTTCGACCGGCTTCCCGCCGTGCTCGCCGAAGGCCGCCAGGTCATTGCCAACATTGAACGGGTCTCGGTGCTGTTCCTCAGCAAGACAACCTACGCCTTCTGCCTCTCGGTGATCTTCGGAACACTGATGTGGAGCTATCCGTTCCTCCCCCGGCAATTGTCTGCCACGGACGGCCTCACCATCGGCATCCCGGCGTTCTTCCTGGCGCTAATGGGAAACACCCGGCGCTACAGGCCGGGATTCCTGCGGCGCTCGCTGTCCCTTGCCATCCCGGCAGGAGTTATTGTGACGACGGCGGTCCTCGCCGTGCAGGCGTACTCCCTGGCCGTGGGAGCTTTCAGCGCCGGCGCCAACCGGACAGCAGCGGTACTGACACTCTCCCTGGTGGCCCTCACCATCCTGGCGACCGTCAGCCGGCCAGTCAGCGGCCTCCGGCTGGCCGTCGTGGCTGCCATGTGCGCCGGGCTTGCCCTGCTGATGACCGTACCGCTCCTGACGGATTTCTTTATGCTGGAGTGGCCTCCGCCCGAACTCCTGGCGGCCTCCCTCGCGGCCGCGGCGGCCGCGAGCCTGGCCGTGCTGGTATTGGGCCGGCTCCACGCACTACGCTACCCGGCCGATCACTCCGCACCGACGCCCCGGGCCGGGTAACGGGCAGGGGCACGGGCACGGGACCAGTCGCTTAGAGCCAGTCGGCAGAAAAGTCCTGCGGCGGCCACCAGCGCGTGCGCGGCGACACGGCAAACCTTCGACCGGAGACCCCGGCCGGGCGGATCTGCACCAGATGCTCCTTGAGGCCGGACTGCCAGGGTTCGCGGTCGGGACCGGCTTCCTGCAGGCTCGCCGGATCCCCTTCAAAGGGACCCGGCACGCCCTTGATCACGACACTCCATACTTCAGTCCCGTACGGGTTCAGGCCATCCACTTCGAAAGCCACGGCCGTGCCCTTGAGGAGGGCACGGAGTTTCGTGCCTGGCGCCGTGCGGAAGACCACCGTTTCTTCGACGACCATAAAATTCACCGGGAAGATCTCCGGGACAACACCGTTGATCACGGCAAGCCGCCCCACGTAGGAGGACTTCAGATACTCCCAGCACTCGGCCGGGGCGAGAACATCGACTTGAGACTCTGACGGGGAGTTGCTCATGCACTGATCCTAGCCCTCAACCGCCCGGCCGTCGGCGTGGACACTCGGCGCGCACGCCCGGCGTGCTGCCGCTTTGGGGCGTCCTGCGGCCTGCTGCTGGTTGGCGGGACCAAAGCCTCTGGGTCCTTCCGCGCAGGGGCCGGAGTCTTAATTGGCAGGCACTTTTATCCCCCAACGGTCATCATGGCAAGGAGACAGACAATGGCTGATTTGATGAAGTGGTTCGACACCCGGCGTTCCCCCGTCGAAATGATCGAAAGGCTTTTTGAAGGTGATACCGCGGCATCGGGCATCCGCGTCGAAGAATCTGTTGAAGGCGACACCCTGGTGGTCCGCGCCGAACTGCCGGGCATCGATCCGGAGAAGGATGTCAGTGTCTCGATCGTTGACGGCGCCCTCGAAATCAAGGCTGAGCGCAGGGAACAGTCTGAGCAGAAGGAGAAGGACAGCTACCGCTCGGAGTTCCGGTACGGTTCGTTCGTCCGGAGGCTGGCCTTGCCTGACGGCGTCCAGCAAGATGACATCACCGCCTCCTACAAGGACGGTGTGCTGGAAGTCCGGAGTCCGGTGCCGGCGAAGGCCCAGCAACCTGCCGCCAGGAAGATCCAGGTTACCCGCGGCTGATGCGTGCTCCTGCTCAACCGAGCAGGCTCAACCGAACAGGACCGCTGCCTCCCGGTAGCGGTCCTCAGGCACGGTCTTGAGCCGGCCAATCGCGKCCGCCAAACCGACATTCACAACACTGGTGCCTCGCAGCGAGACCATGGTTCCCCAGCGTCCCTCCGCAACTGAGGCCACAGCTGCCATGCCCAGCCGAGTTGCCAGCACCCTGTCGGAGGCTGTCGGGGCACCGCCGCGCTGGATGTGCCCCAGGACCGTGGCCCTGGTCTCGATTCCGGTCATCTCCTGCAACTCCTTCTCCAGCAGCAGGCCGATCCCGCCCAGCCGCGGCCTGCCGAAGGTGTCCAGGCCCCGCGGCGAATACGGCGCTGGCAGGCCTTCTGGGACAAATGCCTCGGCCACCACCACCAGTGGTGCCCGTCCGCGGTCGTGGGCGGACTGCACCCACCGGGCCACCTGCGTCAACGGGACCCTTTGCTCCGGAATGAGCACGGCGTGGGCGCCCGACGCCATCCCCGAATGGAGGGCGATCCACCCGGCATTCCGGCCCATGACCTCTGCGATCATGCACCGGTGATGCGACTCGCCCGTGGTGCGGAGCCTGTCGATGGCTTCGGTCGCCGTCTGCACGGCCGTGTCGAACCCAAACGTGACATCGGTGGCATCAAGATCGTTGTCGATGGTTTTCGGAACGCCGACAACCTTGATCCCCGCGTTTGACAGTTCCTGCGCTGCCGCCAGCGTGCCTTCTCCCCCGATGGCCACGAGGCCATCCACGCCCAATTCGTGAAGGCTGCTGCGCACCGCCCCGGGGCCGCCATCCCTGAGCGGGTTGGTCCGCGATGTGCCCAGCACGGTCCCACCCAGGCGCGAGAGCCCCCGCACCGCGTGGCGCGGCAGCGGTACCAGGTCCCGGTCAAGCACCCCGCGCCAGCCGTCGCGGAAACCGACGAACTCGTAGCCGTAGGTAATGACTCCCCGCAGCACAGCACCCCGGATCACAGCGTTAATTCCCGGGCAGTCCCCGCCGCTGCTCAGAATGCCGAGGCGGGTCACGGAAGGGACTTCTCGGCGGCGGCGATCACCGGGACGGTCTTGAGGAAGGTGTCCGGGTTCAGTGCGATGGAATCAATGCCCTGCTTCACCAGGAACTCCGCGAAATCTGCATGGTTGCTGGGGCCCTGGCCGCAGATACCTACCTTGATCCCGGCGGCGTGGGCTTTGCCAATGACCTGCCCGATCATCGAGGTGACGGCCTCGTCCCGCTCGTCGAACAGCCCCGCCAGCTGCTCCGAGTCACGGTCCACCCCGAGGACAAGCTGGGTCAGGTCATTGGAGCCTATGGAGAAACCGTCAAAACGGCTGGCAAATTCCGCGGCAAGGATGACGTTGGACGGGATCTCGCACATCATGTAGACCTGCAGGCCCTGTTCGCCGCGGGTCAGTCCGTTTTCCGCCATTTCCTTGATCACGAGGTCGGCCTCGTGGGTTGTCCGGCAGAACGGAACCATGACAATGACATTCGAAAACCCGAGCTGCTCGCGCACTCGCTTCAGCGCCCGGCACTCAAGAGCGAAGCCTTCCCGGTAGCGGTCGTTGTAGTACCGCGAGGCCCCGCGGAAGCCCAGCATGGGATTCTCTTCGGCAACTTCGAAGAAGCCGCCTCCGATCAGGTGGCCGTATTCGTTGCTTTTGAAGTCGCTGAGCCTGACGATCACCGGGTTGGGGTGATAAGGCGCCGCAATCTTGCCGATGCCCGTGGCGAGCACGTCGACGAAGTACTCCTGCAAGTCCGGGTAGCCGTGCGTGAGCTCCCTGATGCGCCCGGTCTCGCCGGGGTCGTTCACCCGTTCCGGGTGGACCAGCGCCATGGGATGGATCCGGATGAGGTTGCTGATAATGAATTCCATCCTCGCCAGGCCTACGCCTGCCGCCGGCAGGCGCCACCACTGGAAGGCGGCTGAAGGACTTGCGATGTTGACCATGACCGCGGTCCGTGTCTCGGGCAACGCCCCGAGGTCAACCTCGTCGACGTCAAAAGCCAGCGTGCCCGCGTAGACCTCGCCGTCCTCACCTCCGGCACAGGAGAGGGTAATGGGTTTACCGTTCTCGAGCACCGAGGTGCCGTTGCCGGTACCCACAACGGCGGGGACGCCCAGTTCCCTGCTGACAATGGCGGCGTGGCTTGTCGGACCTCCGTGGTCAGTGACAATTCCGGCGGCCCGCTGCATGATGGGCACCCAGTCAGGATCCGTCATCCGGGTGACCAGTATCGAGCCGTCCCGGAAATCGTCTATGTCCTTGGCATCCCGCACCACACAGGCGAGGCCGTGCGCGATCGATTCGCCGATCGCGGCCCCTTCCGCCAGGAGCTGGCCCGACTCGCGGAGTTGATAGACGCTGAAGACTGAGCCGCTGCGCCTTGCCTGCACAGTCTCCGGCCTGGCCTGCACCATAAAAAGTTCCCCGGTGGAACCGTCTTTCGCCCACTCCATGTCCATCGGCCGGCCGTAGTGTTCCTCCACCGCTACGGCCCAGCGGGCCAGCTGCACCGTCTCGGAATCGGTGAGGACAAAGGAACGGCGTTCCTGGTCCGTGGTGTCCACGGTCCGGGTACGCGCGTGCCCGCCGCGGCTGTAGACCATCTTGCGTTCCTTTGCGCCGATGGTCTTTTCGATGATCGGCATCATGTGCGCGTCAGCCAGCAAGGGCTTGAACACCTGGTACTTGTCGGGATTGATGCTTCCCTGGACCACTGTTTCACCGAGGCCCCACGCAGCGCTGATCAGGACACTGCGGGGGAATCCGGACTCCGTATCGATGGAAAACATGACCCCGGAGGCGCCCAGGTCCGAGCGCACCATCCGTTGCACGCCGACGGACAGGGCTACTTCCAGCTGGTCAAACCCCTTGATTTCCCGGTAGGTGATGGCCCGGTCGGTAAACAGGGACGCATAACATTTCCTGCAGGCCTCCAGGAGCTCCCGTTCCCCGGAAATGTTCAGGAACGTCTCCTGTTGCCCGGCGAAACTCGCGTCCGGGAGGTCTTCGGCCGTGGCGCTGCTGCGCACAGCCACCGAGGCTTTGGCCTGTCCCGTGCGTTCGGACAATGCCCTGTAATGTTCCCGGATGGCGTCGGCGATGTCCGGCGGGAACTGGCCTCCGAGAATATGCTCACGGATGGCCTCCCCGGTGTCACGCAAGGTTGCACGGCCCGCGCGGTAGTTCTCGATCGAGGTACGTATTGGCGCTTCCAGGCTGTTGGCGGCCACAAAGGAACGATAGGCAGAGGCTGTGGTGGCGAAGCCCTCCGGCACCCGGACACCGGAACTCAGCAGTGAGCGGGTCAGTTCACCCAGCGACGCATTTTTGCCGCCAACGGCCGGCACGTCGCCCATCCCCACCTCGTCGAACCACATCACATGAACGTCAGTCGCCGCCGTCGTATCAGCCATGCCTCGATCCTTCCGGGACATCCGCAGCACCAGCAGAGTCTTAGGTCCCGTGCACCCCGAAGGGGGCTGGCGGGAGCTATCCCACGCCGCTGCCAGCGGACCGCCTTAGCCTCTTGTGCGCCCAGTCCGCTGCCAGGACCGCAGGAACCGCAAGGACCGCCACGGCAAACCCGATGGGCGGCGGCGGGAGTTGCCCCAGTGCGGCGGATACGGGACTGACGTAGAGACACACCGCTAAAACGCCGATTTCGGCCAGCAACGCCCAGAGCAGCAGGCGGTTCGTGAACCACCCCTGCTTCCAGGGCGGCCGGGTAGCGCTGCGGCACGCGAACGCATTCGCCATCTGGCCAAGCACAACGGCGGTGAAGGCGGCGCCGGATGCGGTCGTCAGCAGACCCGCGTCGTGCTGGTCTCCGCGCGTCCACCCGCCGCTGAACAGCCCCACCGAAAACGCCGTCATGGACACTGCCGCTTCCACCGGACCCAGCACGCAGAACACCCGGAACATCAGCCGGCGGTCCATCAGGTGGCGCCGTTCCGGTGCCCGCTCCAGCACTCCCCTCCCCGGTGGCTCACCGCCGAGGGCGAGGGCGGGCAGCAAATCGGTGCCGATGTCCAGGGCGAGGATCTGAAGGACGCCAAGCGCGAGGGGAAACTGGCCGCCTGAGAGAGCCCAGATAATAAAGGGCGTCAGTTCTGCAACGTTGTCCGTCAGGTGATAGGTGAGGAACCGGTGAATGTTGGCGTAGGTGGCGCGGCCCTGTTCGATTGCTGCCACCATGGTGCCGAAGTGGTCGTCCAGGAGAACCAGATCGGACGCTTCACGCGCAACGTCCGTTCCACTGAGCCCCATGGCCACCCCGATGTCGGCTTCCTGGAGTGCGGGACCGTCGTTGACGCCGTCGCCGGTCATGGCCACGATGTGGCCCCGGCTCTGCAGGGCCCTGGCCACGCGGAGCTTTTGTTCCGGGGAGACCCGGCTGACCACAATGCCGTCCCGGTCCAGCATGGCGCCGAGGATCTGTTCATCCTCCGGCAGATGCGATCCTTCCAAAACCAGTTCCGGTGTTCCTACCAGTCCGATTTCCCGGGCGATGGCGGCGGCGGTTCCCGGATGGTCACCTGTGATCATGCCTATCCGGATGCCAGCTTCGCGGGCGGTCCGGATCACCTCGCCCACGCCCTGTCTGGGCGGGTCATGAAGGGCGATCAGCCCGAGCAGGACGAGGTCCGTTTCGGTCTCCGCCGCCTGGCATTCCAGCCAGTCCTGTGCGCGGCCGGGCAGCTCACGCATGGCGACCGCCATGACCCGCAGCCCGCGCRAGGCCATGGCGTCAACTTCCGCCGCGGCAGCGTCCATGGACGCGCCGCAGAGCGGCAGGACAGATTCGGGTGCCCCCTTAACAAAGAGAGTGGTGCCGGCTATGACTGATTCACGGCGGCGCCTGGGGTCGAACGCGAACCTCCGGGCAGGCCGCGCATCCTCAAGGGCTGTCCCTGAAAGCCGGCGGGCCAGGGCGTCAAGGGCAGCCTCCATCGGATCGCCGTCAGCGCGCCACTCATCGCCGTGCTGGACGGCCCGGCCCTGGGAGGCCGCGCGTGCTGCGAGCGCCGTCCGGGTTGCGGCGGCCACAGCGGTTCCCTCGATCTCAGCCACCGGCCGGTATCCATCGCCCACCACTTTCACCCGGCCGTCAGCCGTGAAGACTTCGACGGCGTTCATCCGGTTCTGGGTGAGGGTTCCTGTCTTGTCAGTGCAGATGAAGGTGGTGGACCCCAGAGTTTCCACCGCCTCCAGATTGCGGACCAGCGCGTTCCGCCCCGCCATCCGCTGCGCACCCATGGCGAGGGAAAGCGTGACGGTCGGCAGCAGGCCTTCGGGGACCAGGGCCACCGCGACGCCGATGGCGAAGAGGAAGGCAGCGCTCCAGGGGATGCCCACCAGCAGCGACACGAGGAAGAAAACCCCGGCGACGGCCAGTGCTACAGCTGCTATCAGGCGGACGATTCGGCGCAGCTCACGGGCCAGTGGTGTTGGTGGAGATACGGTTCCGCTGGTCAGCTTCGCGATTCCGGCGAGCCGGGTGTTCGCACCGGTGTGGGTCACTACCGCCTCGGCCTCGCCGTTGACCAGGAATGTCCCGCCCCAGGCAGGCTCGCCCCTGGCTTTCTGCACTGCTTCACTTTCGCCTGTCAGCAGCGACTCGTCCAAGGCACAGCCTGAGCCAAGAACCAGGACGACGTCGGCCGGCACCCTGTCACCCGCCGTCAGGATGATGGCGTCACCCGGGACCAGTTCACTGGCGGGAATTCTCCGCGGGTGCCCGTCCCGGTGGACGGAGACCTCAGCCGGCAGCAATCCGCGCAGTTTCGCGGCCGCGTGCTGTGCACGTTCCTGCTGGATGTGGGCGAAGATCCCGTTAACGAGCACCACCACGATGATGGCAAACCCCAACTGCGGCATCCCTCCGACGAAGGCCAGGACAGCTGCGCACCAGAGCATCAGGGCAAAGAAATGTGTCAGCTCACCCAGGAGCTTGCGCCACTGAGGCACGGGCTTCGCCTCCGGTAGAACGTTGGGTCCCGACTCCCTCAGCAATGCCGCGGCACGTTCGGAGCTCAAACCGGCCGCGTCCAGTCCGGATCGGGGCGGACCCTCTCGTTGCGCCACTGCTACTCCATATTCGCCAAAGCCTGGTTCGCTGACAGGTTCCACCCGGGGGGCAGCAGCGTCTAGGGCCAAAGGTCATTCAGCGTCCCGGATGTGCGGCGCAGTTGCCGTGACCTTGGACCCTGTTCGCCCGGGCCCGCCGGCAACATGCTGTGAGGAAGGCTGTGCGCGGGAGGAGATGACCATGGTCAATGTCGCTGAGGAAAAGATCATCGTCGGAGTCGATGGTTCGGAGGCCTCCATCGAGGCACTCCGGCTGGGGACCCGTATGGCAGAGGCCTTGGGGATGCGCCTAGAGGCCTGGGGGTGCTGGGAATACCCGTCGGGTTATGAGGGCTATCTGGCGATGGGCGTGGAGGGGTTCGGCCACGAAGCCGAAGAGAAGCTTGAGAATGCGCTGACCGAGGCCTTTGGGCTGAACCGTCCACGCAATTTCACTGCCAGGCTCATCCACGGGTCGGCACGGGAAGTTCTCATTGAGGGAAGCAGGGACGCGGCGATGGTTGTGGTCGGAAGCCGCGGGCATGGCGGGTTCGCCGGCCTGTTGCTCGGATCTGTCAGCGCAGCCTGCGTTGCCCACGCGCACTGTCCTGTCCTCGTGGCGCACTCCCCCAGGACGGAGCGCTCCCCCAAGCCGGAAATGACCGCTTCATGAATTAAGGTCAGCCGGCAGCAAGCGGAAACTGCCGGGTCTCGCCGGCGCCGAGGAGGGTGCGGTCGGAGCCGACCTGCAGCCAGATGGCGGGAGCGTCCCCGGGGGCAGCTGTCAGGGTCAACAGGCCATGCTCCAGATTGACTGCGAGCAGATGGTCCCGGTATCGAAACTCGAAGGACACTGTTCTAATCCCTTTCGGCATCTTCGGGGAGAAGAGAAGCCCGTCACTGGTAAACCTGAGGCCTGCGAAGCTTCGCTGCACCACGTCGATGGTTCCTGCCATCGCGCCAAGATGGATGCCAGTCCGGGTAGTGCCTCCCTGGGTGTCGTCAAGGTCCGCACTCAGGGCCTCACGGAAGGTACTCCAGGCCCGCTCCGGATCCTTTGCCGCCAGCACCGATGCGTGGGCCACCCGGCTGAGGGTGGAGCCGTGCGCCGTGCGGGCCAGATAGTAGTCGACAGTCGCTTCAATCTGGGCACTGGTCACGTCGTAGCCGAGGCCGGCCAAAAACCGCGTCAGTTCCTTCTCGCCCAGGACATAGAGCAGCATCAGCACATCAGCCTGCTTGGCCAGGCGGTACCGGTTGGTGCTGTCCCCCTCTGCTTCCAGGATCAGGTCCAGGCGTTCGATGTTTGTGTAGGCGGTGCGGTAGTGCTCCCAGTCGAGTTCCTGCAGTTGTTCGTAACCGGCAAACTGGCTGATGATGCCGTCATGGAACGGTACGAACATTCGTTGGCTGATGTGGCCCCACCGTGCCACTTCCGAAGGAGTAATGTGCAGGCGCGCTTGGAGCTCGTCGAGGTCGTGTCCCTGGAGCATCGTCATGATGCCACATGCCTGGGCACATACCCATGCGGCCAGCACGTTCGTGTACGCGTTGTCGTCCAGCCCTGCCCCGTCTTTGTCCGGGTGGCCCGTGTGATATTCGTCCGGACCCATGATGCCTCGAAGATGAAACCTGTCCTCCTGCCGGTCATGTTCGGCCATGGAGGTCACCAGCCGTGCCACCTCCACTAACAACTCGGCGCCGTGGCGCAAGAGCCATTCCCTGTCCTGGGTGGCCAGAAAATACTGCCATGCGTTGAAGGCGACGGCGAGGCCTGCGTGCCGCTGCAGGTGTGAGTAGTCCGGCACCCACCGGCCCGAGCGCCGGTTGAACAGCCAGAGGGGAGTCTCCTCCCTCCCGTCGCTCCCGCTCTGCCAGGGGAAGAGTGCTCCGCGGAGCCCTGATGCAGCGGCAGCCTCGCGGGCCGCCGGCAGCCTGCGCCAACGGTAGTTGATCACGGAACGCGCCACGAAGGGCATCCTTGACGTGAGGAGGGGCAGGACGAAGAGTTCATCCCAGAAGATGTGGCCGCGGTAACCCTCCCCGTGCAGCCCGCGCGCGGGTACGCCTGCGTCCTGTTCAGCGGTGTGCGGGCTGAGCGTTTGGAGCAGATGGAAAACATGGAGGTTCAGGATGAGTTGTATCTGGGGGCTGCCATCAATTTCGGTGGCGAACAGTCCAAGGAGCCTGCCCCAGGCATCCTCATGCTCGGAGAGCAACTGCTCAAAGTCGTGGGCGGCAGCCCTGAGCACAGACCTCACAGCCACCGCGGGCGAGGAAATTGCGTGGTCACGGGAAGTGACCACTGCCGCCGTCCTGGTGATCACCACGGGCTCTGCTTCGGTCAGCTCAAGATTCCAAGCGCGGTAGTAAACCCATTCCTCCTCCCCCGGCCCGCCGTCGTCGTTCTTTCCGGAAATTTCGGTACGCACGGCGGTGGCGATCCGGATGTGGCTTTGGCTTGTTTCCACTTCCACAACCGGGACCGGGCCTGCCGGGTCTGACACGCCCAGGCGGACCAGGTGGTGGTGGGACAGGAGCGCGTCCTCCGGGACGTTCTCATTGGTGACTCCACAGTCCACTCCGCTGCGGATCTCTGCCGGACCGCTCCACCCCACGGCAGTGAGGGATGTGCTGAGAGCCATCAGATGCGGTTGGGCCATCGACACGAACCTGCGCTGACTCACGGCCAGCCGCCGCCCGTCCGGTGCCTCCAGAATGACATCCCGTTCGAGGATCGCCCGGCGCATGTCGAGCACCCGCCGTTCCCGCAGAACTTTCAGGCCGCCCCTGGACCACCAGTCGGATCCCTCCAGCCGCACGTCAAACACCAGCCAGTTGGGAGCATTGACCATGTGCTCGTCCTCGACGTCCTGGCCCTGCACCCTGCTCACCAGCCGGTTGTAAACGCCCGCAAGGTATGTTCCGGGGTAGTGGATATCGCTCATCCTGCTTTCGGGAGCAGCGCCGCGGACAGCCAGGTACCCGTTCCCCAGGGTGGTCAGCGCCTCCCGGTGTCCTTCCTGGGCAGGATCGTAGCCTTCATAGACGAGGCGCCACGGGTCGGTGAGGACGCGTCCGAGGTCCAGCTGCCCCACGTCAGTCAGTACGACGTCGGCGCCCGCCGCCTCAAGGTCGGCTCGCTTGTCGGCCCGGTCAATGCCGACAATCAGGCCGAAGCCGCCGCGCCGGGCGGCCTCCACCCCGGCGATGGCATCCTCGATCACCACGGCACGGGCCGGCGGGACCCCCAAACGGTGCACGATTTCCAGCAGCACCGCCGGGTCAGGTTTGCCGGGAAGGCCCAGCTCGGCGGCAATGACCCCGTCCATCACCAGGTTGAAGGCGCCGGCGAGGCCTGCAGCCGCCAAAACAGCGGACGCATTACGGCTCGACGTTGCCACGGCCACGGGGATCCGTGATGCGCGCAGCCTGTCAATCAGCGCCACCGTTCCGGGAAAGGTGCGAACACCATCCCGTCCCAGCAGTTCTTTGAAGATCCGGTCCTTGAGCTTGGCCAGGCCGTGCACTGTTAATTCCCCCGCAGCGTCGCCCGGCTTGCCGTCCGGCAGTGTGACATGACGGGAGGCCAGGAAGGACCGGACGCCGTCTTCACGCGGCCTGCCATCCACGTAGTCCAGGTAGTCAGCCGCGCTGAAGGAACCCTGTTGGGCCTGCCCGGTAAGCCGCGGGTCTTCCAACACCTCGTCAAAAAGTTGTTTCCAGGCCGCCTCGTGCACGCTTGCCGTGTCCGTCACTACCCCGTCGAGGTCGAAGATCACAGCATCGAAAGGCGACAACGCTGCGGCGGCCGTGGGCGAGTCAGCCATGGCGTGCCCGTTCAGTTCCCGGTTTGGGCATCGAGCGGTCTTTTCTTTGTTGGCCGCTGATTCTCCTCCGGCGGCTGTGCGGGGAGTTCCAGCTTGAGCAGGTGCAGGCCGCCGAGGATGCCAAAGAACGTGGAGAGGCCAAGCGAAAGTAAGAGCGCCTGAAGATTGATGTCCGCAGCAAACAGCGGCTTCACGAGCTCACCCAGCGCGAGGGAAAAGATGAGGGTGAAACCCAAAACGTAAAGCGCTGGCAGGAGGAGCAAACCCAGCGGCCGGGACTTGAACGTCAGGACAGCCAGCAGCCGGAAGGCAGGCATGATGAAGCACAGGTCAAGGATGAAGACCGAGTACAGGGAATCAATCTGGTTCCGGGCGCTCATGAGGGGCAGCAGCATCGCTATCCAGAGCGGATAGAAAATCAGCGGCTGCAGGAGCGCCCCCGCGGCAGACACAATCCGAAGGGCGCGGGGAAGCGTCGGCAACCCCGGGTCCCTCCTCAGGCCTGTTATGGCCGCCATCAACGTCCAGAAGGAGAGAGCGAAGATTGCCATGTAGACCAGATAGAACCCGTTGTAGGTTCTCTCGATGACGTAAATACCGTAGGCGTAGAAGAGGTAGCCAAGGAGGCCCAGCGCAAAAATTTGGCTTTTGGCGCTCCCGTGGCGGGCCCTGAATGCCAGGAAAATCAGTCCAACTGACGCCGCAACGGAGATGAGGTCCTGCGAATAGGCACCGGGAACGAGGCCAGGGGTGACCACACCCGAATAGATCCCGGGATCGGCGACACCCCGGACGGCTGCGGCGAGGGCCAGAAGGCCGATAGCCGCCCAGAGTGCCCGGTGATATCGAAGATTGCCGATCACCACCTCATGACCTTCCTGGAGACGCGATGGAAGCAGCCGCGCCTCCCCACCGGCCGGAGGAAGGGCGCTGACCGCGGTACCCAGTGCCCACTCAAGCACCGGAACCCGCGCCCCGGCAGAGTCTTTGGTCCTTCGCAGCTGACGACGCCGGTGGTCTGGGAACCGCCTCCTGGATCGCCGTGTGCCGGGCTGAGGCAGCCGGGATTCCTGCTGCGGGGCGCTGGCTGCGGATCTCCGGCTGCGGGGCCCTTCGGCCCTGAACATCCGGCGGAGTCCCCACTAGCCTCGCTTCATGAGTGAACCGAAACATCCCCGCAGCGCGCGCCTTCGTGCCCCGGCTGAGAAAGCCGGTGACTCGTGGCATGGCCTGTACCAGTTCGCAGGCGTTGCCGCCGTCCTGTTTGTGCTGCTGCTGATCGCAGCCTTAATCATCGATTTCATCGCGCCGCCCCCGGTGCACGGTGGCACGCAGACGCTTGAATTCATTGCCGCCAATAAGGCTCTGTACATTGCCGAGCAGCTGCTATGGATCGTCCCCGGCATCCTGCCGGTCATCGTGTACGCTGCACTCTTCGTGGCCCTGGCCCCGCTTGGCAGGAGCCTGGCACTCGTGGCGGCCGTCGTGGGAGGTCTGCCCTGGGCCCTCTTACTAGCCGTTCCGGTTTCGAGCCGGGGTTCCCTCACACTCGTGTACCTCAGCGACATGTATGCGAGCGCGGGCTCAGAAACGGCGCGGAGCGTCTTCGCCACGGCGGCGGAAGCGATCATCGCCGAGAACAACACTCCTGCCGTGGCCGGCCTTCTGTCGCCGGTAGGAACCTTCCTCATTTCGCTGGTCATGCTCAAGGGTGTACTGCCGCGTGCTGTGGCCTGGCTCGGGCTCGTGACGGGTGGCCTTGGTGTGTTCAGCGAAGCATTGCGTTTTGTGCTGCCGGAGTTTTATTGGGCGTACGGCGTGCTGCTGTGGGCATGGTTCATCGCTGTAGGCGTCAGCCTGATGCGCCTTCGAACCACGACTGGAGACAGCTAAGGGTGCACGCAGGTAGCCCCAAACCTGCGAATTAGGTAGCGACTACTCGTGTACCCGTCCCCGCCTGACCCTAGTGTGGGAAACGGGGTCGGCGGTGAGTGGTTCGTACCGAGACCGTGCGCACCGCCCCCAGCCACCGTCGGCCCCCTTCACAACAACTTGCCGGCTGCCCGGTAAACGCAGCGTCCGGCGTGCCACCGTTCCGCCGCCGAGCCGACGGCGCCACGAAACCCCAAGGTCCGGATACAGGATTTCCCCACTTCCACTCAGTACGCCGCAGTCACCTCAGCGCACCTTGCACGTCTATGTTCCATCAACCCTTGGTGTGGGCGCGCAGGCCTCCGATGAGTCCTGCAAGTGCTGCCGGCAAGGCGATGAGACCGGCGATCTCAGGGGCCACGGACGGGCCCGTCAGAATCATGATCGCCATGCCCACCAGCAATGCCGGCGAGGCCACGCAGACCGTCACCCAAAGCGGGTTACCGCGGACCTGCGACCAAACAGCTGATGCAAGCGACATGGCTGCCCCGGCGAGCATGACCAGCCTCCCCACACGCAACCGCTCAATGAACTCCGGGTCCGGAGAGTAGGCGAAAAACGCTGTCCGTTCCAGGGCAATGGCTGTTACGACGATGGCTCCAAAAACCAAGGCCGCCCAAGGCAGTGATCGTCCCCTCCACCAGGGGCGGACGACATAGCGCTCGTTGCCGTTTTGCGAACTCATCACAAGGTGAGCCTAGCGGCCCCTCAGTCAGGGCGCATGGGATGGCATAAGCCTGTTGACTGTCCCGGGTGCCGGGGTTGAAACTTTGGGAATGACCAAAGAACCCGAAGCCCGGGCGCTCATGGCAGTCATGGACCGCCTCGCCGAACGCTTCCCCGACAAAGATCGCTCGGCCATAGAGCAAATCGTTGCCGAAGAGCACGAGCTGCTCGACGACGGTCCCATCCGGGACTACGTCCCCGTCCTGGTTGAACGGGCCGCCAAGCTCCGCCTTGCACATCCGTAAGACCTCGGGGTGACCTCGAATCGGTTCGATTTCGGCTGCCGTCGCGGTTAGAGTGTAGGTACGTAAGGGAGTATTCCGAAGCGCTGCATACGTCAACACGTCAGGCACAGATGCCTGGCCGGGTGCAGCGGCCAGCCGGACGGCGGGCGGAGAGACTTACCTGGCTCTCTGCTACCCACCTTACGAAAGCGGGCACACGTTGACTGTTCCTCCCCTGATCTGGGGCATCACAATTGTGGTCATTCTGGCCCTGCTGGCCTTTGATTACTTCTTCCACATCCGCAAGGCCCACGTCCCCACGCTGAAGGAAGCCGCCATCTGGTCCGGCCTCTACGTGGGCATCGCCATCATCTTCGGCATTCTGGTTGTGGTCTTCGGCGGATCGGCCATGGGCTCGGAGTATTTCGCCGGGTACATCACCGAGAAGGCGCTCTCGGTGGACAACCTGTTTGTCTTCCTGATCATCATCGCCAGCTTCCGCGTTCCGCGCGAGGACCAGCAGAAGGTGCTGCTGTTCGGCATCGTGTTCTCACTGATTGCCCGCACCGGCTTCATTTTCCTCGGCGCGGCACTGATCAATTCCTTCGCCTGGGTCTTCTACGCCTTCGGCCTGATCCTGCTCCTCACGGCCGGCAACCTGCTCAAGCCCGAAGCTGAGCACGGCAGCGAAGCGGATAACTTCATCATCCGTCTGGCCCGCAGGTTCTTCCACACCACCGATCACTACGACGGCGACAACCTGTTCACTATGGAGAACAGCAAAAAGGTCCTGACCCCGATGCTGCTGGTCATGGTGGCCATCGGCGGCACGGACATACTATTCGCCCTGGATTCGATTCCGGCCATCTTCGGCCTGACCCAGAACGTCTACATTGTCTTCACCGCAACGGCGTTCTCCCTGATGGGCCTGCGCCAGCTTTACTTCCTGATTGACGGACTGCTGGACCGCCTGATCTACCTCTCCTATGGCCTTGCAGCGATCCTGGCCTTCATCGGCGTCAAACTGATCCTGCACGCGCTGCATGAGAACAACCTGCCGTTCATCCACGACGGCCAGCCGGTCCCGGTCTTCGAGATCACCACGGGACTGTCCCTGACCGTCATTATCGGCGCGCTGGTCATTACGGTGGTGGCATCGTTGCTGAGCAAGGCAGGCAAGGCGCAAACCGCCATCAACAACGCCCGGCGCCACGCCGTCAGCTACCTGGACCTCGAATACACTGCGGATCCCGCCGAGCGCGAGCGTGTCTACAACGCCTTGCTGGAAGAAGTACGGCAGATCGAGCAGATGGACCCGAAGTACCGCAACAAGGCCAAGGCAGTGGAAACCATCCGCACCGAAGTGGCCGAGGCGCACCGGCAACACGAGCAGTACCTGGCCCGGTAGCCTTGCGGCTTCGTGGCGGCGGAGCCTGCGCCGCCACGAATCAGCAACCCGGCTAGGCTGTCACCTTGTTCACCAGTTCGTGTTTCTCCGGGGTGACCTCCACCGGCAGGTTKGGCCTGACGTTGTTGTCGAACCAGGCATCGTGCTGTTCGGCGCTCTCCCAGACTTCCACAACGGTCATCCCGTCTTCCTTTTCCCAGGCGTAGTGCGCGATGAACCCGGGCGTGGCTTTGAGCTTGTCGACGAGGACGGCAGCGATTCCCTCATATTGTTCCCGGGTCAATCCGGTCACTTTGTTTTTGACCAGAACAGCCATGGCATGCTCCTCAATATGCTGCTGCCGGCCGGGCGGGTGGACCCCACGGACAGGGCCGGCACGTGCCGATCTTACGCCCCAGGGAACGGCGCTGATAGGCGTGCGGAAAGGGACCGCGGGACTGTCGCCACTTGCTCTCCCCGGCCGCTGCGAGTATGAGGGAAGCATGAGTTCGCAACGAATTGATCTCCGCGGACGCGTGGCGGTGGTGACCGGGTCCACGCGCGGCTTGGGGTTTGCCATGGCACGGCTTCTGGGGAGTCGGGGGGCAACGGTGGTTGTGGCGTCGAGGTCGGACGTCGACGTCGCTGCCGCCGTCGAACGCTTAAACGCAGAAGGGATCGCGGTGTCCGGACGTCGCTGCGACACCGGTGAACTGGCCGACGTAGAGGACCTGCGTGACGAGGCCCTGGGCCGGGGGACGCTTGACATCTGGGTCAACAACGCCGGAACCTCCGGTGTCTTCGGCCCGACGGCTACCGCTCCGGTCGATGACTTCACGCGAGTGGTGCGTACCAACATTCTCGGCACGTTCCACGGCTCGAGGGTTGCGTTGCCCGTGTTCCTCGACCAAGGCCACGGCGATCTCGTCAACGTCTACGGCCAGGGCGACCAGGGGCCGGTGGCGCTGCAGAATGCTTATGCGTCGAGCAAGCGATGGGTCCGCCAGTTCACCGAGACGTTGCGGCGGGAGACCCGAAGGACCGGCGTGCGGGTGCATGGTATGAACCCGGGGCTGGTGATGACGGACATGCTGGGGCACGTCACGTCCCAGCCCGGGTACGAGCAGCGGCTGGGCGGACTGCAGGTGGTTGTCGGACTTTGGGGGCAGACCCCAGACGACGCCGCGCGTCCGCTCCTCAACCTCGTGACGTCCGACGCCGCCGAGTTCCGGGATCTGACCAAGAGGACCATGGTCACCCGCGGGGTGCGAAACGCGCTGGCCGGGCGCCTCCGCAGGTCCAACCGCATGCCCCTGGATGTCACCGTTCTCGGTGCGGACCGCGACGGCTAACCGGGCCGGAAAGCCCCGGCTGCAAAGCCGTCGGTCCGGAGCTGGCGAGTGTTGCCTGGTTCGCTCATTCTGATGGCGGTGTGAACTGGCTGGCAGTGAACTCTGCCCCTTGTGGATCGCGGATCAGTGCCGTCCGCGTCCACTCTGTGTCACTTTGGCTAAGCACCTTGGCGCCAAGCCGTTCGGCCTCAATCACCGTCCGGTCGCGGTCGGCGACCGTGAACGAGACGTGCCAGTGCGGTGTTTCGTCCGGGGCGGTAGTGGCGATCCAACCGATCGCATCTTCGAAGCCGGGCGGGGCGGCCAGCACCGATTGCCGCGCCCTGATGCCCGGATCGACTGTGGCCTCAAGGTGATCACCGTAACCGGGCCGGCGGATCGTCATCCCGAAGCCCAGGTCGTCGAACTGCCAGCCGAACGCTTCCTCGTAGAACGCCATGGCCGCGCTGGGGTCAGGCGTGTGCAGATCGCTGAAGTTCCAGGCGCCTGGCTGGTTGGCCACTTGTGCCCCTAGGCGTCGCCTGGCCTGCCAGATCCGGAACTCGGCGCCCTCCGGGTCAGTCAGCGCCGCACTTCGTCCGCCCTCCCCCGCATCGGCAGGCGCCGACCGCAGCCTGGCGCCGGTATCAACCAATCGCCGCACTGCGGCATCCGCGTCCTCGACGGCTACGTAGGTGCTCCACACCGCGGCGCCCTCCCGTGCGCTGGCCACCCCGCCGACGTCCTGGCCGTCGAGCTTGGCTATCAAGTAGCGGCCCGGCGCTCCCGGTGGCATGACGTCCTCGAATGTCCAGCCGAAGAGGCCGGCGTAAAAATCGACGGCGGCCTCGACGTCAGGCTGCTCGGTATCGATCCAGCATGGGACTCCGTGCGGGTAGGTCCGTGCGGTCATGTGTGGCTCCCGTCCATGGCGAAAGCTTACAACTCGACCGGCACGTACGTATTCACCGGCCGGCCCGTGGTGCCGTAGGCCAACTTAAGCTCCAAGAGTCCCTTGCGCTCCAGTTCGCTGAGGTATCTCTGCGCTGTTGGGCGGCTGATTCCGATGCGGTCGGCAATGTCAGAGGCACTCGTAGGTTCGCCAGCTTGGACCACAGTATCAAGGACTTTTTGCATGGTGGGCGGGAGACGGCGGCTGCCGGCGGCCCGCGATGGTGCACGCCGGAGGTTGAAGAGCTGGTCGACGGCAGCCTGGTCGGCGACGGTTCCGGCGCCTGCTTCCCGGCGCCAGCGACGGTACGCCTCGAGCTGGGTCTGGAGCTGTTCGAAGCCGAAGGGCTTGACGAGGTAGTAGACGGCTCCCCCGCGCATTGCCGCCCGTACCGTGGCCAGGTCCTGTGCCGCCGTGATCATGATGACATCCAGGTTTTCCCCGCGGGCCTGGAGGGAACGGAGGAGGCTGATCCCGTCCTCGTCCGGCAAGTAGACGTCAAGAAGCAAGAGATCCGGTTTGAGTTCGGCGATCGCAGCGCGCGCGGCCGCCGCCGTGTGGGCCTCACCGACGCATTCGTACCCCTCGATCCTGGCCACCCGGGCGGCGTGGATCCGGGCGACCCGAAAGTCGTCATCGACCACCAGGGTGCGAATCATGCCGGCCCCTCGCCCAGGGACGCGGGCTCGCGCACCGACACTTCGGTTTCGGGTTCGGGCAGCCAGACTTCGAAGCGTCCTCCGGGCCCGGGGAAGACATCCAGTGTTCCCCCGGCCCGGCGCACGATCCTGGCAACCAGCGCCAGGCCGATGCCCCGCCGCGTCCCGGGACGCTGGTTTTTCGTGGTGAACCCGTCCATGGCCACGTCATTGAGGACCTCCGGCGGGACGCCGGGCCCATTGTCTGTCACGGAGATGAAGATGCCGGCGGAATCGTCGAGCTGGAGCGTGACGAGCCTGGGCGTGGCCTGCTCGGCAACGGCGTCGACGGCGTTGTCCAGCAGGTTGCCGACGATGGTCAGGAGAGACTGGGCGTCCAGGAACGGCTGCCGCAACTCGGAGTCGTCCGTGACCGTGACTTGCACGTCGTGCTCAGCTGCCAGGGTAATCTTCGCCAGCAGCAAGGCCGCCAGTTCCGGCGGTTCCACCCGGGAACGCAGGCCTTCGCCGAGGAACCGCGAGGTGTCCGAAATGCCCGAGACGAACCGGCGCGCTTGATCGACGTCGCCCATTTCCAGCAGGCCGCCCACAACGTGCAGTCGGTTCGCGTACTCGTGCTCCTGCGCGCGGAGCGCTTCCATCAGGCCTTGGACGGAGCGTAGATCGCGGACCAGCCCCTCTACCTCGGTCCGGTCCCGCAACGTGACGACCGCGCCGATGCTTCTTCCGCCCAGGCTCACGACCATCCGGTTGGCTACCAGCAGCGCGCCGTCCGTGATCACCGCCTCGTCGGTGCCGCCCAGCTCGCCGGTCAGGACGGACAGTAGCCTGCCGGCGGGAAGCAGATCCTTGAGCCGCTGGCCGACGACGCTCCCGTCCAGGTGCAACAGGCGGCGAGCCTCGCTGTTGATCACAGTGATTCGGCCGTCGTCGTCGACGCCGATCATCGCCTCGCGGATGCCGTGCAGCAGGGCTTCGCGGTCCTGCAACAGAGAGGCGATCTCGGCCGGCTCAAGGTCGAACGTCACCCTTTTGATCCGCCGTGCCAGCAGCAGCGAGCCGAGGGCACCGATCAGTAGCACCACTGCCGAATAGCCGGCGATGAGCCAAATCTGCTGCCCACGGTCCTGGTCCTCGGTGGTCTCCAGGATGCCGACCGAAACCTGGCCGATCACGCCGCCATCCGAGGCCCGGACGGGCGCCTTGGCGTTGGCGGATGGCCCAAGCCGCCCCGGCTCGGTGCCGACATGATTCTGGCCATCCAGTGCGTCCATGGGCTCGTGCAGGACCTCGCCGACAAGAGCCGGGTTCGGGTGGGAATAGCGCACGCCGTTCCGGTCGGTGACAATCACGTAGTCCGGATGCGCACTGGCCTGCACGTCGGCTGCGAGCGCCTGGATCGACCGCGCAGGGTCGCCGTGCTGCAGTGCTGCCGCGACCTCGGGCATTTCGGCCACGGTGGTGGCGATTCCCAGCGCCCGAGCGCGGTATTGGGTCTCCAGGGTCTGGTTGCTGATTCGGTCGTAGAGGAACGCCCCGCCGGCGACCGTCAACAGCAGGATGCACAGCACCCACACCAGGATCTGTGATGCGAGCGGCTTAGCCCTCAACCGTCGACCCGGGATCCTCACCTTGCCCGTCTCTTCCTTGAGCCGGGCCCCTAATGCTGAACAAGAATGATCCCGGCTACACATGCCGCGCAACTACCGGGCACGCTTAGTCTCCTCCTACACCTCACCCAGTTTATGTGATACGGCCCACAACAGGATGGTGTCCGGACGCACAAAAGCTTCAAAACACGAATGATGGATCTTAACCTTCGCAAGGCACGGAAGCCTTGGGCCCCGGCTGTCGCGCTCCTATCGTTGAAACATCAGAGGTGATGTGGTTCAAAGCCGGTCAAACCGCCACGATTGCCACCAACACCTACCCACCCCGTGCCGTCGCCGCGATACCGAGGCCGGCAGTCAGGGCGCGAAGGTAGGAATCGTCAAAGGACTAACCAAATGAACAAAATCATGCGTGTTCTCGGAACTACGACGGCGACGCTGGCTCTGGGCTTGGGCGCAAGCGCCCTTCCGGCGAGCGCGGCAAGCGCAGCCGCCCCGGCCTCCCAGGACTGGAGCCACAGCTCGATGAACGACCGCCACCACATGAAGGACAATAACCGGCACGACGCCCAACACGGCTGGTGGGACAACGAAGGCCGCTGGCACGACTGGGCCGACGGATCGGGCTGGCGGGACGACAACGGCAACTGGCGTGCCGACAATGACCACAACGGCTCGTGGATGGGGCGCGACGGTTTCCGGCATGACAAGGACGGCTTTTTTGACCATCAGGGCCACCACCACGCTGGAAGGCCGTAACTCGCTGACTGTGCTGACCTCCTCCTGAGGCCGCACACGCATTTGGCCGGAGGACAGGCTTGTGCCCGTCCTTCGGCTGATGTTCGCCGCGGTGTTGCCCGCTGATAACCAGGAACTGATTCCGATGTCGGGGGCGTGGGCAACTCCGGCCGTTCGGGCGGATGATAGTCCCATGCAAAGGATCATCGCGTGGCTGGCGGCAGCCATCGTCATTACGCTCATCTTTGGAAGCGTCTATGTCACGCTCCAGCAATTCGGCCGCCACGCAGCCAATGCGGCCCCCGCGGCGGCCGCGGCGGCACAGGTTCAACAGATGGGCTCCGGGCCGACGGCGGGACCGCGGCTGGAACTGACAGCAGACAGTGGGGTCTTCGTCATTGTCTTCGGGGAGGACAACAAACCTACATCCACGACAGTGATCCTCCACGGTGTACCTCCCGTCGTTCCCGCCGGGGTGCTTGAGACGGCAAAAGCCTTGGGATCCGACGCCGTGACGTGGCAGCCGGAGCCGGGCCTGCGGATGGCGGTCGTGGCGCGGCAGGCACCAGGAGGGGTCGTCGTCGCAGGGCAGTCGCTGACGCCTTTCGAGGACGGCGACCGGATGAGCCAACTCTTCCTGGCGGCCGGCTGGCTGGGCAGCATGGTTGTCCTCGCCGGGGCATTCGCAGCAGCAGCTCTGGCCAGGCGCCGCCACGACGGAGTTCACGCGGCTGCTTTGGAGGGGGCCCCGTGAACAAAAACCGCCTCGAGGCGTTCAGCGATGGCGTGCTGGCCATCATCATCACCATTATGGTGCTGGAACTGCATACGCCCGACGAACCGAGCTGGCATGGCTTGGCCGCTGTCCTGCCCACTTTCCTCAGCTATCTGCTCAGCTTCGTGTACGTGGGAATCTACTGGAACAACCACCACCATATGATCCACTTGGCCGGCCCGGTCAACGGCGCAATCCTGTGGGCCAACCTGCACCTGCTGTTCTGGCTTTCGCTATTCCCCTTCTCCACCCGATGGATGGATGAGTCTGAATTTGTGCAGGTTCCGGTCCTGATCTATGGGCTCAACCTCCTCTGCGCCTCAATCGCCTACTACATACTGCAACAGGCGCTGATCCGGCAGCAGGGCAGGGACGGTGCCCTTGCGCAGGCTGTCGGCCGGGACTGGAAGGGCAAGGCCTCGCCGCTGATTTACCTCGTGGGCATCGCAACCGGGATTGTCCAACCGTTGTTTGGCATTGCTGTATATACGGTGGTGGCGCTGATCTGGTTAGTGCCCGACCGCCGGGTTGAGCATTTCGTCACCCGGGCGCAGCAGGCCGACGGCGTTACTGACCGGGCCGAGGACCCCAGCGCCCCAGCGTGACGGTATGTCCGCCGGCTGACGTGCCGCGTCATTTTCACGGCGTGAGGGCGTAGAAGATGACCCAGTTCATGCCGAGGTTGAATCCGGCGTGGGCCACTACTGCACCGGCCAGTGATCCGGTCAGCCGCCGGAAGCCGTAGAACACCAGGGACGCCGCGAACATGGCAGCCACCCAGAAGAGAGCCGGGAGCGGCAGGAACGCCCAGGCACCGGCAACAAACACCACCCCGAAGTGAGCCAGATGGGTGACGGCGAATGCGGCCGAGTCAATCAGCGCTGCCCGCCGGTCGCCGAGTTGCGCAGCGAAACTCTCGTGGGCCACGCCGCGGTACAGCACCTCCTCCCCGATCGGGCTGAAGAGCATCCCGATGACGGCGAAGATGATGAAGTAGATGAGCCGGTCGTCGTCGGAAGGTGCTGCCGGCACGCTCGAGTACGACAGTGCGATGTACGCAAACGGGTGGGACAGGCTGTGGCCCCACACGGCGGCGGCCATGTAATGCACTGCCAGTGCGGTTGACACGCCGGCCATCACGGCCGGCACCATCCAGCGCCACCGTGTTGGCCACACCATGCCGATGCGGCTGCGCCCCTCCCTGGTCAGAAATACCCACGGCAGCGCGATCATCGCCACAAACACGACGCTGACAGCCTGATAGCTGCCCGTCACGTTTGCCTGCAGGACCAGGGCCACCCGCACGAGCCCGAAAAGGACGAGCAGCAGAATGCCGGTGCGCAGGTTCAGCGGGAGCAGCGAGCGGAACGGCGCCCGGACAGTCAGCGTGGTCATACCGTGAGTGTAGGGCGAGAGGAGCAAGTCCCGCCGGACACGTGGAACATCCGCCCTCGTGTCTGCGGCGCCTGAATCGGTGCTCAATCAGCGCACCCCGGCCGTAATGTCGGCCCCCTTCGGTAGCTTCGAGGCAAGCAACCCGAACACGGAAAGGGCCACTCATTACTTCTCCTATTAGCCAGACCGATTCCAACATGCTGGACATCGGGCCCGGCACGCGCAAGCATGCCGGCGCTGCGGCGTTCTCAGGAAATCCGGCGAAGAGCACCATGCCGGAGTGGTATCCGGAGCTGCTCGCATCCGTGTCGCGGCAAGTCACCACGGGCCGTTCGAAGGCAATCGCCGCGGCAAATCTGGAGCTATTGAACAGCTACCTGGCGATCGGTCACGAGATCCTTGGCCGCCAAGGCAGCGAAGGCTGGGGAGCGAAGATCATTGACCGGCTGTCCGCGGACGTCCGTGCCCGGTATCCCGAGAGCACCGGCTTCTCGCCCAGAAATCTTAAGTACATGCGGGCATTTGCCTCAGCGTGGGCGGCGGAGGCAATTGTGCAAGCGCCGCTTGCACAATTGCCGTGGTACCACCACATCGCGCTCCTTGAGAAGCTCAGCGATGCCGATGCCCGCCTCTGGTACGCAGCCGCCGCCGTCGAGCATGGCTGGTCCCGGAACGTGTTGGTGCATCACATTGAGACTCAGCGCAGGGAGCGGTCCGGAAGAGCAGTAACGAATTTTACGGCGACCCTGCCGCCGAAGGAGTCCGACCTGGCACAGCAGTCTTTCAAAGACCCTTACGTCTTCGATTTCCTGGCGATGACGGACAGGCGCAACGAGCGTGAGCCCGAGAACCAGTTGGTTGACCACATTCAAAAGTTCCTGCTGGAACTCGGCCAAGGATTTGCATTCGTGGGCCGCCAAGTGCGGCTGCAGATCAACGCCCAGGAGTTCTTCGCCGATCTGCTTTTCTACAATTTCAAGCTTCGCTGCTTTGTGGTGATCGAGCTGAAGGCCACCGACTTCAAGCCGGGATACCTCGGCCAGCTTGGCATGTACATGGCAGCAGTGGATGACCTCCTCGCCCACACCGATGACAAACCCACCATTGGCCTTCTGCTCTGCAAGTCCAAGGACAATCTCGTGGCCGAGTACGCGCTCCGGACAACGCAAATGCCCATCGGCGTCTCCGAGTGGAAAACCGAAATCGTGGAGTCGTTGCCCGAGGAATTCGCTGCCACCCTGCCCAGCATCGAACTGCTCGAAGCCGAGCTCTCACAGAACCTTGCATCGGAAGCTCCGGTCAGCCCTGGAGAATCACCGCKACAGCCCCAGCAGTAGCCTGAAGCCGCCGGCGAGGCCCCCACTATACCGGGCACCTCTTGCCGCGTTCATCTGTGTCGTGAGCAGCATCACTCAATGTGCGGCGCGGGGCGGGCAGTCGGTACTGTTCGTCGGGTGCGAAAAGACAAGAGCCGTATCGCTGCCCCCCTGATCACCGTCGTTCTGGCTGGTGGACTGCTAACCGCCGGTTCCGCTCCCGCCGGCGCAGCCTCCTGGCCTTTCGGCTGGTGGAACTGGAGCACCGCCACCGTCCAATCACCGGCTTCTGCGAGTCCCTCCGCAACTCCCACGGCTTCGATGTCCGAACCGTCTCCGTCCGCCAGTGCTACCGCGCCGACGACGCCGGCACCCGCTGCGGAACCCGCAGCACCGGCCCAGGTTCCGGCACCCGCGGCGCCGGCTCCAGCTCAACCTCCCGCACCCGTGGCGCCGGCGCCAGTTCAGGTTCCGGCACCCGCGGCGCCCGCCCCGGCCCCAGTTCCGCCTAGGCCGGCTCCCGCGGCTCCGGCAACCGGCGGCATGGCGTCCAATGCTGTAGCCCTGCGCTCCTTCGAGCTCATCAATCAGTACCGGCTGGCCAACGGCCTCGCCGCGCTTCGCTACAACACCGGACTCGAAGCCGTGGCGCAGAGCTGGTCAAACACCATGATGGGCGACATCAACGCCCAAGGCAGCGCCGGTTTCCGGCACAACCCGGACGCGGCCGCCCAGATCCCGGCCGGCTGGACCCGTTCCGCGGAGAACATCGCAGTGAACGCCAGCGCAGATGCACTCTTCGGTGCGTGGAAGGCCTCCCCAGGCCATAACGCCAACATGCTCAACGCCAACCTGACCGACTTCGGCTTCGGTTCGGCGCGGCTCTCCGCCAGTTCGCCGTACGGGGCGCAGTTGGTCGCCACTCAGAACTTCGCCACTTACGGGACATAAGCAAAAGAACGACGGCGGAAGGCCGCCGTCGTTCCTTAACACCACAAATTCCCAACATGGCGAACGACGGCAGGAGAATCCCACCGTCGCCCACTGCCCTTTTGATTCAGTTCAGGTCGAATTCCCGGTAGGCGTGCCCGTCCCGGGCGTGCATCACCAAATGCGCCGGCTGCGATCCGACGGCCAGGTGCGCAGCGGCCAGGGCTTCCTTCTGAGTGCGGAAATACTGGTGCTTGCTGGTCCTGAACTTATGCAGGTCCCACTTGTTGCCATCCGTCCCGTCGCAGGGTTGCACATGGAAAATGGCGCGCTTCACTGCCTTTTTTTCGAGCGTCGCTGTGCTCATGACGATCTCCATCCGCGATTCTTTCTTGTTGGACCAGGCTCCGCCAGGGCGCACACTAATGGCCGCAGCACAAGCCATGGAATCAGTCCACTCCGGCAGGGACGGAAAAACAAGCCCCCTGGCGCAGTACTCCTTCTGGATCTGTCCTTCGGACACCAGAAGTCCAGCCAGGAAGACGCAATCCACCGCTGTGCCAAGCAGGCGGCGCGTTTCGATCTCACTCCCCCATGGGTGTGGCAATCAGTACACGCAGTTGGGCGACCGGATCGGGGATCTCTGGCCCATGGGAGAAAAGCATCCTGATGGGCTGCAATTCGCTGAGTTTGCGGAGCGAGAGTTCAGCCTCGGCGGCATCCGCGGTGAACTGCGAGGGAGCCCGCGTCATAGCCCCTGTCACTATGGCTACTGCGTCCCCAACGAACAGCACACCTTCCTGCTCATGCAGCAGGCTGATGTGGCCTTTCGTGTGTCCCGGCGTCTGGAGCACGCGCAGGCCACCAACAAGGTCCCCCTCCACCAGTGGGCGGATCGGGGCAGCTGATGGGATGTCGGGTATGTCAGAGGCCCCGGCCCAGACGGCGGCTCCCCGGGCCTGTGCGGACACCTGGTCCAACCCGCCGACATGGTCTGGATGCGAGTGGGTCAGGATGACATCAGTGACGTCCGACCATTGCGCACCGACCCTCTCCAGCGCGCGGTCGATGGCGATCACGCTGCCCTCAGGTCCGGTGTCGATCAAAGCCAGCCGGCCAGGGGCTCCAACAAGGAAGCAGCGCACGTCAAGATCCAGCTCAAATGGCCCGACAATTCCCGCCGGCAAATGGATCTGTTGAATGACAGGCTCCACAAAAATACGAGGATCAGAAGCCTCGGTTTCTCCAAATTCGTTCTCGGCCATGAGGGCATCCTCCCACCGCATGTCCGCTTCTGGAAGGCACGAAGCGACTACCGGCGGCGGATCGACGCTTGAACATGGACCGGGTGGTTGGCCTATTTGGTCGTTGACGCTGGCTTTGAGATTCCGATCTCCCCTCTAAACGACAGGGTGGACGTATGTCTTGTACTCCTGGAACTCCTCGAGTGCTCGAGGTCCCCTAAGGCGGCCCAGCCCGCTTTGCTTGAACCCGCCCTCCTCGAACTGGTCGGCCATGACGGCCCAGGAGTTGGTCCATATGGTTCCGGCCTTAAGTCGTCGGGCCACTCGGAGGGGCCGGTCGACGTCCCGGGTCCATATGGCCGCGGAGAGTCCGTAACGCGTTCCGTTGGCCAATGCGACGGCCTCGTCCTCGTTGTCGAAGACCTCAAACGTCGCAACGGGGCCAAAGACCTCTTCTTGTACGAGTTCGCTCTCGACGAGGTCGACTTCGAGGAGGCTCGGGAGGTAGAAGGCACTGCCGTCTGCAAGGAGGCCGCCACGGACCAGCGGCTTCGCTCCCGTGTCGATGGACCTGCGTACAAACTCATCGACACGGCGGGCACTGGCTGCGTCGATCATGGGACCCATGTCGCTGGCTGGATCGTCGCCGGGGCCCACCACGACGGCTTCGAGGGCCGCGGTGAGCCGTTCCCGAAGCTTGCCGCTGACGCCGCGCTGGGCGAGGATCCGGCTGCCGGTCATGCAGAACTGCCCGGCAAAGACCGTCATGCCCTTTGTCAGGACGGGCACAGCCGCTTCGAGGTCGGCGTCGTCAAATACGATCATGGGTGTCTTTCCGCCGAGCTCAAGCAAGACCCTCTTGAGCGTGGGCGCAGCGCCCGCCATGATCTCGCGGCCTACACGGGTGCTTCCGGTGTACGAGAGGGCACCGACGAGCGGCGACGTTCCAAGCTCCCGGGCGAGCAGGTCCCCGGACTCGGTGAGCGAGCTGAGGACACCGGCCGGGAGACCTGGGATGTCGGCATAGATCTCGTGGAGGATGCCATTCACGAGCCCTGTCTGCGAGGGCATCTTCACCACTGCGGTGCAGCCGGCGGCAAGCGCCGGGGCAAATGAACGGACCGAGAGGATGACTGGCGAATTCCACGGGACGATGACCCCTGCAACGCCGATTGGTTCAGGCACTGAGGACATGTGTAAGCCCGCGCGGACCTCCGCGGCGCGGCCCGTTGAGGTCAGCGCGAGGGCGGCGCAGTAGCGGAGCGTCGCGGGCGCGCCTCCCACCTCGCCTTGGGCCTCCTCGACGAGCTTCCCGTTCTCCCGCGAGAGCATCTTCGCCAGCTCGGGGCTGCGAGCCTCAATACGGTCGGCGAGCTGATTAAGCACTTTATGCCAGAGCTGCCTGTCGGATGCCCAGTCAGTCTGGTCAAACGCCCTGCGGGCGCCCGAAAGGGCGGCCTGCACCTGCGCCGTATCGGCTTCCGTGTAGGTCCCAAGAGCGGACCCGTCCGCTGGCGACCGCGACACGCTCCCTTCGGAGTCGACGATGAGTTCGCCGTCGACAAAGTTCCCCGCTTCTGCCGCCTGCGCCCCGATCGTCATGTCCGTCTCCTTACGGTGTGGCGCACGCCTTCACGCCGAGAGCCGCCGCCGGAGGCTCGTCCAACCGGGCTACTCGTCGGCATCAGCTAGTGGACTCGCAGATATGGGTGGCCAGACAATGAGGCTACTGCCACGGCGAGCTAACGACCAGACTTCAACCAACACCACCATCCTGGGACTGCTGGAGAGGTGTGAGATCGGTGGCTTGAAGGCGGCAATCGAAAAGTATTAGACCATTTGATACCGCAACCGTTCATCCAGCCCAGTCACGGCCATGCCCGTCATAGTGGGCGAAATCGCTATGGGGTTGCGCATAAGCAAACCAAGGTGGCCGAAACGCTCAGCAGCGGCTCTATGGAAACCGGACGAAGCTATTCGGGGCGTCGGCGCCCAGTAGGTCGTGATGAAAGACGATGGCGTCCACCGACCACTTGCCGGCGCCAAACGTTTCTGCATCCAGTCAGGACATAGGCTTGCCCCAGACACCCGAAGGAGCCCCATGACCGACCTTGTTCCCGAATACCTGACCTTTGACTACCGCTGCCACAGTTCCGCAGAACCCCGGGGCCGCGGCATGACCCGGAGGACTACCCGATGGTCTGGACCGTCAAGGTCGAGGGCACCGTGTGGGACGACGAGGATGATGGCGGGGACGGCCAGGAGGTGTCCGTCTGGAAGGCGGAGCTGTACGTGGTGCCCGACGCCGGGATCATCGAACTGTTCATGACCTTGGACGCGGTGAACCAGGAGGTCGCGAACGTCGCTGAGATGCTCACGATCAAACGTCCTGACCTCATTGAAGCGATGGCCCTCGGCGGGGACCTGGTGATCCTGTCCTCGCTGCAGATTGCGCCGAAGTTCCGCGGCAGCAAACTCGGCCACGGAGTCCTGAAAGCAATCCTCGGCACTGTCGGCCGGTCAGCAGCCCTCGTCATCGTGGAAGCTGCCCCGCTCCTGGGCAAGGATGTCCCGGAGGAAGGAACCCTCGGGCACGACGCGGCCAAGGCCGCGCTGCGGCGCTACTGGGAAGGCTTCGGTTTCCAGTCAGCGTACGGCGACTATCTGGTCCTGGACTCAATGGCGGACGTCCTGGAGTAGATCCACCAGCTCAGGATTCTCCTCCGGGCAGCGCCATGGCAGGGTGTCTTCCGCGGAACCGGCTACTCGAAGAGCTCGACGCGCGGTTCACCCTGAACGCCGGCGCGCTGCATGGCGTCCTTCAGGTCATCCCGGCCGAAGAATGCCTTAGCGGTTGCCACGTCGTCAAAGTGGTGGATGACGAGGACGTTGTTCGGGTCATCGACCATCCGGTGTACCGACTCCTTAGTCACCCCGCCATCCTTCTGCATGTCACCAACGGAGTCGGAGTCGTAGACCTTGCGCCAGGCGTCGTATTCGGCGACTCGGTGAAGGATGAGTGAAACAGCCATGGCTTCTCCTTTGAAGCGTGCCGCGCCGGTAATTCGATCCGGCCCGGGCCCGCGAAAGTCGGGCCCTGGATCGTCGACGGCGCGTGCACCATTAATTGGGGCGGCCCGGGATGGGCCGTCCAAAGCTGTCTACTCCCGTCCGGGCACGGTGTCAACGGGTGGTGGGCTGTGTAGGGTGCGTCCCCATCTGACAGGAAGACCGCTGCGCGGCTCGGCTGGCCCTACGGGCGGAACCGGGTGTCGCTATTGGGTACCGGGGGCGGGTTGGCCTGCACCGAGAAAGAACCCCGGCTGTTCAGTTGCTCGGCATCGAAGCCCCCGATCCGTTTGTACTCGTCGGCGATCTCTTCGAGTTCCTCGCGGCTGATGACGTCGGCGAGTTCCTCGAATCCGTTCGGGGCCCTCTGCTCCACGAGGTCCTGACATCGATGGGGTCCGGCGCGGCGATTGGATTGGACGACCGCCGCCGTCGCCGGCCGTCGTAGGGAGTCATAAGCCGTGATCCCGGCTTCGATCGTGGGCTGTTGCGCGAGTTCACGGCCCAGGACGCGAGCGTCGAGGACCGCCTGAGAGGCACCATTTCCCCCTACAGGATGCATTGGATGAGCGGCGTCCCCGAGGAGGGTCACCCGACCAAAATCCCACGATGGCAGCGGGTCCCGGTCCACCATCGGGTACTGGTAGATCACCTCGGCTTCCTGGATGAGCCTCACGACGTCCAGGAAATCGAACCGGAAATCCGCGAACGCCTCCAGAACGTCTTCCCGCCGTGCAAGGTATGCCCAGTCCTGCGGCGGCATCTCAGCGATCGAGACCTTGCGGGTCGCGACCCAGTTGATCAGCAGCTTTCCCGAATGATCCCGGACAGCCGAGATGGGATAGACCACGGCGCGTTGGGCACTGGACCCGATGTTCACCATCGAGCGGCCGGAGAGGAACGGTTCCCCGACACTGACGCCTCGCCACATCGTGACGCCATTCCACCGCAAAGGACCCTCATCCGGGTAAAGGCAGCTACGGACGGCGGAGTGAATCCCATCGCAACCGACCAGGAGGTCCGGATAAGCACGGGTGGTCACCCGATCTGAACCGTTCGTGACAAAGTCAGCCCACGTACCCTGAGGGTCCATCCCCAAACTGGCCAGCCGGTGGCCGGTATGCACCCGGCACGGACCGAGGCGCGCAAGGACCGCCGCATGGAGCACGCCAAGCAGTTCGCCACGATGGATGGACAGCTGCGGCCAGCGGTATCCGGCCGCGACGCCCAGCGGTTCCTCCCAAATGCGTTGACCCAACCTGGAAAAGTACGTGAAATCGGCGGTCGCCACGCCCACCTTCGAAAGATCAGCCATAAGACCAAGGTCCGTGAGCTCCCGGACCGCATGAGGCAAGACGTTGATGCCGACGCCCAATTCGCGAATGCCCGACGCCGCCTCGTAGATGTCCACGTCATCGAAACCGGCCGCGTGCAATGACAGGGCCAAGGACATACCCGCTATCCCACCACCGACGATTGCGACCTTCATCGATCCCTCCAAACGAGGTTCCCCGTCCCCCTGGCAAAAGGCTACCTCGGCGCTGAGTGCACCGGTAGTGCGCGCGTTGACTCATTGAAAACCTCCGCGTAACCGGATAGGTTGCCTCATTTGAAAACCTCCGCCTGGCGGCGTGGTTTCCGGCCGAGGGGGCGGTTGGGGGGCTATGCCCGTTTTCATGGAGCTAACAATGGGCCAGCGTCAGGCTGTGACAAAGAAGAAAGCGCTCGCGTATAAGAGCGCGCGGCCGACATCTTTCGACTACCCGGTGCTGTCGGCCGCGCTCCCGTGCTCCCGTGCTCGCAGCTGGATCTGACACCACATGGGGCGGCGCGATTCGGAGCAAGTTGGATCCAGATCAAGTTGACCAGAATTGGTCCAACTTGTTCCGAAAGAGCTCAACCTAGCTCCGAATCTCACAAGAGGCGTGGAATCTCACAGACCCGATCGCCAACTACCTGGTTTTCGCCAAATGCTTTGGGCATTTTCGCCAACTAGTTCAGAAACCGCCAAGTAGCTTCCGATCTCACAAGAGGAGACTAGAAGTCCCAGTCGTCATCCTCAGTATTGACGGCCTTGCCGATCACGTAAGACGAACCCGACCCGGAGAAGAAGTCGTGGTTCTCGTCAGCGTTCGGTGACAGTGCCGAGAGGATGGCCGGGTTCACGTCGGTGACGGAGGCCGGGAACATGGCCTCGTAGCCCAGGTTCATCAGGGCCTTGTTGGCGTTGTAGTGCAGGAACTTCTTGACATCCTCGGCCAGGCCGACGGAGTCGTAGAGGTCGTGCGTGTACTGGACTTCGTTTTCGTACAGCTCGAAGAGCAGCTCGAACGTGTAGTCCTTGATCTCCTGCTTGCGCTCCTCGGAAAGACCTTCGAGGCCCTTCTGGAACTTGTAGCCGATGTAGTAGCCGTGGACGGCTTCGTCGCGAATGATCAGGCGGATCAGGTCAGCCGTGTTCGTCAGCTTGGCCCGTGAGGACCAGTACATGGGCAGGTAGAAMCCGGAGTAGAACAGGAASGACTCCAGCAGCGTSGARGCSACCTTGCGCTTCAGGGGATCGTCGCCCTGGTAGTAGTCCATSACGATCTGCGCCTTCTTCTGMAGGTTCWCGTTCTCGRKGGACCAGCGGAAGGCCTCGTCGATCTCCTTGGTGGAAGCCAGCGTGGAGAAGATGGAGGAGTAGCTCTTGGCGTGCACGGACTCCATGAAGGCAATGTTGGTGTACACAGCTTCTTCATGCGGCGTGATCGCGTCAGGGATCAGCGAGACGGCGCCGACGGTGCCTTGGATGGTGTCCAACAGCGTCAGGCCCGTGAACACGCGCATGGTGAGCTGCTGCTCGTCCGGCGTCAGCGTCGCCCACGACTGAACGTCGTTGGACAGCGGGATCTTCTCCGGCAGCCAGAAGTTGTTGACCAGGCGGTTCCAGACGTCCACGTCCTTTTCATCCTGGATGCGGTTCCAGTTGATCGCTTCGACGTGGCTAAGCAGCTTGACCTTCTCGGTCATGTCATCCCCTAAAAGTTGGGTTGGTTCTTTGAAGTTAAGCGTACGACGGCGGGCGGGCGCCCGCCGTCGTATACTCACCGATTTAGTTGAAGATTAAAGCATGCAGCTGACACAGCCCTCAACCTCGGTCCCTTCCAGCGCGAGCTGGCGGAGACGGATGTAGTAGATGGTCTTGATGCCCTTCTTCCAGGCGTAGATCTGCGCCTTGTTAATGTCACGCGTGGTTGCGGTGTCCTTGAAGAACAGCGTCAGGGACAGGCCCTGGTCCACGTGCTGCGTGGCGGCGGCGTAGGTGTCGATGACCTTCTCGTAGCCGATCTCGTACGCGTCCTGGTAGTACTCCAGGTTGTCGTTGGTGAGGTACGGCGCCGGGTAGTACACGCGGCCCAGCTTGCCTTCCTTGCGGATCTCAATCTTGGACGCCACCGGGTGGATCGAGGAGGTGGAGTTGTTGATGTAGGAGATCGAGCCGGTGGGCGGCACAGCCTGCAGGTTCTGGTTGTAGATGCCGTGCTTGATGACCGAAGCCTTCAGCTCGCGCCAGTCCTCCTGCGTGGGGATGTGGATGTTCTTGAACAGCTCCGCAACCTTCTCGGTCTGCGGCACCCATTCCTGCTCGGTGTACTTGTCAAAGAACTCGCCGGAGGCGTACTTGGACTTCTCGAAGCCGCCGAAGGTCTGCCCCGTCTGGATGGACAGCAGGTTGGAGGCGCGGACGGCGTGGTACACCACCGAGTAGAAGTAGATGTTGGTGAAGTCCAGTCCCTCTTCGGAACCATAGTGAACCCGCTCGCGGGCCAGGTAGCCGTGCAGGTTCATCTGGCCCAGGCCAATCGCGTGGCTCTGGTCGTTGCCGCGGGCGATGGACGGCACCGAGGTGATGTTGGACATGTCCGAGACAGCCGAGAGGGACCGGATGGCCGTCTCGATGGTCAGGCCGAAGTCCGGGCTGTCCATGGTCTTGGCGATGTTCAGCGAGCCCAGGTTGCAGGAGATGTCCTTGCCGGTCTGGTCGTAGGACAGGTCATCGTGGTACGTGGTGGGCTGGGAAACCTGAAGGATCTCCGAGCACAGGTTGGACATGATGATCTTGCCGTCAATCGGGTTTTCCCGGTTCACGGTGTCCTCGAACATGATGTACGGGTAGCCGGAYTCGAACTGGATCTCCGCGAGCGTCTGGAAGAACTCRCGSGCSYTGATCTTGGTCTTCTTGATCCGGGARTCGTCCACCATCTCGTAGTACTTYTCGGTKACCGAGAYGTCGGAGAACGGSAYGCCGTAGACSYKTTCGACGTCGTACGGGGAGAASAGGTACATGTCCTCGTCCTTCTTGGCCAGCTCGAACGTGATGTCCGGGATGACAACGCCCAGCGAGAGGGTCTTGATGCGGATCTTCTCATCCGCGTTCTCGCGCTTGGTGTCCAGGAAGCGGTAGATGTCCGGGTGGTGKGCGTGCAGGTACACCGCGCCGGCGCCCTGGCGGGCACCGAGCTGGTTGGCGTAGGAGAAGCTGTCCTCGAGGAGCTTCATCACGGGGATGACGCCCGAGGACTGGTTCTCGATCTGCTTGATCGGCGCGCCGACCTCGCGGATGTTGGTGAGTGCGAACGCCACACCGCCGCCGCGCTTGGACAGCTGCAGCGCAGAGTTGATGGACCGGCCGATCGACTCCATGTTGTCTTCGATGCGGAGCAGGAAGCAGGAGACCAGCTCGCCGCGCTGGCGCTTGCCGGCGTTCAGGAACGTGGGGGTGGCCGGCTGGAAGCGGCCTTCGATGATCTCGTCCACCATCTGCAGCGCGAGTTTCTCGTCGCCGCGGGCCAGATGCAGGGCCACCATGCAGACGCGGTCCTCGTAGCGCTCCAGGAAGCGGTTGCCGTCGAACGTCTTCAGTGTGTAGGACGTGTAGAACTTGAACGCGCCCAGGAAGGTCTCGAAGCGGAACTTCTTCTTGTACGCGCGGTTGTAGAGCTCGCGGATGAAGTTCATCGTGTACTGGTCGAGCGTTTCGCGCTCGTAGTATTCGTTCTTGACCAGGTATTCGAGCTTCTCTTCCAGGTCATGGAAGAACACGGTGTTGTTGTTAACGTGCTGCAGGAAGTACTGATGGGCAGCCTCGCGGTCAGCGCCGAACTGGATCTCCCCGTTCGGGCCGTAGAGGTTCAGCATGGCGTTGAGCTCGTGATAGCCCAGCCCCTTGTAGGCAGCCGGCATCTCAGGCTTCTCGACGGCGGCACTCGCGCGGGTGCCCTGGCCTTCGGCCCTGGTTACTTCTGTGTCTGCGACAGTCGTGTCCAAAACGTGTCCAATCCATTGTTTACGCGGGCAACGTCTTCTGGCGTGCCCATAAGTTCAAAGCGATAAAGCCGGGGTACCTGGCATTTCGCCGCGATGATGTCAGCGGCCATGCAGTAGTTATCCCCAAAGTTTGTGTTGCCTGCACCGATGACCCCGCGGACCAGTTGCCTGTTCTGCGGGTTGTTCAGGAAGCGGATGACCTGCTTGGGCACTGAGCCCTCTCCCCCAGTGCCGCCGTAGGTCGGAACCACCAGCACGTAAGGCTGGGTAGCGAGAAGGGGCGCGTCCTTTGCCTGGAGCGGGATCCGCGCCGCGTCGCAACCCAGCTTCATGACGAAGCGGCTGGTGTTCTCGGAAGTGGAGGAAAAGTAAATGAGCCGGCTCTGCGTAGTGACAGGCGGCAACGGGGCCGCCTGGGCCCTGGCCTCTGCCAGTGCTGCCACGGGAGTCACCTCATGTGTGGGTTCGAAAAATTGCCGGCTGGCGGGAAGGGGCGGCTAGGCCACGGAGGAGACGGCCGCCTGGGCCAGTTCCTCGATCTTGTCCGGGCGGAAGCCTGACCAGTGGTCTTGGTCGGTGACCACAACAGGTGCCTGCATGTAGCCAAGTGCCTTCAGTCGCTCGAGCGCATCGGCGTCCTGAGAGATGTCAACGCTCTGGTAGGCGATGCCTTTTTTGTCCAGCGCCCGGTACGTTGCGTTGCACTGCACACACGCAGGTTTTGTGTAAACCGTTACGGTCATGGTTCCCTGTCCCCTTTATCGAAATCTTCGCTCGTCTTTGTCCGCCCAAGCTGTACGTCGATACTACATGTAGTGCAGACGGCTCTTCGGAACCCCAAGATGATGTATTACAAGTATGTCATTTAATGCACTTTTAATCCACAGGCCGAGGCTTCATAATGTCCCGGATTCCAGCGATTTTTGCGTGCTTCATCCACACCCTGTGGAGTACTTAGCCACAATTAACGGACCGCGTGTCGCCCGCTGGACGGCGTGTCGCGCCTGGTGGCCAGGGGTCCTAAAAGGAGTTCAAGACCACTACAGGTGGTGGCACACGACACCGGACAACGGCGGGCCGTGACCGTACTATCAGGTTTGTAGGCAACGGCTTAATCCGGCTGCGGCGACTGCGACAAGACAAAGAGGGCAAGCGATGAAACTGACCACATTGGCGTGGACTGCCGCCGCAACGGCCGGTACCGCAGCAGCCGGAGCGGTAGCGACGGATCCGGACAGCGGCTGGTACCTGAGGCTACGCAAGCCGGACTGGCAGCCGCCCGCCATTGCCTTTCCCGTCGTGTGGACGGCACTCTACGCGGACCTCGCCGTGAGCTCCGCCGTCGCACTGGAAAGCCATGATGCGGGCGACGCCCCAGGAGCAGAAGGAGACCGGCCACAGATCCGGGCCTATCAGGGCGCCCTGGCTGTAAACCTCATTCTCAACGCGACGTGGAGCTGGTTGTTTTGGCGCTCCCGCCGGCCATGGCTGGCCGCGGCGGAGTGTGCCGTTCTTGCGGCGAGCAGCGCCGACCTGGTGCGGCGGACGTACAGACTGAACCGCGCCGCAGGGTTATCCCTTGCACCCTACGCAGCGTGGTGCGGATTCGCCACGTTCCTCTCCACAGCAATCGCGCGGCTCAACCCTGGAACGGGCAGCCGGTCTAAGTAGCCCGCGGCTTCAGGCCCGCGCCACGAGGTTGTCCCGGATTTCCCGGCGCAGGACCTTGCCGATGAGCGAACGCGGCAGAAAATCGAGCACCACCACCCGGCGCGGCACCTTGTAGGCTGTCAGCTGTTTCCGGGCAAAGGCCAGCAGCGCATCAGCGTCGACGGTGCTGCCGGGGATGGGGACCACTGCGGCTACCACGTCCTCGCCCCCGCCTGGCCGGGGCAATCCCACCACGGAGACTTCGGAAATGCCCGGGAAGGTGGCGATGACGTCCTCCACCTCACTGGGCGAGACGTTGAAGCCGCCGGTGATGATCAGTTCCTTGATCCGGTCCCGGACGGTGACGAAGTAGTCGTTGTCCACCGAGACGATGTCGCCGGTGCGGAACCAGCCGCCGTCGAGCAGGGCATCCTCAGTCTCCTCCGGGCGGTTCCAGTAGCCGGAGAACACCTGCGGGCCGCGGATCAGGAGTTCCCCTTCCTCACCCGGGGCGCGGTCCAGGGCCACGTTCTTCGGGTCCACCACCCGGATGTCTGTCAGCGGGAACGGTACCCCTACAGTGCCCGGCTTTCGGCTCGGCCCGAAGGGGTTGCCGATGGCGATGGGGGAAGTTTCGGTCAGCCCGTAGCCTTCGATGAGGTGGCCGCCGGTCGCTTTTTCCCAGGTCTCAACCGTGGCTGTGGGCAGGTTCATGGCGCCGGAGATGGAGAAGCGGATGCTTTCCAGCCCAATGCCGCGTTGCGCAGCGGCGGCGGCAATGCGGTCATAGATCGGCGGCACGGCAGGCAGGAAGGTCGCAGGAGACTTCTTGAGGGCCTTCAACACGAGGTCCACGTCGAACTTGGGGAACAGAACCAGCTTCGCGCCGATACTGAGGGCGAATGTCATACACAGGGTAAGGCCATAGGCATGGAACATCGGCAGCACCGCATAGACGGTCTCCCTGCCCTCCTTCAGCCCGGGCACCCACGCCCGGCCCTGAGCGGCGTTGGCCTGCAGGTTGGCGTGGGTGAGCATGGCGCCCTTCGGCAAGCCCGTCGTGCCGGACGTGTACTGCAGGACCGCAAGATCCTGGGCAGCCGGACGGGGGTGTTTCTTCTTGAGTTCTCCCGATGCGAGGAGCTCCCGCCACGGCAGCACCTGACGCGGCGCGGGCGCTGGCCGACCCTTCAGCTCGCTGCTGCCCACAGTGAGGGCGGCACGGGCCTTGCGTGCTTCGGGTACCGGGAGCCGCAGCGCCAACCGCTGCGGCATCGGCATCGCGGGGATCAGTTCCACCGAGACAATGGTGCGCAGCCCGACGTCGGCCGGCAGCTGCCGGACCCGCTCCACGGCTTTGTCCCAAACGATCGCGACGGCGGCCCCGTGGTCCTCAAACAGGTGCCGCAGTTCACGGTCCGTGTAGAGCGGATTGTGTTCGACCACCACCGCGCCGAGACGCAGCACCGCATGGAAGGCGACGACGTGCTGCGGGCAGTTCGGCATCACCAGGGCCACCCTGTCGCCGGCTTTGACCCCCAGTTTCTTCAGGCCGGCGGCGGCCCGGCTGATCAGTTTTCCGAGCTCACGGTAGCTGGTGCGTGCCCCAAAGAACTCCAATGCGGTCATGGAACCGTAGCGGCGCACGGACTGGTCCAAAAGGTCCACCAGTGAACCCTTCGGGAGCACCATGTCTGCCGGGACACCCGGCCCGTAGGAACTCGTCCACGGGCGCTCACTCCAGGGCCGCCCCGGCTGCGCTGCGGCACCCTGCCCGGTCCCGCCGTCGGGCGCCTTCCGTGTGTTCCTCTTCATCATCAGTCCTTGCCGCTGGAGTCTGCCGGAGTCTGCGAGCTTACCTGCGCGCCGGAAGAATCTTACCGGGGCGCGTGCGCTGACGGATGAACGGGCCTTTAACTTCGGTCTCGCTTGAATGTCAGACCCCCTTGTCATGATGGATATATGGGGAACCCGGTAGTGACAAAGGCATATGCGGACATCGCCGCGGCCGTTGCTGTGCTCACCGGCGTGGTGAGTGAACATGGTCCGGGGTCGCTTTCTGCGGGGGGCGATCCGTTGCGGGAGTTGTCTGAGGATTGCCTGGATATTCTGACCGGTGCTGCGGGGGCGGATGCGCAGATGGCTGGTTTGAAAGCACTGACAGCCGTGACATACGCGGATGTTGCCCGGGCGGTGGCTTCTCCGGATGCTTCGGTCCAGGCCCAGGAGATGGCAGTCACGGCGGAAGTTGGGTGTGCACTCACTATCGGTGACCGTGCGGCGGGTTCGTTCCTAGGGGTTTCACACGCCCTGACCAATTCTTTGCCGTTGACCCTGGCCGCACTGCAGTCCGGATCCATCTCTTGGCAGCACGCCCGGGTCATGGCGGACGAAGCCGCCACCCTTGACCGGGCCGGTGCCGCTGCGCTGGAGGCCCACTTCCTGGACCCGGACGCGCTGGCCGCGGCCAGTGGGTGTCCCGCCGGGGAAATGCCGGCATCCCGGTTGCGTCACCGGGCCCGTACCTGGCGCGAACGCCATCACGCCGAAAGCATCGAAAAGCGCCACGCTCAAGGTGTTCTGGACCGTCGCGTCGAGTACAGGCCGGACCAGGACGGAATGGCCTGGCTCACGGCCTACCTCCCGGCGGACCAGGCGGTCGCAATCTGGAACCGGACCACTGCGATCGCCCGGGGTTTGCAGGGCACCGACGAGCCCCTGACGCTCACCCAGCTCCGGGCCGACGTGTTCGCCGCCGCCCTCCTTCGCAGCGGAAACCAGGGCAGCAGCGGTAACCAGGCAGGCAGCGGCAACCCAGTCGGCTCCGGAAGCGGCGACCTTGCGGAACACGGTCCCGGGCAGGTTCCGCCGCCGCGGGCCGAAGTCCTGGTGACGGTCCCGGTGTTCTCCCTGCTCGGCGCCACCGAGGAACCGGCGATGTTGGACGGCTACGGGCCGATCCCGGCGTCGATGGCCCGGGACCTCGTGGTGAACGGGGCCGACTCGTTCTACCGCGTCCTGGTCGATCCGCGGGACGGGGCGCCTTTGGAGATCGGCCGCACCAGCTACCGGCTCACCAAAGCCATGCGGAACTGGCTGCGGCTGCGGGACGGCAAGTGCCCGTTCCCCGGCTGTTCCAACCAATCCCTGGACAACGAAGCCGATCATATCCTCGCCTGGCACAAGGGCGGCACCACCGGAATAGCCAATCTGGGCCAACCGTGTCCTAAACACCACCGCCTGAGACATACCAGCGCTTGGACCCCCACACCGGCCACCAAGAACGAACCACCCGGCTGGATTTCACCCTCGGGCAGGCGCTATAAAAGCGAACACCAGGATTGGGAACCACCACGCTGGCCCAACCAACCCAAACCACGGGAAGGATCACCAGAAGGTCTCCCGGACGGATATCCGGACCTTGTCCACATCGGACTTTCGCTGGGGGAAGAGGGCTTGGAGAGGCTCCTCCACGCCCGGGCTTGAGACGGGCCGATAGGCGATGCCGGTCCTAGAGCTGCGCCTCCCGACGGTCCAGGACTATCTGCTGCACATCCAGGTAGCCGGACTGGAAACCGGCGCGGGAGTAGCACAGGTAGAACAGCCACATCCGCTGGAATACGGCGTCGAAGCCCAACTCCCCCACTTCCTGCGAGCGCTCAACGAAGCGCTCCTCCCAGAGCCGCAGCGTTGCCGCGTAGTGGTCGCCCATGCCCATCCGCTCACGGACCCGGAGCGTTGTGTGCTGCTGGGTCACGCCTTCGATGGCCCGCACAGAGGGCAGGAAGCCGCCCGGGAAGATGTACTTGTGCACCCAAGTGTAGGCGTTTCGTGTGGCCAGCATCCGGCCGTGCGGCATGGTGATGGCCTGGATGGCCACCTTTCCGCCCGGCGCCAGCACCCGGTCGATGGTCTGGAAGTAGATGGGCCAGTATTCGTAGCCAACCGCCTCGATCATTTCCACTGACACGACGGCGTCGAACTCGCCTTCCACCGCCCGGTAGTCCTGCAGCGCCACCGTGACCTGGTCCGCGTAGCCCGCGGCGGCGATCCGTTCCAGCGCGAGGTCCCGCTGTTCGCTGGACAATGTCACGCTGTAGACCGTGGCTCCCCGGGCAGCGGCCCGGAGTGCCAGTTCGCCCCAGCCGGTGCCGATCTCCAGCAGTCGGGTGCCGGATACCACGCCGGCCTTGTCCAGCAGCCTGTCGATCTTGGCTTGCTGTGCATCGGCCAAGGCGTCCCAGGGCACGGAGTCCAGCGCCTCCTCGCTCCGCGGAAAAAGGGCCGACGAGTAGCTCATGGTGTTGTCGAGGAAGTTGGAGAACAGCTCGTTGGACAGATCGTAGTGGCGGGAGATGTTGCTGCGCGTATTCTGCTCTTCGTTACGCTCCTGCCGCGGGGTCCGGGGCAGATACAGGGTCCGCAGGGTCTGGAGCGGTTTAGGTATCAACGTGTCCACAGATGCGGCGAAGACCTCCAGCACTCCGGCCAGATCCGACGCTTCCCAGTCCCCCGCCATGAACGACTCGCCGAGCCCGATCAGGCCGTTGTCCCCGATTCGCCGCTCGAACGCTTCCGGGCGGAGGAGGGTCATGACCGGGGCGTCGGGGCCGCCTGTGCCCAGGACTGAACCGTCCGGGTATGCCACCTGCAGGGGCAACCGGCGGACGGCTGCCTTGAAAAGCAGGCCGGCGGCCTTGCCCGCGATAACGGCTTTAGTGCCCGACGGCGCATGCGCAACACCGGGCCAAACCTCCGGATCGATGGTGGCGGGCGACGCCGGTACCCCGGCGGCGATGTTCCCAGCCGTGTTGTGCACGGTAAGGGGCTGCCGCGCAGACTTTGCGGCGGGAACCTGCGCAGCGGCCGTTCCGTTCTCGTCGGTCATTGTCATTGAACTGCCTCCTGTGAGGGGTGATGTGGCCTTTTGACGACGGGCAGGCGCCTTGCCCAGAGTTTAACGCCCTGAAAACGAATTAATGCGGATACCAGCAGCGGCGCGGCCGGGACGGCGATGGCCGCTGCCAGGATGTTTTTGGTGGTTGCAGGCCGCCGGTCCCCGTCCATGGTGGCGACGAAGGGCCGGTGCCCCTCCCGTTCCAGGACGATGGACACGGACAGCCGTTCCTCGGGCGCAGGCACCTTCATCCGGTACTGCCCGTCAACATCGTTGAACGGTGAAACATAGAACGCCTTGGGGACGCTGGCCCGGCCGGAAGCGTCTGTTTCCAGGAAGTAGCAGTGGCGTTCGCCGTAGGTGTTGTGGACCTCGGCGATGACGCTCTGCAGCTCCCCGGACGCCCGGTAGCACCAGAAGAGGGTGAGGGGATTGAAAACATGGCCGAAGACCCTGGCGCTCGTCAGCATCCGGATAGGCCCGCCGTCGGGCTCTACCCCCCGGGTGCGCAGGAACTGCTCCACGTTGCTGCGGATGGTGGCCGCAGGATCGCCCAAATGGTCGGCGGCCCGGAAAACGGCAAGTGGCTGCAGGATCCGGGGCAGCCTGGGTAGCCGGTCCACGTCCACGAACCAGCTGTAGCTCCGGTAGGTGAACGCATTCTTCAGCGGGGTCTGCCGCACGTGGGAGATCGACGTGCGGTAGATGGCTGCCGTTGAGCTCATGCGCCCTCCGATGCTGCCGCCAGCTGCGCCTCGTCGGCTGCCGTCCCGGACTCATCCGTACCAGGCGCGTCCCAGCTGCGTCCCAGGCTGGCGGCGGCACGGACGCCGGACAGTGCGCCGTCCTCATGGAAACCCCAGCCCAGATATGCACCGGCGTAGGCGATCCGGTCATCGCTGAGGGCCGCAATCTGCTGCTGCGCGCGCAAGGACTCCGGGGTGTATTGCGGGTGCTCGTACACCATCCGCTCCAGCACACAGTCCTCCTTGATCAGTTCCGACTCCCCGAGGCTCACCAGGTACGGCCGGCCATCCGCCGGATGCAGGCGCTGGAGCCGGGTGAGATCGTAACTGACCAGGACCTTGTCCGGCCGGGCGTCGCAACCAGGGAGCCGGTAGTTCCATGACGCGCGGGCGTTCTCCGCTGCAGGCAGGACGGCCGGGTCCCGGTGGAACACCGTCTGGTTGACCGAGTAGGGCATGGCACCGAGCGCTTCCTTTTCAGCCGGCGTTGCGTCGGCCAGGAAGCCGAGGGCCTGTGCCGGGTGGGTTGCGATGACTACAGCCTCGAAATCCTCGATCCCCTCGGCGGTGTCCACTTCGACGCCAAGGGCGTGGCGCCGGATCGCGGTGACAGGGGTGTTGAGCCGGATGTCCGGGAGCGTGGCGGCCAGCTTCTCAACATACTGCCCGGAACCGCCGGTGACCGTCCGCCACTGCGGCGAACCCTTAACGCCCAGCAGGCCGTGGTTGCCCAGGAAGGTGAAGAGGTATCTCGCCGGATAGGACAGGGCCGTGGTGGGGTCGCAGGACCAGACCGCGCTCACCACGGGGGTCATGAAATGGGAGATGAAGTAGGGGCTGAAGCGCTCCCGCTCGAGGAATTCGCCGAGCGTGAGCTCCCCGCCGCCGGTGCGAGGGCCGCCGTCGGGCGCTGTTCCCGCATCGATCAGCGCCCGCGCCCGCCGGTAGAAGCGCATGATCTCCACCAGCATCAGCAGGTAGCGGCCGCGCAGCAGGCTGGACGGCCGGGCGATGATCCCTTTCCCGCCGTCGCGCGCCCCGGCGTACTCGAGGCCGCAGCCGTCGCACCGGATGGACATGCTCATCTCAGAATTCTGGGTCTTGACGCCCAGCTCCGCAAACAGCCGCAACAGGGTGGGATAGGTCCGCTCGTTGTGGACGATGAACCCGGTGTCGACGCCGAACGTGGAGCCGTCCGGTTGCGGGACGCTGTGCGTGTGGGCGTGGCCACCCAGCCTGCTGTCCGCCTCGAAGAGCGTCACGTGGTCATGCCGGTTCAGGACGTAGGCGGCCGTCAGGCCGGCCACTCCGCTGCCCACGACAGCGATTCGCCTGCCTGCACCTCCGCTCGATGCTGGGGTCAGTGACAACTTTGCTCCTCTGCTGAACGTCTGCCGTTGGATATACAAAGGGCAATTCGGAACAGCGAGTGTGGTGGATGGGTTGACGGGACGGTACTTTTTCATCAGCGAGCCGGCAGCAGTAGTGTGGGCTGGTGGTCAATCCCGTACATCTGAAGACCCTCCTTGAGGTTACCCGGCTGGGTTCCTTCGCGGCCGCCGCGGCACGCCTGGGCTACACGGCGTCAGCGGTCTCCCAGCAGATGTCCGCCCTGGAACGTGAGGCCGGGGTGATCCTTTTCCAGCGCTCGGCCCGCAGCGTGGTTCCCACCGAGGCCGCGCTGGTGATGACCCGGCACGCCGCGAAAGTGCTGACCGACATTGAAGCCCTGATGGCTGCCGCCGCCAAAACACATGACAGCACCAGCCAGGAGCTCAGGCTGGGCATCTTCCCCAGCCTCGCCACCTACGTCCTGCCGCGCATCCTGAAGAATCCGGCGTGGAAGGACCTGGGCATTGATCTCAGGGTGTCAGTTGCCGAGCCATCGCAGACCATCCAGGGGCTGCGCTCCGGCGGTGAGCTGGATGTGGCGCTGGTCTTTCAGGTGGGCCAGTCCGGGCTGGCCTGGCCGCACACCCTCAACCGGCAGTGGATCGGGGACGACAACTTCCGCGTGGTGCTTCCTGCCGGCTGGGGGTTTGGGGCCGACGCGAAGGTGGCCGCAGACCACTTGTCCGAACTGCCGTGGATCATGCACCATCCCGGCAGTCCCGACGCCGTGGTGATCGACCGGCTCTTTGCCAGCTGCAACCTGCACCCGCGCGTGGTGGCGCACAGCGACGATTTCCACGCGAGCCTGGAAATGGCTGCAGCCGGGCTGGGTGCCGCGCTGGTACCGGAGCTTGCGCTGCGGAACCGGCCCGCCGGCGTCGTGGTGCTGGACGTGCCGGAGATCCGGCTGGCCCGGAACGTCTTCGCCCTGCTCATCAACGAGAAAAAGACCGCCCGTGTGCAGCTGTTTGTGGACCTGCTCGCGGAGACGCTGGCGGGCCTGGGGACTGCGGGGAAATAGCCCCGAACGCTGGAATGCTCAGCGCATGGGGTCTATGTTGAAGGTATGAACAGGGTAGCGAGCCAGCACTTTGGAGAAATCGAGCTCAACCACGGCAGGGACCACAACGTCGCTACCAGACACGAGCTCGGTGGCCATACCTTGGAACTCGACCTGAACATCAACGCGCACGACCACTTCGACGAAGCAGCCATGCACAAGGTGGACTACCGGCTCCGCTTCCTTCCCGAACTCGTGGACGAAGTCCGGGAGATGATCGCCGAGGAGCTGGGGCAGGAAGGCACCAGCCCCCAGGAATACCTCAACTTCCACTGCAGCGCCCTCAAAACCGAGCAGCTGCAGAAAATCTTTGGCGTCGAGAACCGCAGCCAGCTCACCAATGACGTCTTCCTCAAGGCCCTCAAGCTCGGCCATGTGGGCATCTTCCCCGGCCAGCCCGAACGCTACTTTGTCATGGACTTCACGCTCGGCGCCCACTTCACTGATGAGGTGCTGGTGGCTTCCGCTGACGAGGACGGCGTAGTGGACGACGAAATCGTCTGGGAGTCCTGACACTTTTCATTGGGGACCTTTAGCCCTAGCGCGGGCCGCTGACACGCTTCCACGATTGAACATGGACAAGCGTAGAAGGTGGCGGCTGGCGGCTTGGCTGCTGGTTGCGGGCGTAGTGGTTTCACTGGTAGCCGGCCTGTTCCATGCTGAATCAAACGACGCCAATGACCATGTGGCCGCATTCACTGCGTATGCCGCCAGCGGGATCTGGACCCTTGTGCACCTGGTCCAGTTTGTTGGCATGGCGCTTGTGATCGCCGGGCTGTTCGTCCTGCTGCCCGCGCTTGTAATCCGGCCCGGCCTCCTCGCCGTGACCGCACGCTTCGGAGCTCTGTCCGCGGCCACCGCACTTGCACTGTACGGAGCCCTCCAGGCGGTGGACGGCGTCGCCCTTAAGCACGCTGTTGATGCATGGGCTGCCGCTGCCGAACCTGAGAAAACCATGCGCTTTGCCACCGCCGAAGGCATCCGCTGGCTGGAGTGGGGCATGCGGAGTTACCAGAGCTTCCTGCTGGGTACCGCCTTGATCCTGTTTGGCATCGTGGTGACGGCCTCGAGTCAGGTGTCCCGGGTCATCGGATATCTCATGGTGCTCTCCGGAGTGGCCTACCTGGCCCAGGGCTGGATCATCGGAGCCGAAGGCTTCGCCGCTGCGAACAGGTGGCCCACCCTGATCGGGATTGTGGCGACCGTCGCCTGGACCGTGTGGCTACTCGTCAGTGCCTTGCGGATGAAGGCAGCGAAGTGAACGTAGGCCCTCCCATCGAATGCTGAGTAACGGCCCTTCTGAGCCCTCAAAAGGACGTTTACTCAGCACTCGATGGGTTAACGTACGACGGCGGCCGGTCACCTGAGGTGACAGGCCGCCGCCGCGCTTGACTCAGCGGTTGGGCTGGAACCCTTACTTGGCTGCTTGTAGCAGGTTGGCGCGGACCGTCTTGGTGGCCTTGACCAGGTTGCGCAGGGACTCTTCGGTCTCCACGTAGCCGCGGGTCTTCAGGCCGCAGTCCGGGTTGACCCAGAGCTGGCGGGACGGGACGTGCTTGACGGCGGTGGCCAGCAGTTCGGTGACTTCGGCTTCGCCCGGAACGCGCGGCGAGTGGATGTCGTACACACCCGGGCCGACGCCGCGGCCGAAGCCGTGGGACTCGAGGTCGTGGACAACCTCCATGCGGGAGCGGGCGGCTTCGATGGACGTGACATCGGCGTCGAGGCCGTCGATCGCGTCGATGATCACGCCGAACTCCGAGTAGCAGAGGTGGGTGTGGATCTGCGTGGCGTCGGCGGCACCGGCGGTGGCCAGGCGGAAGGAGTCAACSGACCACTTCAGGTAGGCCGCGTGGTCSGCCTTGCGCAGSGGCAGGAGTTCGCGCAGSGCSGGCTCGTCCACCTGGATGACCYTGATGCCGGCAGCTTCGAGRTCRGCGATTTCGTCGCGCAGYGCCAGGCCMACCTGGTTGGCGGTCTCGCCCAGCGGCTGGTCGTCGCGGACGAAGGACCAGGCCAGGATGGTGACCGGACCGGTGAGCATGCCCTTCATSGGCTTGTTGGTSAGSGACTGSGCGTAYTCGGCCCACTTCACGGTGATGGGGGCGCTGCGGGTGACRTCRCCCCAMAGGATGGACGGACGKGTGCARCGYGAGCCGTAGGACTGGACCCAGCCGTGGACCGTGACRTCGAAGCCTTCGAGGTTCTCGGCGAAGTACTGGACCATGTCGTTGCGTTCCGGCTCACCGTGTACCAGGACGTCGTAGCCGAGCTCTTCCTGCAGCTCCACAACACGCTTGATCTCGTCCTTCATGAGCTGCTCGTACTGCCCGTTGGTGAGGTCGCCCTTGTTGTTGCGGGCACGGGCGGAGCGGATCTCGGAGGTCTGCGGGAAGGAGCCGATGGTGGTGGTGGGCAGCGGCGGCAGGTGCAGGGCCTGCTCCTGGGCAGCCTCGCGGACTGCGTACTCCGAGCGGCTGAAGTCTGCGGCGGTCAGGGCACCGGTGCGGGCCCGGACGCCATCGCGGCGCACGCCGGCAGCAGTGGCGCGGGCGGCGATGACGGCCGAAGCCTCATCGATGGCTGCCTTGGCGGAGGAGGGATCGGCCAGGTAGGACGCGAGGGTCTTCACCTCAACAGCTTTCTGGTCCGCGAAGGCCAGCCAGCTGCGGAGCTCTGCGGTGAGCTGGCCCTCTTCGGTGACGTCGTGCGGGACGTGCTGGGTGGAGGTGGACGTGCTGACTGCGAGCTTCCCGGCCGCGGCCTTCAGGTCGTCCAGCTTGGCGGCGGAGGCGGCGAGGTCGTTGCGCCAGATGTTGTGGCCATCCACGACGCCCGCAACCAGGGTCTTGTTGCCGAGGCCCGCCAGTGCTGCTGCGGACGGGACCGCGCCTTTGAAGGCGTCGATGTGCAGGGCGTCGATGTTCGTGGCGGCCAACGTACCGAGCTGGCCGTCGAGGGCGCCGTAGGGGGTGGACACGAGGATCTGCGGGCGCTTGGCCGCACCGGCCAGCACCTCGTAAGCACGGGCAACCGCAGCTTCGATTTCGGCAGCCGGGGTGTCCTGGTCAACAACCAGTGCCGGCTCGTCGAGCTGGATCCAGCTGGCGCCGGCAGCGGCGAGCTTTTCGAGCAGCTGCACGTAGACCGGGAGCACGTCCTCAAGGCGGGACAGCGGAGCGAAGCCGGCCGGGGCGTCGTCGGAGGCTTTGGAGAGCAGCAGGTAGGTTACCGGGCCCACGATGTACGGGCGGGTCTCGATGCCGTTGGCGAGAGCGAACTCAAATTCCTCCACGATGCGGTTGGAGGCGAGGGTGAAGTTGGTCTCCGGACCAATCTCGGGAACCAGGTAGTGATAGTTGGTGTCGAACCATTTGGTCATTTCCAGCGGCTGCTGTTCCTTGGTGCCGCGGGCGAGGGTGAAGTAGCCGTCGATGTCCAGCTGGCCCTCGGCGTTGAGGAGCTTGCCGAAACGGGCCGGAACCGCGCCGAGGTGCGCGGTGGCGTCCAGGACCTGGTCGTAGTAGGAGAACGTGCCCGGAACGGCGGCGGCCTCGGTGAGGCCGAGTTCCTGCAGGCGCTTGGCGATGGTCAGCTGGATGTCCTTGGCGGCGGCGTCCAGCGCTGCGGCGTCGATCTTGCCGGCCCAGTAGGCCTCGACGGCCTTCTTGAGTTCACGCCGGCGGCCGATGCGCGGGTAGCCCAGGAGGGAAGCGGCCGGGAACGGAGTGGCGGGGGTGTTCTGTTCAGTCATGAGAGATTCCTTGAATGTTAAAGCTGAGAATGGTCTGGGGAGGTGCGGGCGGTCAGCTGGCCAGCTGGGGGTGCCTTGTGGCGCTGGACCGGACGGCTGCGCTGCGGCGGCCAACTGAACGGACGTGGCGCGGAAGTGCCAGTTTGTCCAGCACCTCCAGCGCGCTGACGTGTTCGTTGAAGGTGTAGAGGTGGATGCCTGGCGCGCCAGCGTCGAGGGCCGCATTGGCCAGGTCAACGGTGGCCCTGACTCCGATGCGGAGACGTTCTGCGTCGGTCTCGGCGCCGGCCAGGCGTGCGAGGAGTTCCGGTACCGGTTCCACGCCTGCGAGTTCGCCGAGCCGGGTGACACGCCGCAGGCTGGTCAGCGGCATAACGCCCGGAATGATGGGGATGGTTACACCGGCGCGGCGGGCCCTGCTGATGAGGTCCGCGTACTGCTCGGTACGGAAGTAGACCTGCGTGATGGCGAAGTCCGCACCGGAGCGCTGCTTCGCGAGCAGGACCTCGACGTCGTGGGCAACACTCGGAGACTCCGGATGCCGCGTGGGGTAGGCCGCCACACCCACTGCGATCTTGCCGGCGCACAGCAGCGCCGAGCGCAGCTGTTCAACACGGCGGATGAGTTCGATCAGGTCCTGTGCATACCGGAGTGACCCGGCAACCGGCGGTGCGCCGTCCTGGGGGCGGTCGCCGCGGAGCGCCAGGATGCCGCGCACCCCGGTATCCAGCAGGTCCCCGATGATCTCCGCGAGTTCCTCCGGAGTGTTGCCCACACAGGTCAGGTGCGCCAGCGGACGCAGGGTGGTTTCCAGCAGCAGCCGGTTGATGAGTTCGACGGCGGTGTCCCGGTTTGAGCCGCTGGCACCGTACGTGACGGAGACATAGTCCGGCTCGGTGGTTTCCAGTTCCCGGATGGTGGTCCAGAGCGACTCAGCAGCAGCCGGCGAACGCGGCGGGAAGAGTTCATAGGAAAGGGCCACGGGGGCGGTCTCGGAAAGATTTGGATGCGTTTCGATAAGGCTTGGCGGTGACATTTGCGTCCTTGGCTTTGGGCCATTGGCGGCGTCCGGTCAGCAATATGTGACGGTAGGCCGGGCAATGAATTGAGTTTGGGGAACACGGAAAAACTTCACAGGGACGCAGCCGCGACTGTTACGCCTGGACGAAGTTCGCCGTGAGCAAATGTCAGGCCCACATGGGGGCACCCACACCCTCCGGATCGGAGGATCGCTGACACGTTACCTCGGTAACTTGTATAGAACTCTAGGAGCCGCAAGGACCCCGTTCAAGTTGTCCGCCGAATTAAGACGCAGCTTTACGGCTTGTTTCGTGACGGCACAGAATTTTCTTCGCCTACCAGGGCCGGTCCGGCCCGGAACCGAAGTCAGCGTCCCGGAGGTACTCGTCCCGCTCCTGCCCGGAATTCCGCTCTCTCTGGGYCTCCCGGGTGCTGTCCTTGAGCTGGTCGAGCTGGCTTTGGTTCCCCGGTTCGGCCGGTTGATCAGCTTGCCCGGGCTTCTTGGCCGGGTCAGGCGTGGTGGTACCGGCGGCAGCTTCAGTCGATTTTTTGGTTAGCCGTTCTGCCGCCTGCTTCAGCTTGTCTGCCGCCCCGGGCCCGGAGTCGCCCACGGCGCTGGGGTTTACGCAGCCGTCCGGGGCTGCCTTGACAACCGCCAGGCCTTCGGCGAAGAGCCGGGCCGCGGCCGTCGGGTCCTCCGCCGTGGCTTTGGCATCACCGAGGCGTTCGATGCTGAGCGCCAGGTTGACCCGGATGAAGCATTCATCGGTCCGGCCCGCCAGCTGCAGTGCCTCCTCGAAGCTGCGGCGGGCTCCGGTGTAGTCCCCGGCGAGGAACAAGCCGTCACCTGCCGCGAAGGGCGCCTTGTGCGGTTCCGTGAAGTTGGCGATGCGGAGCCCCGCCGCGGCATCGGCCACTGCGCCGGAGTCGCCGGCGTCGAAAGCCCTGCCTGCATTCCCGCCGAGCATACCCACACTGAGCAGCTTGGCGGCCAAGCACAGGACCAGCAGGACCGGCAGGAGGGACCACCACAGCAGGCGGCGACGGCGTTGCAGACCGGCCTCAGGAGACCGGCCGTCTGTGGACAATTCACGTGAGGACGGGCCAGGTGCGGACTTGGCACGTGGGGCCGGGGAATTCGTGGGGGCCTTTGCCGGGATTTTCATTTCCGCGCCTCCGCCAGGGTTCGGGCAGCGTCCGGACTCACCCGTGCAGCCGGGAGCCGGCGCCACTGGCGTAGGAGCAGGACCGCCTCCCGCAGACCCAGCAGGAACGCGCCAAGTGCGAAGATCCAGTAGAGCTCACGGCGGCCGTCCAGACCGGCGCCATCCGGTGCCCGTTCGAGCTTGCCGGGATCCGCTGCCTGCATCATCGGCGCCACGGCATCGCCGGCCGAACGGTGGACATACGGAACCCCCAACTGGGCGGCGATCCACTGCAGCTTCCCTTCATCGATGACGGACAGCGCGTCCCTGCCAACTCCTGCGGTCCGGTCCTGGATGTAGCCCGCCCCGCCGTTACTGCCCGAACGCGGCCCGGTAGTCTCCCTCATCCGGCCGCCTTCCGGGGTGCCGTAGCCCAGCACGGCTCCCCCGTTGACCAGGCCGCCGTCGACCTTGATGGCCTCGGGTGCCGCGGCACTGGTCTGTTCCCCGTCGCCCAGGTAGTAGACCAGCCGGGGCCGTTCGGGGTGGCTGTCGCGCGCTGAACGCAGCCGCTCAGCCAGCAGCTTTCGGGCAGCCGTGATGCTGCTCCCCTTTGAAAAGGCGGTCACCTGCGGCTGCAGGACAGTGACGGCAGTATCCAGGGCGGACGTGTCTGTGGTGAGCGGCATTCGGACAATGGCGTTGCTGTCGAACGTCAGGAGGGAAAAACGGGCTCCGGCCAGTTCGCCCGCGATGGCCATGATGTCCTGGCGGACACCGTCGAGCCTGGGCGAGTGGTCACCATAGTCTTCGGCCACGATGCTGCTGCTGGTGTCCACCATAAAGAAGACATTGACGTCCGCAGTGGCGGCCTGGGCGGTGCCGCCGGGAACCCCCGGCCTGAGGGCAGCGGCCAGGAGCAACAGCACCAGGCCGCTCCTGAACAGCCACTCACGGAACTGGCTGCCGTCGCTGCGGATGCGGCTGCCGGCGCGGGCGCCGCGCTGCCGTGACGCCCGGACCAGCTGCCAGCCCAGAAACAGCCCGGCGACGGCCATGAAGGTGGCCATCAGCCACCAGGGCAGGATGGGTTGCAGGGTCATGGCCTCAGCCGCCAGGACGCGCCTGCCAGGACCAACCCGGACAGAAGTGCCACCGTCAGTGGCACGTCTGGCAGGTCCGAGACCACGGCGCGCGGCGCGCCCTTCATCGCGGCAGCTTCCGTAGCCTGAACTCTGCGTACGATGTCCGCCACGGCATCCGGGGTGTCCAGCGGGTAGTAGGCCCCGCCGGTGGCTTCGGCTGTTGCGCGCAGCCTGGCACCGGGCTGCCCGGGCCCGGGACCGTAATCGAAGTCACCGGGATTCAGCGCGTACACCCGGACGCCGCGCTCCTGGGCCAGGGCACCCGACTGCTCCAGGGTGAAGATCGGATCGCCGGAGAGGTAGTTGTCTGTGGCCAGGACAACCGAACGCGAGCGCTGCTTGCCTGCATCCTGGTTTGTGCCAGCGCCGTTTCCAGAGCCGGCGCTGCCAGAGGCCCCGTTTTCAGAGCCAGCTGCGCCTGGGAAGCCGTTGACGCAGGACGCCAGGCCGTCGCCGATCAGCGACGATCCCCGGCCGCTCCACGTGCCGTCCAGGAAGCCCGCACTGCCGGAGTCTCCGTCGAAGGCGGCCTTGGCAAGCTTGAGCTGTTCCTGCACGTATTCGTAGTCATCAGTGAGCGGGAAGACCTGGACGGCGCTGCTGTCGAAGATGGTGAGCCCGATCCTTTCGCCGTCGAAGTCCTTCGCCAGGATGCCAAAGACCTCCACCACGGCAGAATCTGCGCTGCTCATGGAGCCGGAACTGTCGAGGCACAGCATGATGTCCCGGTTCCGCTGCTCCGGCCGGATGGTGGTCAGCTCCATCGGGCGGGCCGCCGCGGCCACGGCGGACACCAGCAGGGTCCCGGCCGCGAGCGCCGCCAGGGCGAGCCAGCGGCGGTGGCGCCGGAGGGCAGCCTGGTATTCGGGCAGGGCGGTGAGGCGGTCCGCATGGGCCACCGGCCGGCGTCGTGCGTTTGCCTGCGGGTCCGGGCGGAAGGCACGCCAGAGGGCCACCGCCACCAGGAGCAGCGCGAACGGGATCAGCCACCAAAACATCAGTTCCATTGCCACACCGCCTGGCGGGCCGTCTCGGCCGATTGCCCAAGCGGCGGCAGCGGCTCCACCCCGAACTCCCCCGGATAGATCCGGCGGACCGCCTCGGCGATACCGGGCAGCGGGTGCCCGTGCAGCTCCGCCAGGGTCATCCGGGGCGCGTCCACCCCGGTAACGTCCCGGGCAAACCGGCGCACCAACAGGCTCAGCTCCTGATGCGATTCGCGGGCTGTCAGTAACCCGGCATCGGCGTCGGCAGTCACGGCGTCAATCCTCAGCAGGTAGGCCTCCTTGAGGTCATGAAGGTCCGACGGCGGAGTGAACCGGGCAGGCGGTGCCGGTGACCTCCGCTGGCGGGTGCTGAGGAACACGAAGCAGTACCAGCCCAGGGCCAGGGTGAGCAGGGCAACGCCTGCCCACATCCAGCCCTGGCTGTACTGGAGCGGCCCGATTAGGCCGGGATCAGCCTGCACGCCGGTGCCTTTCCAAGAGGGCAAACAATTCCGTCATCACCGTGCTGCTACCTGTCACGTGGCCTTCGGTGATGCCGGCACGGCGGAACATGGCCTGCCTGCCGGCGTCCCGCTCCCCTGCTGCCTTTGCATACGCCTGGATGATTGCCGGTGACGCAGCCAGGTGCCCCGGCAGCGCCGCGAAGTCAGCCACACCGAAGGCGTCCTGCATGGCGCCGTCGGCCCCGGCGAGGTCCGCGTCGCGGAGGGTGAGCCAGAGGATTTCGTGCTGGGCCCGCAGCCGGCACAGCAGCTGTTCGGTGTCCGGGCTGGCGGCGAGTTCATCAGCAACGACGAAGAGCAGGAACCTGCCCTTGACCGTGCGCGCCACGTGTTGCAGCTGCGCCTCGATCCTGCTGGGGCCTGCGTCCAGGGTTGTGGCTGAATCAACCTCCCGCAGGATCCGTTCCAAGTGGGCCTCCCCCGCCTTGGCCGGGATGGTGTGCGTGCCGTGACCGTCACCGCAAACCAGGCCCACCACGTCACCGTGCCGGTGCGCGAGGTAGCCCACTACTCCCAGGGCCATCACGGCGATATCCTTCTTAGGTTCGCCGTCACGGGCTTCCGCCGCCATGTTCCGGCCCGTATCAGTCACCAGCAGGACGGTCTGCCGCCGCACGGCCACATAACGTTTGATGAGCGGCGACCCGTGCCGGGCCGAAGCCTTCCAGTCGATGTCACGGACCTCGTCGCCGGGGATGTAGGCGCGGAGGTCGTCAAAGTCGAGGCTGCGGCCCCGGAAGACTGAACCGTATTCGCCGTCGAGCATGCCACGGGCCCGGCGGTGGGCGAAGATGGCCATCTTCGACTTCACGCGCTGGAGGAGGCTGGTCAAGGCCGGGCTCAGGGCGTCTGCACGGAGGCCACGATGGCGTCAATGACCGTCTCCACCGGCACCTGCTCGGCAACAGCGTCAAACCCCAGGATCAGGCGGTGCCGCAGCACACGGTGCGCGAGGGACTTCACGTCTTCCGGGAGCACATGGTCCCTGCCGTTGAGGAGCGCCACGGCCCGGGCAGCCTGGCTGAAGGCAATGCTGGCGCGCGGGCTGGCACCGAACTCGATGAACCCCGCCAGCCGGCCGTCGATGTACTGCCTGGCGTTGCGGGTGACAAACACCAGCCCCACGATGTAGTTGATGATGGCGGGGTCGATGTAGATCCGGCGGACCAGGTCCTGCACCTCCACCACGGCGTCCAGCGAAGCAGCGGCGGGAGGTCTCTGCTCCCCGGTGAAGATGCCGGCATCAATCCGCCGGAGGATCTCCGTTTCCTCGGCGGGCGACGGATAATCCAGCACATCCTTGAGCATAAAGCGGTCCATCTGCGCCTCCGGCAGCTGGTACGTGCCCTCCTGCTCGATCGGGTTCTGCGTGGCGAGCACCAGGAACGGCGCGGGCAGTTTGTACTCCTGCCCGCCGATGGACGTCTGCCGTTCCTGCATCGCTTCGAGCATGGCGCTTTGGGTCTTGGCGCTGGAGCGGTTGATCTCATCGAGCAGGACGATGTTGGCATGCACCGGACCCAGCTGCGTGATGAAGGTGCCCTTGACGGCGTCGTAAATCTGCGTTCCCACGATGTCGCTCGGCAGCAGGTCCGGGGTGCACTGGATCCGCCGGAACTCCGCACTCACGGCCTCGGCCACGGTCTGGGCGGCGGTGGTCTTCGCCAGCCCCGGAACACTTTCCAGCAGGATGTGCCCGCCGGTCAGGAGGCCCACCAGCAGGGACTCACGAAGCCGTGCCTGGCCCACCACTTTGGCATCGAAGCTGCGGGAAATGTTCGCCACCACCTGCTGTGCACGGGCCAGTTCCGCCGGTTCGATGCGTGCAGGCGCACTGGTCTGAAGCAATGGAATTCCCCCTGATGGCTGCTGCCTGGTGACCGTGGACTGACGGTTGAGCCGGGCGGCTGCACGCCGCCCGCCATCCCATCCAAGCCAGCTGCGATCCGGACCGCCATGGGGACCCCTCCCCATGGCGGGTCCGTCAGGTCTATCCTGTTGGAATGATTGAGCTACCAGCCAGTTACCAGGACTATCTCGCCGACAAAAGCGCGAGTTTCGTCAACACCGTTCGGCCCATCCTGATGCAGTCGGCGGCGGATCAGGCCCACGGTGTGCGGGTACTTAACCTGCCTCACGGCCATCAGGCCCACCTCGATGACAGCATCCCCTTTGGGACTGTCATTGAAGACATCGACTGACTGCTTCGGCCCGGCAGGTCTAGGGTGTGTTGCTAAAACCCTGATTTGATCCAGGTCAGGTCTAGCCTTTGACGGCACCTGACAGGGCGAAGGAGTTGCCGGCGCCTCTGGCCACAATGACGTAGAGGGCCAGGACCGGCACCGAGTACAGGATGGAAAAGGCGGCCAACTGGCCATAAGCGACTGCCCCATGCTGCCCGAAGAAGCTGAAGATCGACACTGCCGCGGGCTGCCGGGCTTCGGACAGGAGCAGCACGAAGGGAACAAAGAAGTTCCCCCAGGCCTGGATGAACACAAAGATGAACACCACGCCCAGCCCCTGCCGCATCAACGGCAACACGATGGTCCGCAGGGCCATCAATCCGGAGGCGCCATCCACCCAGGCTGCCTCTTCCAGCGATACCGGCACTGCGTCCATGAAGTTCTTCGTCATCCAGATCGCCATGGGCAGCGTGGTGGTGGYCATGAAGAAAATCGTGGCTGCCATGGAATCCAGGAGGTTCAGCTGCACAAACAGGCCATACACCGGGACCATGATGGCGGTGATCGGCAGGCACGTCCCGAACAGGATCGTATACATAAAAGGCCTGTTGAACCGGGACTGGTACCGGGAGAGCGGGTAGGCCGCCAGGACTGCTGCTACGAGGTTGACGGCGGCAGTCCCGGCGGACAGCACCATGCTGTTCCACAGTGGCTGGAACAGCAGCCCCGGTGTCGTGATCGCCGCGAAGTTGGTGAGGGAGAGCTGCCTGGGGAGCCGCACCTCGTGACCGGCGGAGGCATCAAGGGAGGCCAATACCAGCCACAGCAGCGGCAGCACAAAACAGGCGCCTATCAGGATCAGGGCTGCGTCCGCCGGAACACGGGCACGCTGCTGCGCCCGAGAGACCGCACCGGCTCCCCACGGCCGCGGTGCCCCTGCGGCCCGCCCCGGCGTCGTCATTGCTTGGACACCCGCAGGAGCCGGACATAGGCCGCACCGAAAACCAGGCCAATCAGGATCAGCACGGACGCCACTGCCGTTCCGTACCCGATGTCACCGAACTTGAAGGCCTCCTGGTATGCCAGGACTGGCAGTGTTGTGCTGGCATTGGCGGGGCCGCCCGCCGTCATGACCCAGATGAGGGTGAAGACAGCCAGCGTCTGCAGCGTGATGAGCATGAGGTTGGTGGCGATGCTGCCGCGGATCATCGGGAGGGTCACGTAGGCCAGCCGCTGCCAGCCGCTGGCGCCGTCCATCAGGGCCGCCTCCGTGACCTCGCCGGGAACATCGTCCAGGGCGGCGCGGTACACCAGCATGGAGAAGGCCGTGCCGCGCCAAATGTTGGCGAGCATGATGGCCACCATCGGAAACGAGTACAGCCAGTCGGGCCGGCCGAGTCCCAGAGAGCCCAGGACCTGGTTCAGCGTCCCGTCTCGGCTGAAGTACGCGTAAGCGGCGAACGCCGCCACAATCTCCGGCAGCACCCAGGCAGCCACCACCGCGGTTCCGACGACGGCGGCCACCGGCCGGCGCGCCCGCCTCATCAGGATGGCGATAGCCAGTCCCAGCAGGTTCTGGCCCACGATGGCCGAGCCCGCGACGAAGATGACGGTCAGGGTAAGGGAGAGGGGCAGCACCGGATCGGTGAAGAGGCGCTGGTAATTCTCGAGCCCTACCCAGCCAGGGCTGCGGGCGTTGCGGCCGGTCAGGGCGGCGTTGGTGAACGAGGCGTGGAAGGCCCACAGGACGGGGCCGGCCAGGAACACCAGCAGGAGCAGCACGGCCGGGAGCACCGGCAGCAGCCGCGCCCGCCGACGCAGCAGCTGATGAACCCGGCTTGCGGCGCGCCGCCGCGGGGAAAGGGTAGTTGCCACGGGCTACTTTATAACAGTTTTGGCGTCACCCACGATGCCCTTCGCCGCCGTGTCATACTCTGCAGCGGCCTGCGCAGGGGATTTCGCACCGGTGATCACAGCCTCGGTGGCCGCCTGGACTGCCGCCGAGATCCGTGGGTAATCGGCCGTGGCCGGGCGGTAGTGCGTGACAGCCACAAGCTCGGAGACATCCTTCACAAACGGGTTGGCCCCTTGGTACGCGGCATCAGCGGCGACGTCCTTACGCACGGCAATCTGGGAGCTTGCGATGTCGAAGGCCAGGGAGTTCTTCCGGTTCAAGGCAGTGGCGAGGAAATCGAACGCCAGCTGGGGGTCCTTGGTCCCTGCCCCGGCCGCCAGCGTCCACCCGCCGGACATGCTGACTCCGCCGGGCGCCTGGCCGTTCTGCGTGGGGAAAGCGGTCACGCCCATGTCCTGGCCGTACTCCGGCCACTCGTAGCTGCCGCCCTTCTGCCAAAAGGAKGGCGTGTAGGAACCTTCCACCGTGGCGGCCATCTTGCCCTGCGGGAGCCACTCCCCGAAGACCTTCTTCCACACGTTTGCGTCGAGGGCCTCGGCCGGGGAGACAGCCAGCTTTTCGTCATAGAGGGTTTTGAGGAAGCCCAGCGAGTCCTTGAATCCCTGCGACCCCAGCACCCACTTCTTGGCCTGAGCGTCGTAGAGTTCGGCCCCGGTTCCGTAGAGCAGCTCGTAGAAGCTCTGCATCACGGTGCCTTCGCCGGTGGCCTTGCCGGCGTACATGTTGAACGGCACCACGGCGGGGTTGCTCGCCTTGATTTTCCGGGCGGTGTCCAGGATGTCCTGCCAGGTGCGGGGCTCCCAGGGGACACCGACGCCTGCAGCCGCGAGGACTTTTTTGTTGTACCAGATGGCCCGGGTGTCGGTGCCCAGGGGGACCGCGTACGTGCCGCCGTCGTCCCCCAGTCCCGCGGCTTTGGCACCCTCCTCAAACGTGTCCCAGTCCTTCCACCCGTCGAGGTGGCTGTCCAGTTTAAGGAGATACCCGGCGTCAACGTCGGAGCGAACCTTAAACGTGTCCTCGTAGAAAACGTCCGGGGCTGTGGAAGGCGAGCGAAGGGCCAGGGCAAGCTTGGTGCCGTAGTCGTCGTCGTTCGCCTGGATAGGCTCCAAGGCAACCGTGACGCCTTGGTGCGCGRCTTCAAATTCCTCCTTGGCCGCCTGGAACATACTGTCCAGTGCGGTGAAGGAGTCCGTCTTCTGGTAGACCACCTTGAGGGTTTTGGTTTCCGCTTGGGGCGCGGCTGGTGAACACGCCGTCAGCGCAATGACGACTGCCGCGCTGAATGACGTGATTTTGAAGGCCCGAGGACGCATGATGCTCCATTCAATCAATGGCTGCTGTCCCTTTTGACTGCGGGCCCCAGCCGCGGCGATATGCACATGCTAGATGGGCCCCCTGCCGCAGGCAAGGAGCCGCGGTTAGACTTCCAGCAGAAGCCGCTGTGCCCGCGGCGCCAGGGTATGCTCCAGGACCAGGCAGGCAGCACCAATGGCGCCAACATCCTCACCCACTCCCGTGCCCACAACCTCGATGGTATGGATCAGGCGGGCCGCGCTGTTGGCATCCACCAGCGCCGGGATTTTCTCAAGGTAGCGGTCCGCGATCCGGCTCCAGAACGGGCCGCCGAACACCACCCTTTCCACATCCAGCGTGTTGGTGACCACCGAGACCGCCCGCGCCACGAGGACTGCCGACTTGTCGATGATGGCCAGTGCTTTCTCATCGCCGGCGTCGGCGAGGTCGCACAGCTGGGCGAAGCTTTCCTGCACCTCAGCGCCGCTGGTGTGCTCCGCGGAACCATCGAGAATTCCGGCAGCAACGGCTTCCGCCACCAGCACCTTCGGGATGACAGAAGACTTCACGCAGCCCCGCAGGCCGCAGTCACAGGCCGGGCCGTCCGGATCCACCACGATGTGGCCGATCTCACCGGCGTTCCCTGACGTTCCACGCACCACTTCATCGTTGAGCACAATGCCGCAGCCGATGCCAGTGCCCATGTACATAAACACGAAGCTCCCCGCGCCGCTGGGGCCGCCGGCCCAGGTTTCGGCGACGGCTGCGCTGGTGACGTCCTTGTCCACCAGAACGGAGTACCCGGTGGCCTTGGCCAGGGCGTTCCGGAGTTCAACCCGGTCCCAGCCCGGCAGCAGCGGCGGGTCAACCACGGTGCCGTTGTCCAAATCGATCGGTCCGGGGGCAGCCAGGCCCAGGCCCGCGATCTTAGTCGTGTCCACACCGGATTCTGCAACCAGCAGTCCGATTTCGGTGGCCATGGTGGCGATCGTGGCGGCGGGATCGTTGCCGCCGGGGGTTTTAATGCGGGAATGCTGCACCACTGCGCCCACAAGGTCAAGGACCACAAAGGTGGTAACGGCGGGGTCCAGGTGGACGCCCACGGCATACATGCCCGCCGGGTTGAGCCGCAGCATGGTGCGCGGTTTGCCCGGACCGCTGCCTTCCTTGCCGGCTTCAACAATCAGGTGCTGGTCCAGGAGGCGGCGCGAAATGTTGGAGATGGTCTGCGGCGAGAGGCCCACGATCTGGGCCAGTTCAACGCGGCTCAGGCCGCCTGATGACCGCCGGATGGCATCGAGGATCACCGTCAGGTTGAAGTCCCCCATGCGCGGCAGGTTGGTCCCGCGCCGTGGAGCCGAGGGCTGGCGTATTTCTGGCACGGTCTCCCCTATGGTTTGCGGCCGCGTAATGATGATGTCTGAATGGTACGTTACCGCCTAACGCACGCCCAGAGCCGGAACCAGAGCACGACGCGGCCGGATGCCTAGGCCCGCTTAGTGCTGACCGCCACCGTGAATTTCGGGTTGTTGCCCCTGACCGTGGTGGGGCCGACCAAACGCTCCAGTACGGAGAGATAGTGCAGATGGCGGTTGAAGACTGTCCACAATTGGCCGCCTGGGGCAAGGACCCTGGCTGCCGCCTCGAACAGCTTTGTTCCGGCCCCGGCATGAACGCTGGCGCCCAGATGGAACGGCGGGTTCAACAGGATCAGATCGGCGCTTTGCGCGGGCAGTGTGCTCATGGCGTCATCCTGCAGTGCGGTGATCCGGTCCGCGAGGCCGTTTACCCGGGAAGTGGCTTGTGCCGACGCGACGGCAGCGGCGGATCGGTCCGTGGCCGTGACCCGGGTTCCGGGATTCTGCCGGGCGTACATGGCAGCGAGAATACCGGTGCCGCACCCGAGGTCCACGGCATGCCGGGCCGCGGGCATCTCCGGCAGGAAGGTCAACAGGAACCTGGTGCCGATGTCCAGCTTCGTGCCGGCGAAAACGGCGCCGTGCGCAGCAACGTCAAGGTCCAGTTCGGCCAGGTGTTCGACGGCGGGGCGTCCGACAGCGGGGTGCTCGCTGTCCGCGGCCTCTTCCTCCGTGGCGGTATCCGTAGAGGCCGGCCTGGCCCCACTGGCGATGATGAGCCGGGACTTTTGCCGGGCCAGCTGGGGCTGGACGGTCCGGAAGTGGCGCTCCAGGACAGCGTTCATCCCCAGCGACATGTGCTTGATCCGCCCGCCGGCGATGAGCACAGCGTCCGGGGCCGCGTACCGGGCCACGGCGTCGGCGATTTCCTCGAGTTCGGCCAGGGTCCTGGGCAGCTGCAGCAGCACGGTCCCCGCACCAATAAGCAATTGCTCCCCCAGCGGCAACTGCTCGAAGCCTGCCAGCCCCAGGGCAGTTGCGTTGTTCCGCAGGGCGCGCTCGCCCGTGATGAGGTCCTCGTGCACGCGGACGCGCCGGACTCCGAGTGTTGACAGGGCGCCGAGGGTCAGAGCACCGTAGCGGTCACCGATTACTGCCAGGCGACTGTCCGGACCTAGCCGGCCGGCCGCGGCTTCAAGCAGGAGCCTGTCCGTGGCGTCCCAGGCCTGCAGGTTGGGCGCCTCGACGTCCGGGTATCGCCTGAGCGTGCCGAAGATGTCCTCAAGGCTGTTCTCTGCCACGTGGTTCCTGCCGTCCGGGAGTGTGCTGGGTGTTGGGGCTGTCACTGCTGAAACGCAGGCAGCTTCAGGATGGCCGCCACGGCCGCCCTGCCCGCGCGGTTCGCGCCGATGGTGGACGACGACGGGCCGTAGCCCACCAGGTGCACGCGCGGCTCGGCCGCCACTTGGGTTCCTTCCATGGCGATCCCGCCGCCTGGTCCCCTGAGGTGCAGCGGCGCGAGGTGGTCAAGCTCGGCACGGAATCCCGTTGCCCATAGGATCACGTCTGCCCGGAGGAGGCTGCCATCGGTGAGCCGGACGCCGTCGGGCTCTATGGAAGTGAACATGGGCTGCCGGTGCAGCGCGCCCCGCTTTTCTGCAGCCCGGAGGGCGGGCGTCCAGATGAGGCCCGTCACGGCCACGACACTTTGCGGGGGCAGCCCCTGCCGGACGCGTTCTTCAACGAGGGCGACGGCGTTGTGCCCGGCCTGGGAGTCGAACGTGGCGTCACGCCATTCGGGCTCGCGCCGGGTGAACCAGCTGGTGGTGGTGACCTGTGAGATCTCGTCCAGCAGCCCGACGGCGGAAATCCCGCCGCCCACCACGAGGACGTGAAGGCCGCGGAATTCGTCTGCGGAGACGTAATCGGCCACGTGCAGCTGCCGGCCTTGGAACGTGGAGCGGCCCGGATAGATGGGCCAGAACGGCCTGGTCCAGGTGCCGGTGGCGTTGATGACCGCCTTGGCTGACCAGTTACCCCGGTCAGAACCGACCCTCAGTCTCCCCGACGGGTCCGTATCCTCTTTGGTAACGGAAGCGACCTTGACCGGCCGAAGGACCTTGATCCCGACTTCCCGCTCGTAGGCATCGAAGTACCGGCTCAGGAACTCTGAGCTGGGTTCCGCCGGGTCCACGTCGGGCTTGGCGATTCCGGGGAGGTCGCTGATGCCGTTGACTGTGGCCATGACGAGGCTTTTCCAGCGATGCCGCCACGCACCGCCGGGACCTTTCTCGGCGTCGAGGACTTGGTATTCGAGTCCCCTGCGCTGCAGGTGGTAGGCCGCCGAGAGCCCTGCCTGCCCCGCGCCGATGACCACAACGTCGGTAGTTTCGTTTTCCATATCTGCTGGCCGGGTTCCGCTAGACCTTCTTCACCACGGAGGATTTCAGCTGCATGGGCCCCACGCCATCCACTTTGCAGTCGATGTCGTGATCGCCCACACCGTCCACGAGCCTGATGCCGCGGACTTTGGTTCCCACTTTGATGACACTGGAACTGCCCTTGATTTTCAGGTCCTTGACCACCGTCACGGTATCGCCGTCCGCCAGGACGTTGCCCACCGCATCCTTGATGACCCGCGGCCCGGTTTCCCCGGCCTCGGGCGTTGCCCCGGCGGCCCACTCGTAGCCGCACTCCGGGCAAACCAGGAGCGCACCCATCTCGTAGGTGTAGACACTGGCACATTCGGGGCACGGCGGCAGGGACTCATTCACTCCCCCATGATAATCGGGCCGCTGCACTGACAGGCGCGCGCCGTCGTCGTACTGTTGGGCCATACCTGAAGAAAGGCACGGACCATGGCAACGGAAAATCGGGCAGCGTCACTGCTGGCGAAAGCGCTGGGCATCGTCCTGGGTACTGATGAGATTCCTCTCAGGTTGCGCGCATGGGATGGTTCCGAGGCAGGGCCGCCGGACGCACCGGTACTCGAGTTCAGGTCCCGCCGGGCGCTGCGTCGCATATTGTGGTCGCCCGGTCAGCTGGGGTTGAGCCGGGCGTACGTTGCCGGGGAGATCGACGCGCCGGGCGATATCTTCGCGGCCTTCGCCGCCCTGAGCTCGGTGGGCAAGTTTTCCGAGCCCGGCCCCTTCCGGCCGCTGGCGCCCCGCGAGCTGGCCACGCTGCTGGGTACGGCCGTCCGGCTGGGGGCGGTGGGCCCCAACCCGGCCCCGCCGCCGGAAGAGGCAAGGGTCACCCGGCGGGGGCAACTCCACACGCGGCAGCGGGATGCGGCGGCAATCTCGCACCATTACGACGTCGGTAACGACTTTTACGCCCTCGTGCTGGGAGCGTCGATGGTCTACTCGTGCGCCGTGTGGGGTGAGGCCTCCTACGCGGACAACAGCGGGCTTCCGGCCGGGCTGGACGGGGCGCAGAAGGCCAAGCTGGACCTGGTCTGCCGGAAGCTCGGCCTCAAGCCCGGGATGAGGGTGCTGGACGTGGGCTGCGGCTGGGGCAGCTTTGCCCTGCACGCGGCCCAGAGCTACGGCGTCACCGTGGTGGGGGTGACCCTCTCTTCGGAGCAGGCTGTGTTTGCCCGCAAGCGGGCCGCCGAGGCGGGCCTGACTGAAAAGATTGACATCCGTGTGCAGGATTATCGGGATATCGACGACGGCCCCTTTGACGCGATCAGTTCCATTGGTATGTCCGAGCACGTCGGCCGGGAACAGATGCCGCACTATGCGGGGGTGCTGCACGGCCTGCTCCGTCCCGGCGGCCGGCTGCTCAACCACGCCATTTCCTGGAATGCCGGGCCCACCAAACCGGACCCTGACTCGTTTATCCCGCGCTACGTCTTCCCGGACGGCGAAATGCTCAGCCTCGGCGAAGTGGTCACCGCGCTGGAGGGCGGCGGGTTCGAGGTCCTTGACGTTGAGGCCTTGCGCCAGCACTACGCCCTGACGCTGCGGGCGTGGGTTCGACGGCTGGAGACCAACTGGGACGAAGCCGTTGGCCTCACAAGCCTGGGACGGGCGCGGATATGGCGGCTGTACATGGCCTCGAGCGCCCTGGGCTTTGAAGCCGGCATGACGGGAGTAAACCAGATCCTGGTCCAGCGTGCCGGCGGAGACCAGCCGCCGCTGCGCCGGACGGGTTGGATCTGAGCCATCTGGATCTGACTGCCTGAGCTGTGTGCCAGCGGCAGCGGCAGCGCCATCGCCATCGGCATCGGCATCGGCATCGGCAGCCAATAGTATCGGGCTAAACAAAAAGAGCCACCCGGCCGGGTGGCTCTTTTTGTGGACACATGGTCCGGTTTGGTGGAGCTGAGGGGACTCGAACCCCTGACCCCCTGCATGCCATGCAGGTGCGCTACCAGCTGCGCCACAGCCCCAAACCGCCGCTCCGCTGACCGTTCCGGCCGCTCGAAGCAACCTGATTAGCTTAATGGAAATCCGGCCGGGGCGCCAATCGGGAGCCGCTGGCCGGCAAAAAGGTCATGATGTGGAGAAGTCCCCGTCGAAGGGGATTCTCCCCTGCGCACGCCAGGGGAAGTGCGTACCGCTGGCGCCACCCGCGACCCTCTCGACTCCCCGGCAACAAAAAAGTCCGCCGGAATCTTTCGATTCCGGCGGACTATCCGGTGGAGCTGAGGGGACTCGAACCCCTGACCCCCTGCATGCCATGCAGGTGCGCTACCAGCTGCGCCACAGCCCCGGACCTTCGCTGCTCCGTGATCTCCGGAGCAACTCAAATATCTTAGACCAGCATTTCCGAAAATTCCAAATCGGGCATATTCGGGCCGGTGAGGCCGGTTATTCGGTCTCTGAAGCGGCGGATGCCTTGGCTGATGGGTCATCGGCAAGCTGCAGGTCGACGACGGGGCAATCCTTCCACAGGCGCTCCAGGGCGTAGAAGACGCGGTCTTCTTCGTGCTGGACGTGGATCACGATGTCCGAGTAGTCGAGCAGTACCCAGCGTCCGCCGGCGCGGCCTTCGCGGCGGACCGGACGGAGATCCTGCTTGGACAGTTCCTCTTCAATGCCATCCACGATGGCATTGACCTGGCGTTCGCTCGGTGCGGACGCGATAAGGAAGACGTCTGCCAGCGCGAGGCGTTYGCTGACATCGAGCGCCACAATATCGTGGGCGATCTTGTCCGCGGCGGCCTTGGCGGCGTGGCGGGCTGTGGCGATGGATGAATCTGATGCAGTCACGGGACTCCTTGTAGTTTTCTTAAGCTTTGTAAGGGGGCGCTGCCGGTCAGCGAGAGATGCCGGTGGCGATGAGGATGACGCCGGAAACGAGGGCCACAATCCCGAAGGCCAGGACGAGGACCTGCATAAGCCGGAGCCGCTTTGCGCGGGTCAGGCCTGCCGTAGCCGCGTCCAGCGGCTCAAGGCCATGGGCGGAGCGCGCCGGAACGCGCAGGTCCTCGAAACGACCCTCGCTCTCCCCCACCGCCTCGTCCGGCGCAGCCGGAACCATGCGCTTCGGTTCGGCAGCAGCACGGGCCGCGGCTTCGGCCCGGGCGATGACCCGGGAACGGCCTGAAGCTGCGCCCGGTGCCGGTGCGGCGGCCGCCTGCCGGGATGCCGGAGAAGGACGGCGGCTCTTGCCACCCGGCCGTACTTTAGTTCCGGACTGGGTCTGTACCGGTACATACGAGGTTGCCGGAGGTTTCATGACAGGCCGGTCAACGCCTGGAACCTGGACGAATTCAAGTGGCGTGACCATGGCAAGGTTGTCAGCGGTGGCCGGGCCTGACTGGCCAGCCGATTGTCCTGGCGTTGACTGCGCAGGTACAGCCCGCGCGGGGGCAGCCTGCGTCGGCCGGCCTTGCACGGGCGCACCCTGCACCGGCGCGTCCTGCGGGGCGGGCGGTATTGCCTGCTCGGCCAGCTTCTGCTTGGCCATGGCCCGGCGGTTGAGGACAGCGGCACGCTCTGCGAGGGCGATCTGTTCCGCGAGGATGTCCGGGTCCACGATTTCGGGGTCGAGCGAGGCTATGTGCTCCATCTTGGCGAGCTGGTTCTTGGCCTGCTCGGCAATGAGGCCGCGGGCCGCAAGTGCCTGCTCCACGCTCATGCCGTCGGGAAGCCCCGTTCCCGCGCCGGGTGCTGCCGGGCGGGGACCTGCCGTGCCCGGGGCTGCAGGGCGGGGACCTGCCGTGCCCGGTGCTGCAGATCCCGGCTTGGCGCCGGCCGCAGAGCCGGGGGCGGTGGGCAGCGGCCTACCCATCGGGGCCGCGATGATGGGGTTGGCCGAGGTGACGGCCTGTTCTTTGAGTTGCTGGAGCCTCAACTGCCTGCGGGTGGGAGGTCCGCCGGCCGAGAGCTGTCCTTCTTTTTCTTCAAGTTCCTTGATGGTGCGCAGGGCGGCGCGGTCCCGGGCCCGGATCTGCGATGACCGCTGGGCCTGGGTTTGTTCCGGGACGGAATCCACCGGTGCGTCGGCCGCACGGCGTTGTTTTGAGGCAGGCGAAACCTGGCCCGGGCCCGTAGACCCGGTAGCCGTCTTCTCATCTCTGGCCTGCCGCAGTTCGCGGCGGCTGCGGACGGGGGGCTGTTCCTGACTCATTGAAAACTCATTCAGTACTTGCTGGCTCGTCTGTTTCGGTAATTCGCACAGCCTCGGGAGGTAGACCCTCGGCGTACAGTCCATATTTGGCGATGTATTGCACCACCCCGTCCGGTACCAGGTACCAGACAGGGTTGTTCACGGCCACCCTGGCCCGGCAATCCGTGGAGGAAATCGCCATGGCCGGCACCTCCAACAGGCTGACATCCTTCCGGCCCATACCGTCGAGCACGTGCCCCGGACGGGTCACACCAACGAAATGAGCCAGTGACCACAGCTCATCAATGTCTTTCCAGGACAGGATCTGTGCCAGCGCATCCGCGCCGGTAATAAAGAACAGGTCCGCCTCCGGGCGCTGGGTCCGGAGGTCACGCAAAGTATCAATGGTATAGGTGGGGCCCGGCCTGTCGATATCCACCCTGCTCACCGTGAAGCGCGGATTCGATGCAGTGGCGATCACCGTCATAAGGTACCGGTGCTCAGGCTCGCTGACCTGCTTGTGCGTTTTTTGCCACGGCTGCCCGGTGGGAACAAAGACCACTTCGTCCAAACCGAACTTGGCGGCCACTTCACTTGCTGCCACAAGGTGGCCGTGATGAATGGGATCAAATGTCCCGCCCATCACCCCCAGGCGCAGCCTTCCTTGCGCACCTTCACGGTGCAGAACACGGGAAATGTCAGTGGCCTTGGCCGTGGTCGTGCTTGTTGGGGTGCTGACGGTGCGGATCAGGATGCTCATCCCTTGCGGCGTGTCGGTTGCCCAAGTTGGAGTAGGACAGCGTCACGAACATCAGTCCCAGCAGGATCACGAACATCACGCCGCCGATCACGAACGGCGGCGCAATCAGTGGCGCCAATTCCTCATGTTCAGCGGCGGCGGCGACGGATGTGGCGATCTGCTGGAGCAGCATTTTCTCCCCTAGGGTTCAAGGATGTGGGCAGCGGATCTTCCCGCCGTTTTGGACTTCTGTCTATGTTACCGCGTTGCTAGCCGCGGACTTGGCCCTCGCCCTGCACGATCCACTTGGTGGTGGTGAGCTCGGTGAGCCCCATCGGTCCGCGGGCGTGCAGCTTCTGGGTGGAGATGCCCACCTCGGCACCCAGGCCCAGCTCGCCGCCGTCGGTAAACCGGGTGGACGCGTTGACGATGACTGCCGCCGAATCAACCTCCGCAATGAACCGCTCCGCGTTGGCGAGGTTGTTGGTGAGGATGGCTTCGGTGTGGCCGGTGGACCACGTGCGGATGTGCTTTACGGCGTCATCCAAGCTATCCACCATGGCCACGGCGAGGTCGAGGTCCATGTACTCGGTTCCCCAGTCCTCGTCCGTGGCGGGCGTTGACTCGATGGAAGCAGGCAGGGCGGCGCGGATGCGATCGTCCGTGTGCAGGGTGACTCCGGCGTCACGCAGCGCGGCGGCCACGGCCGGCAGCACAGTGGAGCGCGAGTGGACCAGCAGCGTTTCCACCGTGTTGCAAACGCTCGGTCGCTGGGTTTTGGCGTTCAGCAGGATATCCACCGCCATCTCTTCACTGGCGGATTCGTCGATGAAAATGTGGACGTTGCCTTCACCGGTTTCAATGACCGGGACGGCGGCGTTCAACACAACGGACTGGATCAGGTCCCGGCCGCCCCTGGGAATCAGGACATCAACACGGCCGCGTGCCCGCATCAGCGCGTTGGCACCTTCCCGGCCGTACTGATCCACCGTCTGCACGGCATCGGCGGGCAGGCCCACGCTGACCAAAGCGTCACGGAGCACCTGGACCAGGGCTTCGTTCGTGGCTGCAGCAGCCGTACCGCCGCGAAGGATGACCGCATTTCCGCTCTTGAGCGCCAGGCCCGCGATGTCAACGGTGACATTGGGGCGGGCCTCGTAGATGGCGGCCACCACACCCATTGGCACGTTGACCTGACGCAGGCGAAGGCCATTGGGCAGCGTCTGGCCGCGGACCACATTGCCTACGGGGTCCGGCAGCGTGGCGAGGTTCTCCAAGGCATCCACCAGCCCCGTGATACGGGCATCGGTAAGCGTCAGCCGGTCCAGCATGGCGGCCGACGTTCCGTTGGCTTTGCCAGCAGCAACGTCCTTGGCATTGGCGGCCAGGATGACGCTCTTCCGTTCCAGCAGGGCGGCCCCGATGGCGCGGAGGCCACGGTCCTTCCAGGCCCGGTTGGCCCGGGACATCCGCCGGGCTGCCTGCTTGGAGCGGTCGGCGATGGCGTGGACTGCAGCCCTAACATCCTCCGGTGACAGCGGCACTGCAGTCTTCGGCGAAGCCGTTTCCGGTGCCTTCGGCGCAGCGGAAACTCCCGCGTTGTCTCCGGAAGTCGCAGCAGTGGGGTGGGTCAGTGCCTCAGTCATGATCCAAGTTTAGGCGAGTTACTGACTCAGACCAGCACCAGGTCATCAACGTGAACAACTTCACGGTCGTAGCCGCGGCCCAGCGCCTTGCCCAGTTCCTTGGTGGACCGGCCCAGCATTTGCGGCAATTCAGCCGCGGAGTAGTTGACCAGCCCCCGCGCGATGACGGTGCCGTCCGTACTGACCATTTCGACGGCGTCGCCCGCTTCAAAATCACCATCGACGGCGGTAATGCCGGCGGGGAGCAGGGAGGTGTGGCGGTGGCGCACGGCCTTCACCGCACCGTCGTCGAGGATCAGCCGTCCCTGGACCGAGGCCAGGTGCGCCAGCCACAGCAGCCTTACGGGCTTGCGGGCGCCATTCACCGTGAACCAGGTGCCAACATCCTCACCAGCCAGCGCAGCCGCAGCGTTGGCGGTGGACGTGACCAGGGCGTGGATGCCGGAGCCGGCAGCGATCGTGGCGGCTTCGACTTTAGTGGTCATGCCGCCGGTGCCCACACCTGCTTTGCCTGCCTTGCCGATGGTGACGCCGTCAAGGTCGTGCGGGCCTTCCACCAAGGGAATCCGTTTGGCCCCGTGGGAGGGCGGGCCGTCGTACAGGGAGTCGACGTCGGAAAGCAGTACGAGCGCGTCGGCCCTGACCAAGTGGGCCACCAGGGCGGCCAGGCGGTCGTTGTCACCGAATCGGATCTCGTGCGTGGCAACGGTGTCGTTTTCATTGACAACCGGCACCACGCCAAGGTTCACGAGGCGGTCCAGCGCGCGGAAGGCGTTGGTGTGCTGGCTGCGGCGCATCAGGTCGTCAGCGGTGAGCAGCACCTGGCTGACAGTCACGCCGTGGGCACCGAAAGCCTGGGTATAGCGGGCCATCAGCAAGCCCTGGCCTACGCTGGCCGCGGCCTGCTGCGTGGCCAGGTCACGCGGCCGCTTGGCCAGGCCGAGCGGCGCCAGGCCTGCGGCGATGGCGCCCGAGGAGACCAGGATGATCTCGGTGCCGGCGTTGCGCTTCGTTGCCAGGGCATCCGCCAGGGCAGTCAGCGCCTCCTCGGAGATGCCGCCTTTGATGCTGGTCAGCGACGACGACCCGACCTTGACGACGATCCTGCGGGCTTCCGCGAGCAGGCTGCGGTCAGCGGTCCGCTGGTGCGGCACCGCGGTGGCGGCGCTACTGGTCATCGTCTGCTTCCAGTCCACTCTCCTTGAGCGGCTTGGCGACGCGGCGGCTGCTGACGGATTCGGTCCAGATCCCGGCCTTGCGCTCGGCTTCCAGCTCTGCGCGGGCTGCGGCCTTGGCATCCTTGCGTTCCTGCTGCTCCTCGCGCTTCTGGCCGCGGGTGGGGCGGTCACCGATATCCGCAAAGCGGACGTCGGTTCCGCGGGGCGCCGCCAGCAGTTCCGCGCCGGCCATCATGGTGGGCTCCCAGTCGAATACGACGCCGTCGTCCTCGCCGATCACCACGGTGTCGCCCGGCTTGGCGCCCTGCTTGAACAGTTCGTTCTCCACGCCGAGCTTGGCGAGGCGGTCGGCGAGGTAGCCAATGGCTTCTTCGTTGGTGAAGTCGGTCTGCTTGACCCAGCGCACCGGCTTGTCGCCGAGGACACGGAACAGCGGCTCCAGATTCTTCTCTTCGCGGCGGATCTTGAAGCCGGCTTCGTTGACTGCACGGGGACGCAGCACGGGCGGCTGGACCTTCGGCGGCGCAGCGGCCAGGGTCTCGCGGGCAGCCTGGACGATCTCACCCATGGCGAAGCCGAGCTGGCGCAGGCCCTCGTGGCTGGTGGCCGAAATTTCGAAGACCCGGTAACCGCGTGATTCCAGCTCGGGGCGGACGAATTCAGCCATGTCCTTGCCGTCCGGCAGGTCCACCTTGTTCAGGGCGACCAGGCGCGGCCGGTGGTTCAGCGGAACCGCTTCGCCGTCGGTGCCGGCGTAGCTCATGTCAACGGCGTACTTTTCCAGTTCCGCTTCGATGATGGCCAGGTCGGACAGCGGGTCACGGTCCGCTTCGAGCGTGCCGCAGTCAAGAACGTGCACCAGGGCAGCGCAGCGCTCCACGTGCCGCAGGAAGTGGTGGCCAAGACCCTTGCCTTCGCTGGCGCCCTCGATGAGGCCGGGGACGTCGGCGATGGTAAAGCGGACGTCGCCGGCCTGCACTACGCCCAGGTTGGGGATCAGGGTGGTGAAAGGGTAATCGGCAATTTTGGGCCGCGCAGCAGACATGGCTGCAATCAGGCTGGACTTGCCGGCGGAGGGGAAACCCACCAGCGCGATGTCGGCAATGGACTTCAGTTCCAGCACAACATCGGCAGCGTCACCCTCGATGCCCAGCAGGGCGAAGCCCGGGGCACGGCGTTTCTGCGAGGACAGCGAAGCGTTTCCGAGGCCGCCCTGGCCGCCGGCGGCGGCAACGTATTCGGCGCCTTCGCCTACGAGGTCCGCCAGGACAGTACCGTCCTTGGACTTCACCACAGTGCCATCAGGAACGGGCAGGATGAGCGTCTCGCCGCTCTTGCCGCCGCGCCAATCCCCCATCCCGGGCCCGCCGTTGGTGGCGTGGCGGTGCGGGGCGTGGTGGTAGTCCAGCAGGGTGGTGGTCTGGTGATCAACGCGGAGGATGACGTCGCCCCCGTCGCCGCCGTTTCCGCCGTCGGGACCGCCCAGGGGCTTGAACTTCTCCCGGTGGACGGAGACACAGCCGTGGCCGCCGGTACCGCCGGATACGTGCAGTACTACCCGGTCTACAAAGCTCGCCACGTGGATCTCCTCAGTGCTTTTTCCTGGACGCCACCGGCGCCAAGACGATTGTAATGCGGTTAAAAGAACAGTGGAGCGGACCAAATGGCCCGCTCCACCGCTTCAGAACTATTTGTTACTCTGCGGCTGCAGCAGCAACGATGTTGACGACGCGGCGACCGCGGCGGGTGCCGAATTCGACAGCTCCCGGGGTCAGTGCGAACAGGGTGTCGTCGCCGCCGCGGCCAACGCCGGCGCCCGGGTGGAAGTGGGTGCCACGCTGGCGGACGATGATCTCGCCTGCGGAAACTACCTGGCCGCCGAAGCGCTTGACGCCGAGGTACTGGGCGTTGGAGTCACGACCGTTGCGAGTGGAACTCGCGCCTTTTTTATGTGCCATTTGAAATGCCTGCCTCTAAATTCTGGGGAATCTGCTGAAAACCTGAACAGTAACGAAGGTTACTTGATACCAGTGATCTTGACCTTGGTCAGTTCCTGACGGTGACCCTGGCGCTTCTTGTAACCGGTCTTGTTCTTGAACTTCTGGATGACGATCTTCGGACCACGGAGGTCGTTGAGGATCTCAGCCGTAACAGTTACCTTGGCCAGGTCCGCAGCTGCGGAGGTGACCTTGTCACCGTCCACCAGGAGCAGGGCGGGCAGCTCAATGGTGCTGCCAGCTCCACCGGCGACGCGGTTGAGGGTAACGAAGTCTCCAACGGAGACCTTCTCTTGCCGGCCGCCTGCGCGGACAATCGCGTACACCACTTGGGAACTCACTTCTCTCGACGTTTATAACTAAATTTGCGTGCGGGCCCGGAACCAAAACTGGCTGGGATTCCCGCTGTGCCTCAACGCCGTGGGGTCGTAACCCAAGTGTTGGCGTAAGCACCGAAGATCTAGAATACGCTAATTTCGCCTTCGGCTGCAAATGAGGCTGGGTACGGCCGGTTGTCTGTGATAAGTCCCACTGGGGGGATCACTACTGACAATCCAGAACCGTGCCCGACTATCGTACCGGCTGCCGCGGCCGGAGATGTTCAGGCATGCAGGCGCGGCGCGTCGAAGAAATCCACTTCGAAACGGCATGAGTGCCTGAACGCCTGGAGCATGGCGGCCTTTTCGTCCGCTGACGCCCTGCTGCCTGCCTCGTCAGCCAAGGCGACCGCATCGCGGGTTGCCTGCGCAAAGTCCTCGTCCGCGTAGGTCCGAAGCCACTCGGCGTAGGGGTGCTCTTCCGGTGCTCCGGCTGCCAGGAACTGCGAATGCAGGGTCTGGCCCACTTCGGCGTAGAGCCAGAAGCACGGCAGGAGTGCCGCCACCAGCACTCCGTAGCTGCCGGAGGTGGAGGCTGCCAACAGGTGATCGACGTAGGACTTGGTGACCGGGCCCAGGACGTGCTCCACCGTGCGTGTGCTGAGCCAGGTGCGGTGCAGTTCGGATTCGACCTCGAGGCAATGCTGGGCCGACCGGGCCCAGAACAGCTGGGCGGCTTCCGTAGGCGCCAGCGCACTGGCTCGGGCCAGGGCGCGTGAGTAGCCGTTGAGGTAGATGGCGTCCTGAGCGAGGTAGTACGCGAACTGGTCCTCCGCCAAGGTGCCGGCGGCCAGTCCGCGGATGAAGTCGAGCCCGTAGATGGCGTCCAGATCGGGGGCCGCCGCCTGGCGAAGGGTCCCGGCGAATTCTCCGGCCGCGACTTCCCCGGTGGCGAATTCTCCGGCCGCGAGTTCCCCGGCTGCGAGTTCCGCGGTGGCGACGGGCTGCGGGACGTGGTGGAAGTGGTGGACGGGACCGTTGCCGCCCCCGACCTCCAGCTGGCCTGACGCCTCCAGGGCGCCGGCAAGCCAAGGCTTCACCTGCCGAAGTGACGCTTCCCAGTCCCCCAACCGGGCCTGTGCCGTGGCCATGGCCGAGGACAGCGAGCAGCCGGTGCCATGGCTGTTGCGGGTGGGAATCCTGTCTCCGGCCACTTCCACCACCGGACTGGAGAGCAGACCTCCGGTGTTGACGAGGGCATCCGGGCACGCATCGCCGTCGAGATGGCCTCCCTTGACCAGGATGGTGGCGCCGGTGGCTGCGGCCAGGCGCTTGCCCTGCTCCAGCGCGGCGGCCCAGTCCCGGGCCTGCGGTTCGTGCACCAGGATGGCCAGCTCAGCGAGGTTGGGCGTGATCAGGGCCGCGAGGGGCAGCAGCGCGAGCAGCGCAGCCTCCGCCGATTCCTTCAGCAGCCGGTCCCCGCTCGTGGCCACCATGACCGGATCCAGTACCACGACGCCGGGACGTACCTTCTCCAGCCAGCTGCGGACCGTGTCAATTACCTCCGCATTTCCCAGCATACCGATCTTGACGGCGTCGATGGTGATGTCATCGCTGATCGCATCAAGCTGCTGGCGCAAGAAGGCAGCAGGAGGCACATGGACATCCTGGACGCCCCGGGTGTTCTGAACTGTCAGTGCGGTGATGGCTGCCATCCCGTAGCCACCCAGGGCGGCAATGCTCTTGAGGTCGGCCTGGATGCCTGCCCCGCCGGACGGATCCGATCCGGCGATGGACAGGACACGCGGGGTATCACGCAGCACAGCCACCGAGGCGGATGACCCGGCCACGGGGTGCCGGGCGGCACGCGGTTGTACAGGTTTCGCCGTTCCCGGAGTTTCGGGGGTTGCGGGGGTTCCGGAAGTCTCGGGGGTTGCGGGAGGAAGGACATAGGTCGAAGCCAAAGGAGACATCCCTTCGCCGGTGCTAACCGGACAGGTTCAACGGGTGTGGATCTCAGCCGGCCCTTTGCGCGGCACCCCGTGTCAGTAACCCACCCTAGCCTTTCCCCGCTCCCGCCGCCTTAGATGAAGCCGGAACGCGGGATGCCCGCACGCGCCCCCGGGAAGGGGCGGGTGCGGGCATCCTGATTGTTGTCCCCGGGCAGAGTCAGAGCTCCGAAGCGGGCACCCCTACCCCCAGGATAATCGGCGCATTGGTCTCGGCCTGCGTGGCAGCCGCCGGAGCATTGGTCCGCTCCGGCGTCTTGGCAGCATGGGTATGCCCTGCGGTGGCGGCTTGAACGGCTTCATGATGCTCCACCGTGGTGGCGTTAGCTGCGCCCTGGGCACGGCTGGCGCTCCGGTTCCGCCGCGGACGCCGGGCACGGGGCTGCTCGGTGTGGTCGGAGTAGTCCTTCTCCGGCGCGGCAGGAGCCTGGGCAGGAGTCTGACGGGCAGGCTCCGCCGGCTGCTGGCGCTCGGTCTGCTGGCGCTCCGCTGACCTGCCTTCGGCTTGGCGTGCAGCCTGCTGGCTTTCGGCCGGCACGCTTGCGGCAACAGGTGCCGGTTCGCCAAGCTTGGCGAATGCCTCCGCCAGCCGGTCAAGAGTCAGCGCCGGAGCCTGTGGCTGCTCCTCGTGGTGCTCCACGAACGGCAGCACTACCTGCTCGCCACCGAACGTCAGCACGGCGGCGGGCCGGCCCGTGTTGTCCGTCTCGGAAGGTCGTGCCGGGGCCGGGGCCTCCTGGCTGGCGGCATTCCCGGCAGCGGCATGGGCTACTTCGTCGTCGTGCAGATGGGCAGCGTGGGCGGCGGCCGCAATGTTCGCGAGGGCTGCCCTGGTGGCTTCAGCCTTGGCATGGCGCTCGGCGTCGCTCGGATCCGGGTGGACCGTATGGATCTGCACCGGAGCCGCCGGTGCTACGTCCAGGGGCTGCCCGCCGCGGCCGCGGCGGCGCTTCCGGTCAGTCCGGGCGCCCTGCTGGGCGTCCGGACGGGTGTCGATGCGCTGGTTGTCCGTGCGCTGCGTGTCCGGGCGGTTGTCCGCACGCTGCACATGGTGCTCGGCGGCGACGGTGTTTGCTCGGCGGTGCTCCACCGGGTCGTCGTGGGTAACAATACCGCGTCCGGCGCAGGTTTCGCACTGTTCGCCGAAGACCTCCAGGAGACCGGTGCCCATGCGCTTTCGCGTCATCTGCACCAGACCCAGCGACGTCACTTCCGCCACCTGATGCTTGGTGCGGTCACGGCCCAGGCATTCCACCATGCGGCGGAGCACCAGGTCGCGGTTGGACTCGAGGACCATGTCGATGAAGTCGATGACAATGATGCCGCCGATATCGCGGAGCCGGAGCTGCCGGACCACTTCTTCGGCCGCTTCGAGGTTGTTCTTAGTAACAGTTTCCTCAAGGTTGCCGCCGCTGCCGGTGAACTTTCCGGTGTTGACGTCCACCACGGTCATGGCTTCGGTGCGGTCAATGACCAGCGAACCGCCGGACGGCAGGAAGACCTTGCGCTCGAGTGCCTTGTGGATCTGTTCGTCGATCCTCCACGCGGCGAAAATGTCCTGGTCCTTGGTCCACTTTTCCAGGCGCCCAACCAGATCCGGGGCAACATACGTGACGTAGGCCTCGATGGTGTCCCACGCTTCTTCGCCGGAGACGATCAGCTTGGAGAAGTCCTCGTTGAAGACGTCCCGGACCACCTTGATGGTGAGATCCGGTTCGCCGTAGAGCAGCTCCGGGGCCAGGATCTTGGTGGAGGTGGACTGGCTTTCGATGCCCTCCCACTGAGCGCGCAAACGGTTGATGTCGTGCGTGAGCTCCTCTTCCGAGGCGCCCTCAGCAGCGGTCCGGACAATCACGCCGGCATGCTCGGGCAAACGGTCCTTGAGGATGCGCTTGAGGCGGTTGCGTTCGACGTCGGGCAGCTTGCGGGAAATGCCCGTCATGGAGCCGCCCGGCACGTACACGAGGTAACGGCCCGGGAGGGAGATCTGGCTGGTCAGGCGGGCGCCCTTGTGTCCCACGGGATCCTTGGTTACCTGGACCAGGACGGTGTCGCCCGATTTGAGCGCATTTTCGATCCGGCGCTGCTTGCCTTCGAGGTTGACGGATTCCCAGTTCACTTCACCGGCGTACAGAACCGCGTTGCGGCCGCGTCCGATGTCAACGAACGCCGCTTCCATGGAGGGCAGGACGTTCTGCACCTTGCCGAGGTAGACGTTGCCGATCAGGGAGTCCTGCTGGGTCTTGGAAACAAAGTGCTCTGCCAGGACGCCGTCCTCCAGGACACCGATCTGGATTCTGTCGTCGCGCTGGCGGACGATCATCTGACGGTCAACTGATTCGCGGCGGGCCAGGAACTCGGCCTCAGTGATCACAGTCCTGCGGCGGCCAGTGTCGCGGGATTCGCGGCGGCGCTGCTTCTTGGCTTCGAGCCTGGTGGAGCCCTTCACGCTGGTCACCCTGTTGTTGACCGGCGCTTCGGTCACCGCGCGCGGAGCCCGGACGCGCGTCACCGTGTTGGGCGGATCGTCATCACCGCCACCGGTCAGTTCAAGATCCTGGTCGCCACGGCGGCGGCGACGACGACGGCGGGACGTCACGCCTTCATCGTTCTGGCCGGCGGTTTCTTCGTCGTCGTCTCCCGCACCGTCCTGACCGCTTTCGGAACCATCGGTATCAGTACCGGCATCGCTGTCACCGACGCGACTGCGACCGCGGCGGCCACGGCTGCGGCGACGGCGACGGCTGTTGGCGTCGTCCCCTTCGACTTCTTCGGCGTCGTCCTCTTCCGGCTCTTCCACAGCCGCGGGAACAGGCCGGATAACAGTTGTCAGGTCCGGGGCCTGGAAGAGCACGGACGTGGCTGAGCCCGGTTCCAGGAACAGCGAACCGAACGGGCTGGCGGGCTCAGCCTCGGCTTGCTTGTCAGCCGGCACGGCGGCGTCCGCCTCGGCCGGAACTGCTTCCGCGGTAGCGGCGGCTGTCACGGTAGCGGCGGTTGTCGCGGAAGCGGCTGCTTCCGGCGCCGCCGGACGCTGTACCGCCACTGCGTCGGGGGCTGCGTGCTGCTCCAACACGACGGCGGCCGGTGCTGCTGCAACTGGGGCTGCCGCGTCGGGGGCTGCAATTTCAGGGGCCGAGGCCTTGCGAGTGGCAACGCGGCGGCGGCGGACCGGTTTGGCGTCGGCGTCTGCCTCGGCGAGCGGCGACCCTGCGGCGGGTTCCGCGGCAACCGGCGCAAGGCTGGCACCGGACGCAGCTGCTTCGGTGGCAGGCGGTTCCGTGGCTTCGACGGCGAAAGCGGGTAGCGGTTCTCCAACTTCGGGCTTCTTGCGCGCCCGGGTCCGCCGCACAGGGGCCTTGGCTTCCGGCGCGGTCTCAACTGCGGCAACTGCCTCAAGGACGGCTTCAGTCCCGGCGTCGGGCTGGGCCGCGGCTTCGGTCAGGGACTCCGTGCCGGTGGATGCTGCGGCGCTGGCTGCCCTCGGGGCTGCCTTACGGCGGGTCCTTGTGGCCTTCGCGGGCGCCTCGGGGGTTTCAGCTGTCACTGTTTCAGCATTAACGGCTGGTACGTGTTCATTTTCCATGTGTAGCTACACTCCTGCCCCTGACGTACCGCCACATTCGGCACCCGTTGGGGCAAATATTGTCAAAACCCGCAGGCGTTGACAGAAGTCAAGTGGATACTCCCAGGTTCGCACCGGCATTGGGGTGCGGCAGCCCGTGGGAGCCGTCGGCTGTGTCCTGAAACCCGTTGTTCTATAAGCCACAACCAGGTGCCGACCAATGGAATTGCGGGAGGCCGGATCAGAGAATCCAAAGCCTGCCCTGCTCATCATTGGCGGTCTTGAAACAAGCCACCGGACCGGAGTCCGAATGTGGGTCGGCCTCCAGCCATGTTCATTCTCTCACACCCGGGCCTCAAGGCCGCGGAAGCGGCGTCAAAGGATCCGCGGCCGAAGACTCTGCTTTGTGGCGCTGGCTGAAGGGCGTGTTCACGCACCAGCGTTACAATCGGGCTAGGAGCACCCGAAACAAAGGACGCCACACGCCATGCCCAGCATTTCCCCGCACGGTACCGACACAACGCACGTCTCCCCCGCGGCAGGGGCCTCCCCCACTGCAACACCGGCTGCCGCGTCGACGGCCACCACAACCTCAGCCCTGCCGCGCATGGCGCTGAACCGGCCCCTCGGTTGGCTCATGGTCATTACGGGAATCATCGGCTGGCTGGCTTCGGGCACTCTGGTCCTGGAAAAGTTGGAAGTCCTCAAGGATCCCAACCACACCACCGTCTGCGATGTGAATCCCTGGATCTCCTGCGGCCAGGTCATGCAGACCTGGCAAAGCTCAGTGTTCGGGTTCCCCAACATGTTCATTGGCATTGTGGCTTTCGCCATCATCATCACCGTGGGCATGGCCCTGCTGTCCGGCGCCACGTTCGCCCGCTGGTACTGGGCCGGGCTCCAGGCCGGCGTCACCCTGGGTTTCGCATTTGTGGTGTGGCTGTGGTCCCAGGCGTTGTACTCGATCCACATCCTGTGCCCGTTCTGCATGATCGTCTGGGCCGCCATGATCCCGCTGTTCGTCTGGGTCACCATCAGGAACATCAGCCACGGCGTGATCCCCATGCCCTCAGGCGCGGCCAAGGTCCTGGGCGATTCGGGCTGGATCATCACGGCGCTACTCTATGTCGCCGTCATCGCCACCATCTTCTTCGCCTTTATTCAGGTGTTCGTGGGCACGTCCGGCTTCTAGCACACGCAGAGAAAAGCCCCCGTTTCCGAAGAAGCGGGGGCTTTTCTGTGTGGGAGGGGCGGGGTCACTTGGTGCCCGATAGACAGCACGGAGCGGGCTTCACGAGACCCCGCGTTGCCTAACCCTGGAACCAGATCTTGATTTCGCGTTCGGCCGAGTCCACGGAGTCGGAGCCGTGAACCAGGTTCTGCTGGACCTTCAGGCCCCAGTCGCGGCCGAAGTCCCCACGGATGGTGCCTGGGGCGGCCGTGGTGGGGTCGGTGGTTCCGGCCAGGGACCGGAAGCCTTCAATGACGCGGTGGCCTTCGAAGATCGCGGCCACTACTGGGCCGCTGAGCATGAATTCCACGAGCGGTTCGTAGAACGGCTTGCCCACGTGCTCCTCGTAGTGCTGCTCCAGAAGTTCGCGGCTGGCCTCCACCTTCTTCAGCTCCGCCAGGGTGTAGCCCTTGGCCTCAATGCGGCTCAGGATGGCGCCGCTGAGGTTGCGGGCCACGCCGTCGGGCTTGATCAAAACGAGGGTGCGCTCAATGCTCACAGTTGCTCCAATGCGTTGGTGGGGGTTTCGAGACAAGTCTACGAGGCCGGCGGGGCGTGCCCCTGCGCCGCGTCCCATTCGGCCTGTTCGCGTTCACGCTTCGCGGACTCCGAGTCGATCCTGATGCCGGTACGGATCCCGTACCACCAAGCGAGGCCGAACAGGGCCCCCACCAGGAACATCATGGGTTCAACGATGCCGGTAAGGATCAGCACAATCTGCAGGATCCAGCCCAGGCCCACACCCCATGGTTTGGACAGCACGGCACAGGCGAAGACCATGACCAGGCTGAGGGCGATGCCGATCCCGAGGATCAGCACCGGCGGGAATTCACCGCGCCTCAGCCCAAAAACGGCCAGGGTGGCAAAAAAGACCACAAACGCCTCGAGCAGCAGGACAGTGGAAGCGAACATTACCTTGGTGGAACGGCGCTTCTTGGGCATCCCCGGACGCCACTCACGCTGGGCTTTGGTCAGCTTGGCCACGGCTAGGCCTCCGTCTTTCCGAGCAGGATCCGTGCTTCTGCCACCAGCGTGATGGAACCGGTCACCAGCACCCCGCCGGACAGGTCATCGTTGGCTTCGGCACGTTCCACGGCCCACTCCAGGGCGTCGTCAAGCTTCTCAGCGATGTGGACGTTGTCCTCGCCGAACCCCATCTCCACAGCCAGTTCGGCCAGTTCGGCGGCTGGTACAGCGCGCGGGGAGTTGGACTGGGTAAAGCAGTATTCCTCGGCGAGGTCCCCCAGGGATTCCTTGAGCTGGCGCAGGATCTCTTCGGCGTCCTTCTCTTTGAGGACTCCCACCACGGGAACCAGGCGGGTGAACGTAAAAGCCTCCTGGATGGCCTCGGCGGAGACCCTGATGCCGTCGGGGTTGTGCGCTGCGTCCACGATGATGGTGGGCGCAGTCCGGACAACCTCCAGCCGGCCCGGCGAGGTGACGGACGCGAAGGCCTCCTGCAGCACCTCGGCGTCCAGTTCCTTTTCGCCGCCGAAGAAGGCCTCCAGCGCTGCCACGGCCACGGCTGCGTTCTGCGCCTGGTGCGCGCCGTGCAGCGGCAACAACAGGTCCGGGTACCGGCCGGCGATGCCCTGGATGCTGACTACCTGGCCGCCCACGGCGACGGTCCGGGATTCGACGCCGAATTCCACGCCTTCGAACCGGAACGGCACCGCCACCTCCTTGGCTTTCTCAAGCAGTACCTGGGCAGCATCCACGGGCTGTGCCGCGCTGATGAGGTAGCCGCCGGGCTTGATGATGCCGGCCTTTTCGTAAGCGATGTCCTCGGTGGTGTCGCCCAGCAGGTCCGTGTGATCCAGGGAAATGGGCGTGATCACGGAGACCTGTCCGTCGCCCACGTTGGTGGCGTCCGTGATACCGCCGAGGCCCACTTCGATGACTGCTACGTTGACGGGCTGGTCGGCGAAAACGGCGAAGCCCAGGATGGTCAGGCATTCGAAGTAGGTGAGCCGAGGTTCGCCTGCCGCGGTGAGTTCGTCGTCGACGATCTGCAGGTACGGGCGGATCTCATCCCAGATCCGGACGAAGGTCTCGTCGGAAACGGGGTGGCCGTCGATGCTGATCCGTTCGGTGACCTTGGACAGGTGCGGGCTGGTGTAGCGGCCGGTGCTCAGGCCGTGGGCGCGCAGCCCGGCCTCGATCATCCGGGCTGTGGACGTCTTGCCGTTGGTTCCCGTTACATGGATGATCGGGTACGCCTTGTTGGGCTCGCCCAACACGTCCATGGCACGGAACAGCGGTGCCAGCCGCGGCTCCATCATATTTTCGGGCGCACGGCCCAGCAGTTCGGCGTAGACACTCTCTACGGAAAATTCGTCGGTCATATCCTAGGCCTCTGTCTTTTCGACGGTGATGCGGGGGTCTCCGGACTCGGCCGGAACGGTGTCCAGCTCAAGGGTCAGGGTCTCGGTCTTGACCAATTCTGCGTTGGACAGCAGGGCGTCAAGCACGTTCTGCGTGGCAGTCACGCTTGTCCGGATCCGGTCGCTGACGTTGAGCCCGGCGTCCTTCCGTGCCTGTTGAATGGCGCGGACCATGTCACGTGCCAGGCCTTCGGCCTCAAGTTCCGGGGTGACCTCGGTGTTGAGCACCACAAAGCCGCCGCCCGGCAGTACTGCGACCGAAGCCGATCCGCTGTCGGACTCCGCCACCACGGTCTCCAGCGTGTACTCCTGGGCTTCCAGCTCCAGCCCGCCCGCAACAACCACACCGGCGTCGGAAACAGACCAGTCACCGGACTTGGAGCCCTTGATGGCCTGCTGGACATTCTTGCCCAGGCGCGGCCCGGCAGCCCGTGCGTTGACCACGAGCTTCTGTTCGATGCCGAACTCCTCCGGGGAGGCGCTCTCGGCGTCGAGCAGGCGGACGGAGCGGATGTTCAGTTCATCGGCGACGACGGCGGCGAACCCTTCCAGCGCATCCGCGCCGGGTGCCACCACCGTCAGCTCCTGCAGCGGCAGGCGGACGCGGAGGTTCGCGGCCTTGCGGAGCGAGGACCCGGTGGAGCAGATCTGCTGTACCCGGTCCATCGCCTCGACCAGCGAGGGGTCGGACGGGAAGAAGTCCGGTTCGGGCCAGTCGGCCAAGTGCACGGAACGCCCGCCGGTGAGGCCGCGCCAGATCTCCTCGGAGACCAGCGGCAGCAGCGAGGCGGCAACGCGGGAAACGGTCTCCAGCGCCGTGTACAGCGCATCGAACGCGTCAGCACTTTCGTCGAAGAAGCGCTGGCGGCTGCGGCGGACGTACCAGTTGGTGAGCATGTCCAGGTAGCTGCGAAGTTCGTCGCAGGCGCCGGAGATGTCGTAGCTGTCCAGTTGTGCGGTCATGTTGCGGACCAGGTCGCCGGTGTTGGCCAGCAGGTACTGGTCCAGGGTGTCGGCGTAACCGTCGTACCGGAGCTTCGCGTCGTAGCCCTTGCCGCCATCAGCGGCGTTCGTGTACAGCGTGAAGAAGCTGTAAACGTTCCACAGCGGCAGGATGACCTGGCGGACGCCGTCGCGGATTCCCTGTTCGGTGACCACTAGGTTGCCGCCGCGCAGGATGGGGCTGGACATCAGGAACCAGCGCATGGCGTCGGAGCCGTCACGGTCCAGGACCTCGGAGACGTCCGGGTAGTTCCGCAGGCTCTTGGACATCTTCTGACCGTCCGAGCCCAGCACAATGCCATGGCTGATGACGTTCCGGAACGCCGGCCGGTCAAAGAGCGCCGTGGAGAGGATGTGCAGCATGTAGAACCAGCCGCGGGTCTGCCCGATGTACTCCACGATGAAGTCCGCTGGGTTGTGCGTGTCGAACCAGGCCTCGTTTTCGAACGGGTAATGAACCTGGCCGTACGGCATGGAGCCGGAGTCGAACCAGACATCCAGCACGTCCTCAACCCGGCGCATCACGGACTGGCCCTCTTCCGGGGTGCGGGGATCGTCGGGGTTGGGTCGTGTCAGTTCGTCGATGAACGGCCGGTGCAGGTCAACCTGGCCGGCGTTGTTCAGCGGCAGCCGGCCGAAGTCGGCCTTGATCTCGGCAAGGGAGCCGTAGACGTCGATGCGGGGGAATTCGGGGTCGCTGGACTGCCACACCGGGATGGGACTGCCCCAGTAACGGTTGCGGCTGATGGACCAGTCGCGGGCGTTGGCCAGCCATTTGCCGAACTGGCCGTCCTTGACGTTGCCGGGGATCCAGTTGATCTCCTGGTTCAGTTCGGACATCCGGTCCTTGAACTTCGTGACCTCCACGTACCAGGAGGACACGGCGCGGTAGATCAGCGGGTTGCGGCAGCGCCAGCAGTGCGGGTAGCTGTGCTCGTAGCTGGCCTGCCGGACCAGGCGGCCCTGGGCGCGCAGCACCTGGGTGATGGGCTTGTTGGCCTCGAAGACCTGGAGGCCCACAATGTCGTGGAGGTCACCGTGGCTGAACAGCGGCAGGAACTTGGCACCTTCATCCACGGACAGCACCACCGGGATGCCGGCGTCTTCACAGACCTTCTGGTCGTCCTCGCCGTAGGCCGGGGCCTGGTGGACGATGCCCGTGCCGTCGGTGGTGGTGACGTAGTCTGCCACGAGGAAGCGCCAGGCGTTCTGGGTGCCGTACTTTTCGGTGTCGCTGAAGTCATGCCAGAGCGGCTGGTACTGCAAACCTTCAAGTTCCGCGCCGGTGTGGGTGGACGTCACCGCGGCCTCGGCGGAGTCCGCATCCTCATAGCCCAAGTCCTTGGCGTACGCAGCCAGCAGGTCAGCCGCCAGCAGGAAGCTGCCGGTCACCGGCGCGTCCGGCGCGGCGGCCTTCACGCCGTGAGGGCCGGCGGGCAGCACGGCATACGTGATGGAGGGCCCGACGGCGAGCGCCAGGTTGGTAGGCAGCGTCCAGGGAGTGGTGGTCCAGGCGAGCGCCTGCACGCCGGCCAGCTGCCGGGAGAGCTCCGAGTCCCCTGCCGTGATGGGGAATGTCACCGTGACCGTCTGGTCCTGGCGGTTCTTGTAGACGTCGTCGTCCATGCGCAGTTCATGGTTGGACAGCGGAGTCTCGTCCTTCCAGCAGTAGGGCAGCACGCGGTAGCCGTTGTACGTCAGGCCCTTTTCGTGCAGCTGCTTGAAGGCCCAGAGGACCGATTCCATGTATTCGACGTTGAGCGTCTTGTAGTCGTTGTCGAAGTCCACCCAACGGGCCTGGCGGGTGACGTAGCTCTTCCACTCATCGGCGTACTTCATGACAGAGGCCCGGCAGGCGTCGTTGAACTTGTCGATGCCCATGGCCTCGATCTGGGTCTTATCCGTCATTCCCAGCTGCTTCATGGCTTCCAGTTCGGCGGGAAGCCCGTGGGTATCCCAGCCGAAGCGGCGCTCAACCCTGCGGCCGCGCTGGGTCTGGTAGCGCCCCACCAGGTCCTTGGCGTAGCCGGTCAGCAAGTGGCCGTAGTGCGGGAGGCCGTTAGCGAAGGGAGGGCCGTCGTAGAAGACGAATTCGTTGCTGCCAGGTTCCCCGCCGGGGGCGTCGGCGCTGCGCTGGTCGATGCTGGCCTGGAACGTGCCGTCCTGGTCCCAGTACTTCAGGATGCGCTCTTCGATCTCCGGGAACTTCACGGAGGCAGAGACGCCAGCGGCAGCACCGCGCGAAGCAGTGGCGGAAGGGGAAGATGTGGCTTTGGGGTAATACGTCATTCTCGACATCCTGGGTTGAACTGGTGAACCGTCCAGCCGCGGCTGGCCGATTCTCTTCAGGATGCGAGGACGGCTCCTGCGCTGTCCTTGGACTGCACACTAACCGCGGTACCACCTCACTTACCGGCACTCCGCCTGCTCCACGAAGGGGCAATTGTGGTACCGGCCGCTCATTACTGCTGTGACGGGCATACCCGTCCGGTTCTACTGACACCATGCCAGATACCTGGCGGGCAGTGCGTTCTTCCGGAAGCTCACCGGTGATAGCCGGGTCGTAGCCACCATAGAGTCTACTATCGCCGGGCAGTCCACCGCCATTCCCTGGCGCGCGCGGAGATTGGGGGGACGGTTAGGGAGCCCGACTCGTTGGAAGACGCCCACCGGCGCCCAATAATGGACGGTATGCGGACGGCCGGTACGCGCGGGCAGAGCAGACAGTTCCGGCGTGTCAGCGCCTGGTTCTGCTGGGCCGCGGCGGCAATCCTCTGCCTGCCCGGCGCCGCACTGACCGTCCTGCGCCTGATCCAGTGGGACATGGGTACGCCGTGGATCCAACTGCTGTCCCTTTTTCCGGCCAGCCTTGTGCTCACGACGGCGGCGCTCGCGGCCGCCGTGCTGGCAGTTTGCCTCAGTTCCCGGCCAGCCAAGCGATCCTCGCCGGTGTGGTGACGGCCCTTGTGCTGGTTCAGTTGCACATGGTGGCACCCGGCCTGCTGCCCAGGGGCACGGGCCCGGCGCCCCAGGCCGCAGGAACAGTTGGCGGCTCCGTCCCCGCCCCGGGCCCGGGCCGCACGGTAACCGTTATGGCCCTCAATGTCGGTTCCACAGGAGTTGATTCCTCGGTCCTCTTGACCCAGGCCCGGGCCCTGAATGTCGACATTCTGACGCTCCCCGAACTGCGCCCTCCAGGCCTGGCGGCCCTGGAGGCCGCCGGAATCACAGCAGTCTTTCCGTACCGTGCCCTGGACGTCGATTGGGCCGGGGTGGGCAATGCGATCTTCTCCCGGCTTCCGTTGCAGGATTCCGGGCGTGTGCCGGATACCGCCTTCTACCAGAGCAGGGGCGTTGTGACGGTTCCTGGCGCGGCCGGCTCCATCCACCTGACGGCCATCCACGTCGATTCGCCCCGTCCGGGCCACACAAGCAACTGGCGCAAGGAGCTGCGCCAGCTGGGCGAGGCCCGGCAGGACTTGCCCGGCTCGGCTTCGGCCATCCTACTGGGTGATTTCAATGCCAGCTACGACCACCGCGAGTTCCGTGAGCTGCTGGCCAACGGGTTCACGGATGCCGCGCAGGCCTCGGGCAAGGGCATAACGCCCACGTGGCCGGCGGGCTCACAGATCCCGCCTTTCGTTGCCCTGGACCATGTCCTGGTTACGGGCAACATCGGGATCCGAAGCTTCGCAACCGTCGCAGTTCCCGGCACCGACCATGCCGGCGTTGTTGCGGAACTACTGCTCCCGGGCTAGTGCCTGGTCAGCCCGCCCGGTCAGCCCTTGCGGATGAGCTTGTGGTTGGCTGCCTGGGCAACAGGCCGGATGACAATCTGGTCCAAATTCACGTGGTGCGGTGCGCTGACGGCGTAACGGACGACGTCGGCCACGTCGTCTGCCGTGAGCGGCTTCTCCACCCCCTGGTAGACCTTCGACGCCGCCTGCGCGTCGCCGAGCCGGTTCAGGGCGAACTCTTCGGTCTGGACCAGGCCCGGCGCCACTTCGATGACGCGAAGGTTGTTCTCTGCTTCCTCCAGCCGGAGCGCACCGGTCAGCGCATGCTGGGCAAACTTGGCGGCGTTGTAGCCTGCCCCGCCCTCATAGGCCACCAGGCCAGCCGTGGATGTGAGGTTCAGGACCGTTCCCACACCGTTGGCCCGGAGCATGGGCAGGAACGCCCGCGTGAGCTTCATCGTGCCAAGGACGTTGACCCGGTACATCCATTCCCAGTCCTCCGTGTTGGCGGCGCCCACCGGATCAGCGCCCTTCGCTCCGCCGGCGATGTTGATCAGCGTTCCCACGCCCCCTGCCTCGGTGACACGGGCAAGCAGCCGCGCGACGTCGTCGTCCTCGGCAATGTCGGCGGGAATCCCGACGGCGCCGGTCTCAGCCTCCAGCGCAGCCAGCCGTTCAGCGCGGCGCGCCACCGCGAATACCGTCCAGCCTTCCGCCGTCAAGGCGCGGACCGTGGCCTCGCCGATGCCGGTGCTGGCGCCGGTAACCACTGCCGCCCTGTTCCGGCGTGAATCGTTTGGTGATGCCTGGTTCTGTGCTGTCCTGGTGCGTGAATCGTCAGTCATGGCACCACCCTAACGGCCCGGGCCGCAGCCGTGCCCCGCGTGATGTCGCCGGATGAAGTCAAGAACATGAAACAATTGCCAGATGGCTGATGACACTCAGGGTACAGACACGCCCTCCACCGCCCCTATCAACGTTCCGGATAAGCCCGCCCTTGAGGGGCTCGAGGCTGCCCTGACGCAGCGCTGGCTTGCCGACGGGACCTACAAGTTCAACCCGGACACCACCCGGGAGCAGGTCTACTCGATCGACACTCCCCCGCCCACCGCATCGGGGTCCCTGCACGTAGGGCACATGTTCTCCTACACGCAGACGGACGTCCTGGCGCGCTACCAGCGCATGACCGGCAAGAACGTGTTTTACCCGATGGGCTGGGACGACAACGGCCTGCCCACCGAGCGCCGCGTCCAGAACTACTACGGTGTCCGCTGCGATCCGGCCATCCACTACGACGCCGGCTACCGGCCGCCCGCCGAGCCCGCCAAGAACCAGCGCGACTTCGACGTCATCTCGCGTCGTAATTTTATTGAGCTGTGCGAGGAGCTCGCCGTCGAGGACGAAAAGGTGTTCGAGAACCTTTTCCAGACCCTCGGCCTCTCCGTTGACTGGGACCTGACCTACCGCACCATCGACGACAAGTCCCGGGCCATCTCCCAGCGCGCGTTCCTGGCGAACCTGGCCGCGGGCGACGCCTACATGGCTGAAGCTCCGACCCTGTGGGACGTCACCTTCCGCACTGCAGTGGCCCAGGCCGAGCTCGAGGACCGCGAAGTTGCCGGCGCCTATTACCGCTACCCGTTCTTCACCGAAGACGGTGAAAAGATCTACGTCGAGACCACCCGCCCCGAGCTGCTGGCCGCCTGCGCCGCCCTCGTGGCAAACCCCGACGACGAACGGTACCAGCCGCTGTTCGGCAAGAAGGTCACCTCTCCCCTGTTCGGCGTCGAGGTGGAGGTGAAGGCTCACCACCTCGCCAAGGCGGACAAGGGCTCCGGCATCGCCATGGTCTGCACCTTCGGTGACCTCACCGATGTGACCTGGTGGCGCGAACTGCAGCTGCCCACCCGTGCGATCGTAGGCCGCGACGGCCGCATCATCGGCGAGACGCCGGACTGGATCATCACCGAGGACGGCCGGACAGCCTTCGAATCGATTGCCGGCAAGACGGTTTTCAGCGCCAAGGAAGCAGTGGTCGAACAGCTGACCGCGGCCGAACTCCTTGACGGCGAACCAAAGAAGATCATGCACCCGGTCAACTTCTTCGAGAAAGGCGACAAGCCCCTTGAGGTCGTCACCTCGCGCCAGTGGTACATCCGCAACGGCGGCCGTGACGAGGAACGGCGCGAACGGCTGATCGGCCGTGGCAAGGAGATCGAGTTCCACCCGGCGTTCATGCGCTCCCGCTACGAGAACTGGATCTCCGGCCTGAACGGCGACTGGCTGGTATCACGCCAGCGCTTCTTCGGTGTGCCGGTGCCGGTCTGGTACCCGCTCGACGCCGCCGGCAACCCTGACTACGACCACCCGGTCCTGCCGGCAGACGGGCAGCTCCCGGTGGATCCCGCCGCGGATGTGGCTCCCGGCTACGAGGAAGCCCAGCGCGACGTGGCTGGCGGCTTTACCGGCGACGCGGACGTCCTGGACACCTGGGCCACTTCCTCGCTGACCCCGCAGATCGTGGGCGGCTGGAGCACCGACGAGGCACTCTTCGCCAAGGTTTACCCGTTTGACGTGCGCCCGCAGGCCCACGACATCATCAGGACCTGGCTGTTCTCCACGGCCGTCCGCGCTGACGCCCTGCAGGACGTTGCGCCGTGGAAGCACGCCGCCATCTCCGGCTGGATCCTCGACCCGGACCGCAAGAAGATGTCCAAGTCCAAGGGCAACGTGATCGTTCCCACGGACGTGCTTGAGGAGTACGGCTCGGATGCGGTCCGCTATTGGGCGGCCTCGGCCAAGCTCGGTGCGGACACGGCCTACGAGGTCGCGCAGATGAAGATTGGCCGCCGGTTGGCCATCAAGCTGCTGAACGCGTCCAAGTTTGTGCTGAACCTGGGGGCCACCGAGAATTCCGTGGTATCCCAGGACCTTTCGGTTCTCACCAACCCCTTGGACCGCGCTGTGCTGGCACAGCTGGCCGAAGTGGTGCAGCAGTCCACCAAGGCGTTCGATAACTACGACTACGCCCGTGCCCTGCAGGTCACCGAAAGCTTCTTCTGGCAGTTCACTGATGACTACATGGAACTCATCAAGGACCGTGCCTACGGTGCTGCCGGCGACGCCGAACAGGCATCCGTCCTGGCCGCCCTGGCCACCAGCCTGGACACGCTGCTGCGCCTGTTCGCCCCGTTCCTGCCCTTCGCTACCGAAGAGGTCTGGGGCTGGTGGCGCACCGGTTCGGTGCACCGTGCTGAATGGCCCGCCGCCGTTGACGTGGATGGAGACACCACCCTGCTGGCTACCGTGGGCACTGCCCTCAGCGGTGTCCGCAAGGCCAAGTCCGAGGCCAAGGTCAAGCAGCGCACCGAAGTCCTCTCGGCCACCATCACGGCGTCGGAGTCACTGACCACGCAGCTGAAGGCCGGGTTGGGCGACCTGAAGGCAGCCTCAAACGCCCGCGAACTGACCCTGGTGGCAGGCGACGGCGAACTCACGGTCAGTGACGTGGTCCTCGCGGCCCCGGAAGAGCAGCCGACCGCCTGACCCAGGCGGGGACTTTCCAAGGTTTCCCGCTGAGTCGTCTCAGCCTGTTTTCGGGCAAAGGGGAAGCCCCATCAGCGTTTTGCCGTTGGTGGGGCTTCGACTTTGCGGCCATCTGGTGACGTCTTAATGGTCTGGCGGGATCCTTGGATTTCCAGGTCTTCCTACCTCGTCACTGGTAGCTTATATCTGACTTTGCCGAAGGCTGCGTCGGATATATATCACTGGATCTTTGGTTCCTGCGTCTCACTTCTTTCGAAGTGGGTAAGTTCCATTTTGGTCCCGCGGTTGGGTAAGCGCAAGAGCCCCTGAAGAACTACATGAGAGTAATTCTTCAGGGGCTCTTTGCTGCCCGGTGAGGGGAACCCGTCAGTTGAACTCGGGGTTTTCGCTGCGGCTGCGCTTAATCTCGAAGAAGTGCGGGAAGGACGCCAGCGTCACCGACGCGTCCCACAACTGCCCGGCCTGCTCGCCCCGCGGGATACGGGTCAGCACGGGACCGAAGAACGCGGTGCCGTTGAAGGAAACAACCGGCGTGCCAACGTCCTGGCCCACCAACGAGATACCTTTTTCGTGGCTTGCCCGCAGCTGGGTGTCGAAGGCGTCCGTCGTGGCAGCGTCCGCCAGGCTGGCCGGCAGCCCGCACTCGGCAAGGGCCTTGCTGATCACGATGTCAAAGTCCTTCTCGCCGCCACCATGGATCAGCGTTCCCATGGCGTCATACAGGGGCTTGACCACCTGGTCACCGTGCTGGTCCTTGGCGGCGATAATGACGCGCACCGGTCCCCAGGCCCTATCCATGAGCTCCCGGTAGCCGGCGTCAAGATCGCGCCCCTCGTTCAGGACGGCCAGGCTCATCACGTGCCAGACGGTCTTGATGTCCCGGACCGCCTCAACCTCACCGATCCAGCGCGACGTGATCCAGGCGAAAGGGCACAGCGGATCGAACCAGAAATCGGCGTCGTTGGTGGTGGTTTCAGTCATGGGTGAGTCCTCTGGGTTGGTCATTGCTGTAAATCGTCAGTGCTGTGAATCGTGAGTCCGGGAAGGGTCACGCGGACTTGCGACGCTTGGTGACGTGCGGGATGAGTGTGGGCTCCGCCTTCTTCAGGACAACGTCAGCGGTGATGACAACGCTGGCCACGTCCTCGCGGCTGGGCAGGTCAAACATGACCGGCAGCAACACTTCCTCCATGATGGCACGAAGGCCACGGGCGCCGGTGCCACGTTCCAGGGCCTGCTCGGCGATGGCATTAAGGGCGTCCTCATCGAAGACCAGCTCCACGCCGTCGATCTGGAACATCTTCTGGTACTGCTTGACCAGCGCGTTCTTTGGTGTGGAGAGAATCTGGATGAGGGCGTCCCGGTCCAGGCTCGAGACCGTGGTGATCACCGGCAGGCGGCCAATAAATTCCGGGATCAGGCCAAACTTCAGCAGGTCTTCAGGCATGACCTCGCCGTAGGAGTCCACCTTGTTGCTGGCATCGTTGAGCGGCGCGCCGAAGCCGATGCCCTTGCGCCCGGAGCGTGAGCCGATGATCTCTTCGAGCCCCGCGAAGGCACCTGCCACGATGAATAGCACGTTGGTGGTGTCGATCTGGATAAATTCCTGGTGGGGGTGCTTGCGCCCGCCCTGCGGCGGTACCGAGGCAACGGTTCCCTCCAGGATCTTCAGCAGGGCCTGCTGGACGCCTTCGCCGGAGACATCCCGGGTGATGGAGGGGTTTTCGCTCTTGCGCGAAATCTTGTCGATTTCGTCAATGTAGATGATGCCCTGTTCGGCCTTTTTGACGTCGTAGTCGGCTGCCTGGATGAGCTTGAGGAGGATGTTTTCCACGTCCTCGCCCACGTAGCCGGCCTCGGTCAGGGCCGTGGCATCGGCAACGGCGAACGGAACATTCAGCCGCCGGGCGAGGGTCTGGGCGAGGTAGGTTTTGCCGCAGCCTGTGGGGCCGATCAGCAGGATGTTGGACTTGGCGATTTCGACGTCGTCATGGTGGCCGCCGTCGGCGAGGCTGCCGCTCTTCGGGGCGTGGCCGGCCTGGATCCGCTTGTAGTGGTTGTAGACGGCGACGGCGAGGGAACGCTTGGCGGGTTCCTGGCCTATGACGTATTCCTGCAGGAAGTCGAAGATTTCGCGGGGCTTGGGTAGCTCGAAGCTGCCCAGATCGGCGACTTCCGCGAGCTCTTCCTCAATGATCTCGTTGCAGAGTTCAATGCATTCGTCGCAGATGTAAACACCGGGCCCGGCAATGAGCTTGCGCACCTGCTTCTGGCTCTTTCCGCAGAAAGAACACTTCAGCAGATCCGTGCTCTCGCCAATCCGAGCCATATGTGAACCCCTTTAGAATCTTGCTGCCAGGCAGCTGTGCACCGTTGCTGGAATCGTGGCGGGCCTGGGAGGACCGGCCGTGACACCTTCCACTCTAGGTCACAATTGCCCGCAAGGGTGGAAAGCGAAGGCCGGTGCGGCCCAAAATAGTGGACCGCACCGGCCGCTGAAGAGCCTGCTTACCTGCTGATTGCCTGCGGCTTCATCTTGCGGGAATCAAGCACCTGGTCGATGAGGCCGTAATCCAGGGCCTCGGCGGCGGTCAGGATCTTGTCACGCTCAATGTCGTTGTTGACCTGTTCCGGCGTGCGGCCCGAGTGGTGGGCCAGCGTGTCCTCAAGCCAGGACCGCATCCGCATAACTTCCGCGGCCTGGATCTCAAGGTCCGAGGCCTGTCCACCCTGGCCGCCGGAGAGTGCAGGCTGGTGAATCAGGACACGGGCGTTGGGCAGCGCCAGGCGCTTGCCGGGCGTGCCTGCGGCGAGGATCACGGCGGCGGCGCTGGCGGCCTGGCCGAGGCAGACAGTCTGGATCTCCGGCCGTATGTACGTCATGGTGTCGTAGATCGCGGTCATCGCGGTGAAGGAGCCGCCCGGTGAGTTGATGTAGAGCGTGATGTCCCGGTCCGGGTCGGTGGACTCGAGCACCAGCAGCTGCGCCATGACGTCGTCGGCCGAGGCGTCGTCGATCTGGACACCGAGGAAGATGATGCGGTCCTCGAACAGCTTGGTGTACGGGTCCTGGCGCTTGAAGCCGTAAGGCGTGCGCTCTTCGAACTGGGGAAGTACGTAGCGGCTGGTCGGAAGGTTACCGGCAGTCGATCCGAAGTTGTAGGTCATTTTTGTTGCTCCTGATCTGAATGTTCGAAAGTGCCGGTTACTACTCGGATGCCGTCTCGCCGGAGGTGCCGTTAGCGGTGCCGCCGCCGCCGGACACGGAACCGGCGTGGGCCGCGATCTTGTCGAAGAAGCCGTACTCGAGTGCTTCGGTGGCAGTGAACCACTTGTCGCGGTCGTTGTCCTTGAGGATTGTTTCCACGGACTGGCCGGTCTGGTCCGCCGTCAGTTCAGCCATGACCTTCTTCATGTGCAGGATCAGTTCGGCCTGGATCTTGATGTCCGAGGCGGTGCCGCCGATGCCGCCGGAGGGCTGGTGCATCAGGACGCGGGCGTTGGGCGTGGCGTAGCGCTTGCCCTTGGTGCCCGAGGACAGCAGGAACTGGCCCATGGAGGCTGCGAGGCCGGTGGCGACGGTGACGACGTCGTTGGGGATGAACTGCATGGTGTCGTAGATGGCCATGCCTGCTGTGACCGAACCGCCGGGAGAGTTGATGTAGAGGTAGATGTCCTTTTCCGGGTTCTCCGCGGAAAGGAGCAACAACTGCGAGCAGATGGCGTTGGCGTTGTCATCGCGCACCTCGGAGCCCAGCCAGATGATCCGCTCTTTCAGGAGCCGGTTGTAGATGTAGTTGTCCTGGGCTGCCGGATCGACAGTCGCCATCCGGGGGGTCTCTGCGTGCTGTGACATGTGTACTTACCTCTCGCTGGTGACGGTGACATCACTGAACTTCACTACTTGGACACTAACCGGTTTGATGACCGATTTGTTCGCCGGAATCGCGCTGTTCGCTGACGGCGCACGATCCCCCGGCAGCCGCTGAAGCAATGCCGTCCCAGGCGGCGCCGTTAACGAAAGCAGCCCCCGGACCGGCTGGTCCAGGGGCTGCCCTCAGGCGCACTGCCGGGGCGTGCTAGAACTTCACAGCTGCCGGGTCGTCGCTGGGAGCGGCTTCCGTCTCTGCCTTGGTGTCCTCAGTGGACTCCTCAACGGCGGGAGCTTCTTCTTCGCCGCCGGGGCGGACGAAGTCGCTGAGGTCAACGGACTTGCCGTCGGTGTCGGTGACGGTGGCCTGGCCCAGGACAACAGCCAGGGCCTTCCGGCGGCGGACCTCGGAAACCATCATGGGGACCTGGCCGCTCTGATCGATGATCTGGGCGAACTGGTTCGGGTCCATGCCGTACTGGCTGGCGGTGGAGACGATGTAGTCGATCAGCTCGTTCTGGCTGACGTTGACTTCTTCCTTCTCAGCGATCGCGTCGAGGATGATTTCGTTCTGGAAGGCACGGGCAGTGTTGGCCTTGACCTCTTCGCGGTGTTCCTCGGTGTCATGCTCGCCTTCACCGTGGCCGTTGCCCTCCTTGAAGTGGGCTTCGAGCTGCTCTTCAACCACAGAGTCAGGAACGGGGACCTCAACGAGCTCAACGAGCTTGTCCAGTACCTTGTCGCGGGCCTCTACGCCCTGCTCAACAACCTTGGAGTCCGCAGCCTGCTTGGCCAGGTCTTCACGGAGTTCAGCAAGGGTGTCGAACTCGGAAGCCAGCTGGGCGAAGTCGTCGTCGGCCTCGGGGAGTTCGCGCTCCTTGACGGCCTTCAGGACAACCTTGACCTGAGCGGACTCGCCGGCGTGGTCGCCACCCACCAGGGTGGTGTCGAAGATGGCATCTTCGTCGACGCTGAGGCCGGTCACGGCTTCGTCGAGGCCTTCGAGCATGGTGCCTGCGCCTACCTGGTAGGACAGGCCCGCAGCGGAGTCAACGTCGGCGCCGTCAATGGTGGCGGTGATGTCGATGGTCAGGAAGTCGCCATCGGCAGCCGGACGGTCCACGGACTTGAGCGTGCCGAAGCGGCCACGCAGGTCGTCCATGGCCTTGTCCACATCTTCGTCGGAGGATTCCGCGGCGGCTACCTCGATCTTGATGCCGGCGTAGTCAGGGAGTTCGATCTCGGGGCGGACATCAACCTCGGCGTGGAATTTCAGTTCCCCGTCAGTGGAGGTAGGGTCCGGAACTTCGGTGATCTCAACCTCGGGACGGCTCAGGGGGCGGATGCCGGATTCCTGAACTGCAGCCTGGTACCACCCGTTGAGGCCTTCGTTGATGGCAGTCTCCAGAACGTAGCCGCGGCCGACGCGCTGGTCGATCAGTTTGGAGGGGACCTTGCCCTTACGGAAGCCAGGTACCTGGATCTGCGAAGCAACAGTCTTGTAGGCCTCGTCGATGCTGGGCTTCAATTCCTCAAAGGGGACCTCAACATTGAGCTTGACCCGCGTGGGGGTGAGGTTCTCGACAGCGCTCTTCACGGTCTAAGTACTCCTGGGGTTTTGTGGGATGGGTATCTGCAACGCATTTCTTCCCCGGGCCGCGTAGACGGTCGAGGCCGCAGAGTCGGGGTGACAGGATTTGAACCTGCGACTTCCTGCTCCCAAAGCAGGTGCTCTAGCCAAGCTGAGCTACACCCCGTAAGTGCACAGGCAAGTCTACGGTCATTCCGGCCCTGTTTGCACATTTGACACGTGGGGCATGAATTAGGTTTAGTTGTATCCGGCTTCAACAGCCAGCCCGAAGAACGCAGTAGACCGACCAGCCCGGCGAATCTGCTTTTCCGGGGACGTAGCTTAATGGTAAAGCCTCAGTCTTCCAAACTGATTACGCGGGTTCGATTCCCGTCGTCCCCTCCATACTGGCAGGGCCCCACGACGGGGCCCTGCCTTTTTGTTGCCTGGCCGTTGCATAGCCTGTTGTGACTCCAACTGGAAGCCGATGTTACTGCTGGCAGGCCGGGCACCAATACAGCTTGCGGCCAACCAATTCGGTCATGGCCAGCGGTGCGGCGCAGACCCTGCACGGCTGGCCTTCCCGCTTGTAGACGTAGTGCGCGTCATCCGCCGAGGGCAGCGCGGCGCCTTGCTCCCAATACGCCGCCGGCGTGGTGATGATCCGCCCGTCGCGGACGCCGTCGGCCATCACCGCAGCGATGTCATCCCACAAAAGTCCGGCAGCGCCGGCGGATATGGCGTTGCCGGGCAGCCAAGGGTCCAGCCGCTGGCGGAACAGCACTTCGGCCCGGTAGACGTTCCCGACGCCGGCGATCACCTTCTGGTCCATCAGCAGGGCGGCGATGGGCGTCTTACGGGACAACAGGCCCGTCACGAAGCGTGCCGTGTCGTCCGGCTGGTTCCGCAGCGGGTCGGGGCCGAGCCGGGCCAGGACGGCGCGCGCCTCGGCCTCGGTGATGGCGGCGCAGGTCGTGGCGCCGCGGAGGTCTGCCCAGCCGTGCCGGCTCACCAGCCTGACGCGGACGGCGCCTTTGGGTTCGGGCGGGCCGGCGTACGAAGCCGCCTCAGGGTCCTCAAAAAGCTCGTTCTCACCGATCTTCCGCGGCGCGCCGATGCTGGACGCGCCACGGAACGTGGCATCGCCGCCAAAGTCCCAGGCGCCGTAAAGCCCCAGGTGGACGTGCAGCACCACGGCGTGGTCAAAATGCAGGAAGAGGTGCTTGCCGTGGGCCCGCGAATCCGTCAGGACCTGCCCGTCCAGCAGCGCCGCGCCGGCCGTAAACCGTCCCTGCGGACTGCTGACGCAGAGCGTCTCACCGGCAAAAACGTCCCCGAACTGTTGCGCCAGGCGGCGGACTGAGTGCCCCTCCGGCACTACTCGATGACCTCGCCGGTGGCCTCATAGGCCGCGATCTTGCCGATCCGGCGTACGTGCCGCTCGTCGTTGCTGAAGGGCTCGGCGAGGAACGCTTCGATCAGCTCAGTGGCTTCCTCAACCGTGTGCTGGCGGCCGCCGACAGCCACCACGTTGGCATCGTTGTGTTCCCGCGCCAGCGTCGCGGTGGAGTGGTTCCAGGCGAGTGCTGCGCGGACGCCCTTCACTTTGTTGGCTGCGATCTGTTCGCCGTTGCCCGAGCCGCCCAGGACGATGCCCAGTGCATGTACGCCTGCCTGCTGGTCCGCCACAACGGCGAGCGCTGCGTTGATGCAGAAGGACGGGTAGTCATCCAGCGCGTCGTACTCCTTGGGGCCGTGGTCCACCACGTCGTAGCCCTTTGCAGTGAGGTGGTGGACCAGGTGGGCGCTGAGTTCCATGCCTGCGTGGTCGGTGGCGATGTGTACCCGCGGGAAGGCAGGGGAAGAAGTCACAGCAGTGTCCGTTCGTTTCGGGCGAGGGTCAGATCAACATCGACAAGGATACTAGGATCCGATCTCGCCGGGCCCTGGACCGGGGCCACCACGCTGTGCCCTCGCCGCAACGCGCGTCAGAACCTCAGCAAGCCGGGCGGCCTTAGCCGGGCTGCCGCCGCTGACCGCCACGTTGTGTCCGTCAGTTTTGCGCACGACGACGGCGGGGCCGCTGCTGACCAGCATCGCGGCGGTGCCGCCGTGGTTCCGGTAGCCCCACCCGCCATAGTCGGCTGCGCGTACGTCCGCGGCGCTGGCGGCGGAAATCGCGGCCGCGGGGACGTCCATGACCGGCAGTACACCGGCCACCAGCACGCGCAGGCCCCGCCGGTCAGCCTTGACCCGGGCGAAGAGGAACGCAGCGGCCACCGCGGCAACGGCCGCCACGAGGGCACCAAGCCAGGGCAGCGCCACGGCGATCAGGGCGGCAGGAAAGAGGCTGGCAACAGCGATCATGACAAACACGGAACTCCTGGCGTGCACCCAGAGCCGGTAGGTGTCCCCCGCCAAGTCGGGATCCAACTCACGGGTGAGGGCAAGATTCAACGCCCGGTCATCCTCGGGCGACCACTGGCTGTCAGCTTTGAAAACAAACCCCATGATGACTCCAAGGGACAGCGCCGCGCCGCTTCCCACCGCGAGTACCATCACGTCCACATGGGACTCGCGGGCATCGGCGAGCCCGGTCTGGCCCACCAGGCCCGCCGCCAACACAGCGGTGACGAACAGGCTCAGGAACAGTCCGGCGCCCATCATGATCCGCCGCATCACGGTGGGCCGGGACAGTGGCACCGCCTGGGACAGCACCAGCCAGCCGGCGGCCAGGATCAGCCCCGCGCCGCCCCCCGCGTAGGCGCCGAACGGCGCAAAGTACGCGCCGCCGTCGGACGTCCAGCCGATGGCAACCGGGTTCGGAAGATCGGCACGCAGCAAAAAGGCGCTCAACACAAAAGCACCGGCAAGGACCACCGGAAAGCCCACCGCGAAGCGAAGCGCCCTGGCATCCACCGAATCCCGGAACTTTCCCATGCTCTAACGCTACTACCGCCGGCGGCCGTGACAGAATGACTTCACTTGTGCCGGAGCAGGCCACCGCCCGCCGGCAACCGAATCCATCTGGAGGCCAAACTTGCCAGGTATGAACCTGACTCGCGCCGAAGCCCGCGAGCGTGCCGCACTCATCAACGTTGACTCTTACGGCGTCACCCTGGACCTCACCAAGGGCGGGCAGGTCTTCGGGACCACCACCACGGTGAAGTTCACGGCCGTGCCCGGCTCCTCCAGCTTCATCGACGCCGTCACCCACGCTGTGCACAGCATCACGCTCAACGGGCGGGCGCTGGACCCGGCCACAGCCTCCGACGGCATCCGCATCCAACTGCCGGACCTCGCCGACACCAACGAGCTCACCGTGGTGGCGGACGCGCCCTACATGAACACCGGTGARGGCCTGCACCGWTTYGTKGACCCGGTGGACAACGAGGYSTACCTGTACACSCARTTCGARGTGCCGGATTCGCGMCGCATGTTCGCKGTSTTCGARCAGCCGGACCTCAAGGGCACCTTCGCCTTCACGGTCACGGCGCCGTCACACTGGGACGTCATCTCCAATTCCCCCACCCCCGTGCCGGTGCAAACGACTCCGGGCGGCGACGGCGGGGCACGCTCCGTCTGGACGTTCGCCCCCACGCCGCGGCTGTCCTCGTATGTCACTGCACTCATCGCCGGCCCGTACCAGTCGGTCCGCAGCGAAGTGGCCAGCTCCGACGGCCGGGTGGTCCCTCTGGGCGTCTTCGCCCGGAAGTCGCTGATGCAGTACCTGGACGCGGACAACATCTTTGAACTGACGCGGCAGGGCTTCGAATTCTTTGAGGCCCAGTTCGGCGTCGCGTATCCGTTCGAAAAGTACGACCAGCTGTTTGTGCCCGAGTTCAACGCCGGCGCAATGGAGAACGCCGGCGCCGTGACCATCCTCGAAGGCTACGTGTTCCGCAGCAAGGTCACCGGCGCGCAGATCGAACGCCGGGCCATCACGGTGCTGCACGAGCTCGCCCATATGTGGTTCGGCGACCTCGTCACCATGCGCTGGTGGAACGACCTCTGGCTCAACGAGTCCTTCGCCGAATACATGTCGCACCTCGCCGCGGTGGAAAACACGTCCTTCACCAGTGCCTGGACCACGTTCGCCTCGGTGGAGAAATCGTGGGCCTACCGCCAGGACCAGCTCCCCACCACGCACCCGATCTTCGCCGAAATCAACGATTTGCAGGACGTGGAGGTCAACTTCGACGGCATCACGTACGCCAAGGGCGCCTCCGTGCTCCGCCAGCTCGTGGCCTGGGTGGGGCCGGAGCAGTTCATGGCCGGCGTCCGCGAATACTTCGCCAAGCACGCCTGGCAGAACACCGAGCTCAGCGATCTCATGGCGGAACTGGAAAAGGCCAGCGGCCGCGACCTTGACCAGTGGGGCCGGCTCTGGCTGGAGACGGCCGGCGTCAACACGCTCAAGCCGGAGCTCGAAACGGACGCCGACGGCAACCTCACCGCCTTCACCATCGTCCAGTCCGCGGTCGCGGATTGGCCCACCATCCGTCCGCACCGCCTGGCCGTCGGGTTCTACAACCTGGACAGCGCCGGCAAGCTGGAACGCGTGCACCGGGAGGAGCTCGACGTCGACGGAGAGCGCACCGAGGTGCCCGCGCTGATTGGGCTCGCGCAGCCGGACCTGATCCTGGTCAACGACGACGACCTCGCCTACGCCAAGGTCAGGCTCGACGAGAAGTCGTTGGCCACGGCCACGGCCCACCTGAAGGATTTCAGCGGCAGCCTTCCCCGCACCCTGGTCTGGAACTCCGCGTGGGATGCTGCGCGCGACGGTGAGACCCCTGCACGCCGGTACGTGGAACTGGTCCTGGCCAACGTGGCTGCGGAGTCAGATTCTTCCGTGATCATGGTCCAGCTGCGCCAGTTGGCCACAACGTTGAACTTCTATGTTGCCGAGGAGCACCGCGCGGCCACCACCGTTGCGGCCGCAGACACTCTATGGGACCTCGCCAGCGCAGCAGCCGGCCGCTCGGACGCCCAATTGCAGTTTGTGAAGTCGTTTGCCCTGCTGGCTTCCAGCGGTGCGCAACTGGACACGGTGGCAGGCCTTTTGGACGGCTCCGTAGTCCTGGACGGGCTGGCCGTGGACCAGGACCTGCGCTGGGAACTGCTTGCGTCTCTGGTGGCGGGTGGCCGCCTGGGCCAGGAGGAGATCGACGCCGAACTGGAGCGCGACAACACGGCCAGCGGGCAGAACGCTGCCGCACTGGCCACGGCTGCGATCCCCACCCCGGCGGCCAAGGCTGCTGCCTGGGAGTCGATCGTGGTCAAGGGCGAGCTCTCCAATGCGCTGCAGGGTTCGGCAGTCACCGGCTTTATGCGCGTCCTGGACCGGACGCTCCTTGAGCCTTACGCGGAAAAGTACTTCGACGCCGTTCCCGGGATCGTGGCGAACCGCACCCACGCGCTGGCCCAGCAGATCGTCGTCGGGCTTTACCCGGCGCTGCTGACAACACAGGCCACTGTGGACCGCACGGACGCGTTCCTGGCCGGGCTCCCCTCGGACAGTTCCGCGCTGCGCCGGATGATGCTGGAAAACCGCGACGGCGTGGCCCGCGCGCTGCTGGCACGCGCCGCTGACGTCCTTGCTGACGGGTCCTAGGCCCGGGATGGGACTCGGTGAGCACCACTATTCGCTGACGGTGCGGTGGACCGGCAATGTGGGTGACGGGACATCTTCCTACCGCGGCTACTCACGGGACCACGACATCGTGATCCCCGGGTTGCCGGTCCTCAAGGGGTCAGCGGACCCCACGTTCCACGGCGACCGTGAGCGGTACAACCCGGAGCAGCTGCTGCTGGCGGCGCTGGCACAGTGCCACATGCTGACCTTCCTGCACGTGGCGGTCCGGCACGGAGTGGTGGTCACCGATTACCAGGACGGCGCCACCGGCGTGATGCGCCTGAACCGGGACGGCAGCGGACAGTTCGAGTCCGTGACGCTGAACCCACAGGTCACGGTGGCTGATCCCGCCCATGTGGCTCTCGCAGAGCAAATGCACCGGGAAGCGAACCAGGTCTGCTTCATCGCCCGGAGCGTGAACTTCCCGGTACTGCATTCCCCCGTGACGGTGGCCGGGTAGGCAGCCCAACTAGGTAGCAGCAGATGTCGTTATGCGTGCCCATAAGGACATGTGCTGCTACCTACATGGCGGGGGCGGGGCTCAAAAGCTTCGGAGGAGTTCCTCAGCGAGCCGGGCTTCCGTGGCCGGCGCGAGCCCCGCCTTGCGGGGACGCTCCAGGCCTTGGCGGCGTTCGTCCGCGAGCGTGTCCGCTAGCGTTTCCTGCCAAGGCCGCGTGATCAGGCCGGCGGTCCTGGCAGCCCGGCTGCTGCGTGTGCAGAACCCGTCGTGGCCGGGCGGCAGCCACAGCGGGAGGGAATCCGGCCCGGACCAGTAGTCGATGCCGTGCTCCACGAGCCAGTCCTCCGAAGCGCTGAGGACCTCGCCCGCGAACCCGGCGGCGGTCCGCGACTCCTCAAGGTAGTCGCCGAACGGCACCCGGTCCCCCACCGCGTTCAACGGGCCGGTCACGCCCTGCTCCGCCGCGGTGAGAATCCAACGCGCCAGGTCGCGCACGTCGATGACCTGGGTGGCATGGCCGGCGATGTCAGGGACGACGGCGGGCCGGTTGTCCCGCGCAAACCTCGCCGGCCAGTAACCATAGCGGTCAGACCTGTCCCCGGGACCACCGATCAGGCCGGCCCGGCAGAGATGGGCCTTGCCTCCGGTGGCCCTGAGGGTTTCCCGTTCAATGGCTGCTTTGGACTCCCCGTAGGTTTCAAGCGTGGATTCGGTTCCGGGTGGCAGGGGCGGCAGGAGCGCGGCGTCCTCGGCGGCGTCAGGGGTCGAATGGTCGGCGTAGACCGAGCAGCTGGACACAAACGTCCAATGGCCTGTCCCGTTAGCCAGGGCTGCCAGCGCTTCCGTGGCCGGCACAGGATCACGGGCCACCTCGATGACGGCATCCCAGTGCCCACGTAGCTCCGTGTAGCAGTCCGCGCTGCGTGAACGGTCTGCCTGCACCCACTGGACGCCCGCCGGCGGATCCGCCGCGGAACCACGGGCCACGCACGTGACCTGATGCCCTGCAGCCACTGCCTGCCGGGCGACTTCTGAGGAGAGAAAGTCTGTTCCGCCGAGGACGAGGATGCGCATGGGTCCACGGTACGGCGCTAATGTTGAAGGCGAACAGAGCCATACGCGCCGGGCGAACCCGCGCAGGCCTACGTCATCCCCGGCCGCCGCCGGAGACCCCAAGGAGTTACACCCCTTATGTTCAGCATGCTGTCGATCCTTCCGTCCGCCGCCAGCGCGCCCAACGGCATCAGCATCACAGGAATCGTGATCAGCCTCGGAGTGGGCGTTGCTGTCTGGCTAGTGGCGACGTTCATCATTTCCCGGATCAGCAAGCGGGTGGCCTCAGGAAGCAACTTTTTTAAGAAAGCACACTTCAAGTGGGTCGCACCGGCTATCAGGGCTTTGGACCATGAGCGGCGCGTGCAGCGGGCAGAGACCATCGGGTCGCTGCTCAACAGCATCGTGGGTGTGCTCGTGGCGGTCATCACCAGCATGTATGTGCTGCAGAACCTGGACATCAACATCGCCCCGCTGCTGACCAGCGTGGGCATCCTGGGCGTCGCTATCGGTTTCGGCGCCCAGCAGCTGATCCGCGACTTCCTGGCAGGTATTTTTATCACCATCGAGGACCAGTACGGGATCGGCGACGTCATCGAAACCAGCGAGGTGGTTGGTGTGGTCGAGTCCATGGGGCTGCGCATCACCCGGGTGCGTTCCGAGGACGGCGCTATTTGGTACCTGCGGAATGGGGAAATCCTGCGCGTTGGCAACCGTTCGCAGGGAACCTACGTACCTGTTGAGGTTCCGGCTGCCGGGACCGAGGTCGCTTTGCACGAACCGCCCACGAACACAGAGACTAAGAAGACCGACCAGAAGGCTGGAGAATAGTGCCATGACCATACCCGTCGAACCGCAGCGGCCACAGCTCATGCAGAACGATCCCTTCAGCCAGCCCGGCTACACCGACAATTTCTATGACGCCGTGGGCGGCCATGAGACCTTTGTCCGGCTGATAGATGTGTTCTACGACGGCGTGGCCACGGACCCGCTGCTGCGCCCGATGTACCCGGAAGAGGACCTTGGGCCGGCCAAACGACGCTTCCGGATGTTCCTGGAACAGTACTGGGGAGGGCCCACCACATACGGCGACGAACGCGGCCACCCTCGCCTGCGTATGCGGCATATGCCGTTCCGGGTCACCCCGGAGGCTAAGGAACGTTGGCTGTTCCACATGCGGACTGCGGTGGACTCACTGCAGTTGGCACCCCTGTACGAGGGAACGCTCTGGGACTACATGGAACGTGCCGCCCTGTCCATGGTGAACAGTCCTTCGGAAGCCTAGAGGCCACTGCCTGTCCGTACCAGGACGTGCCCGCGTGGACCGCTCAGGCGGAACCACCGGCCTGCCCGGTAAAGCACCTGTTCCCCGTCGGCGAGGAACCCCAGTGTGAGGGCCGCGAAGGCTGCTCCTGCCGGGAGGCCGGAGTCGTCCAGGGCACGGCCCCATACCGCGGCACGCGCGTTGTTAACGATCAGGGCCCCGGGCTGAGCCGGAACAATTCCCGCGACCTCGGTGATGCCCGCTTCAGCGGCGCGGCGGAGTTCGGCATCCTGCAGCGGGCCGACGCGCTCCCAACCCGACCGCGGCGCGCCGACTCCCGTCCACGATTCGGTGACGGTCGACGGCGGAACCGGCAGCTCGACGTCGCCCTCCCCTGCCCGGGCCAGACGGTCAAGGACAGCTGACAACGCAACGGTGGAGTCAACCGTGGAAGGCTCCGCCAGCCCGATCGTCCGCAGGCCCAGGATGGTTGGCGTGCCTTCGCCCAGCAGCCGCGGCCGCAGGACACACACGTACGCCGCTAAAACGGAACCGGAGGCCTGGAGGCGGATGGCGCCGTCGTCGATTGTTTTGGCGCGGGTGGCGAAGGTGCGGAGATCGGCGAGATCACGCGGATCGGCGAACCGCAAGGACTGGGTGAGTAGGTCAGACACACCATGAACATTACCGGCTGCGTCCTGGTTGAGCGGTGCCGGGGCTGCGTCTAGAGTCGAACCATGACTGAAGCCGAAACCGGACTGCTGGCGCCGCCCAGCGGCGATCCCACGTCCATGCTCATCCAGCTCCTTGACCTGGGTGAGCTGGAAGGGGCCAGGACGGATGAAGACATCTTCCTGGGCCCGTCGTCGCAACCGCAGCCCCGTCAGCGGGTGTTCGGCGGCCAGGTGCTGGCGCAGTCACTGATTGCCTCCATGCGTACGGTGGATCCGGACCGCTTTGTCCACTCCATGCATGGCTACTTCCTGCGGCCCGGCGACGCCAACAAGCCCATCACGTTCGGGGTCCAGCGGTTGCGGGACGGCCGGTCCTTTTCGGCCCGTCGTGTCCACGCGTACCAGGAGGGCGTCCCCATTCTGTCGATGATCGCCTCGTTCCAGGATCTGGATGAAGGCCTGGACCACGAGTCGCAAATGCCTGCCGGCATCCCTGATCCGGAGTCGCTCCCCAGCACAGCCGAGCTGCTGGGCAAATTCGACCATCCCGTCGCGCAGCACTGGGCCTACGAGCGGCCCTTCGATATCCGGCACGTGGACCCGCCCATCTACGTTTCCGCCAAGGGGAAGCAGGAAGCCCGGAACGCCGTCTGGATGAAGACCTTCGGCCCCATGCCCGACGATGCGAACCTGCACCGGGCTGCGCTGGCGTACGCGAGCGACTACACTCTGCTCGAATCCATCCTGCGCCGTCACGGCCTCAGCTGGATCACCCCCGGCATGAGCGTCGCCAGCCTGGACCACGCGATGTGGTGGCACCGGCCCGCCCGCGTGGACGAGTGGCTGCTTTACGTCCAGGAATCCCCCAGCGCCCAGGGCGCGCGGGGTCTCGCCACGGGAAAGATCTTCAACCAGGCCGGACAGCACGTCGCCTCCGTGGCACAGGAGGGCATGATCCGCGTGCCCACCGACCTGAAGGACAAGGTGGTGGGTGCAGTGCAGTCCAAACTCCTGCAGCACCAGATCCGCAAGGCCGTTCGGGACTGACCTCCCTCTGGCAGCAGAAAGGCCGGCACCCGACTGAACTGGTCAGCCAGGGCGCCGGCCTTTTCCGGGCCTGCTTCCGTGTCGCTGCTGATACGTGTAGACCGGATCAGCAGCGGGTGGATCAGTCGCGCGTGAGGCGGCGGTGCGTGACACGGTGCGGCTTGGCCGCATCAGGACCGAGTCGCTCGACCTTGTTCTCCTCGTAGGACTCGAAGTTGCCCTCGAACCAGTACCACTTGGAGGGGTTTTCCTCGTCGCCTTCGTAGGCCAGGATGTGCGTGGCCACCCGGTCCAGGAACCAACGGTCGTGCGAAACCACCACGGCACAGCCGGGGAATTCCAGCAGCGCGTTCTCGAGGCTGCTCAGCGTTTCGACGTCGAGGTCGTTGGTGGGTTCGTCAAGGAGCAGCAGGTTTCCGCCCTGCTTGAGGGTCAGCGCCAGGTTGAGGCGGTTTCGCTCACCACCGGACAGCACGCCGGCCTTCTTCTGCTGGTCAGGTCCCTTGAAGCCGAAAGCGGCAACGTAAGCACGGGACGGCATTTCAACCTGGCCAACCTGGATGTAGTCCAGGCCATCGGAAACGACTTCCCAGAGCGTCTTGTTCGGGTCGATACCGCCGCGGCTCTGGTCAGCGTAGGAGATCTTGACCGAATCACCGATCTTCAGTTCGCCGCCGTCGAGCGGCTCCAGGCCCACGATGGTCTTGAACAGCGTTGATTTACCGACGCCGTTGGGACCGATGACCCCGACGATGCCGTTGCGCGGCAGGGTGAAGGACAGTCCGTCGATCAGGGTGCGGTCGTCGAAGCCCTTCTGGAGGTTCTTGGCCTCCAGGACCAGCCCGCCAAGGCGCGGGCCCGGTGGAATCTGGATCTCTTCGAAGTCGAGCTTGCGGGTGCGGTCCGCTTCGGCAGCCATCTCCTCGTAGCGGGCTAGGCGGGCCTTGGACTTGGTCTGGCGGCCCTTGGCGTTGGAGCGCACCCATTCGAGTTCCTCGGTCAGGCGCTTGGCCTGCTTGGCGTCCTTCTTGCCCTGGACTTCCAGGCGCGCACGCTTCTTCTCCAGGTACGTGGAGTAGTTGCCCTCGTAGGGGTACAGGTGGCCGCGGTCAACCTCGGCGATCCATTCTGCTACGTGGTCAAGGAAGTACCGGTCGTGGGTGACGGCCAGGACTGCGCCGGCGTAGTTGGAGAGATGCTGTTCCAGCCACAGCACGCTCTCGGCGTCCAGGTGGTTAGTGGGCTCGTCCAGAAGCAGGAGGTCCGGCTTCTGCAGCAGGAGCTTGCAGAGCGCCACGCGGCGACGCTCGCCGCCGGAGAGCAGGGTTACATCAGCGTCCGCGGGCGGGCAGCGGAGCGCGTCCATGGCCTGCTCAAGCTGGGAGTCGAGGTCCCAGGCGTCCGCCGCGTCAATGGCTTCCTGCAGCTGGCCCATTTCTTCGAGCAGCACGTCATAGTCAGCGTCGGGGCTGGCCATTTCCTCGGAGATCTCGTTGAAACGCTGGATCTTGCCGTAGATCTCGCCAACACCCTCCTGGACGTTGCCCAGGACAGTCTTTTCCTCGTTCAGCGGCGGCTCCTGCAACAGGATGCCCACCGTGTATCCGGGGCTCAGCCGAGCCTCACCGTTGGAGGGAGTGTCCAGGCCGGCCATGATCTTCAGGATGGTGGACTTACCGGCACCATTCGGGCCAACAACACCAATTTTGGCGCCGGGGAAGAAGGACATGCTTACGTCGTCAAGAATGAGTTTTTCGCCAACGGCCTTGCGGGCTTGGGTCATTGTGTAGATAAATTCCGCCATGGTTCCAAATCTAGTGGGTTGGCGGGCATAACTCACATTCGGCGCCTTAGGCAGCTGCCCCGACGAAGCACTTCCCGCTGGCCAGGACCGGCAGGACACTGACCGTTACGCTGCCGTCGCGGATGTGGCCGAGCACGCAGTCCGTGCCCTGCAGCACAGCGGCCTCGATGGCATCGGCTTCCAGCCCGGTGGGCGTGCGGCTCGCCGATACTTCAAGGACCGCCGGGGCAACACCGGCACCGGTGAGGGCCTCCGTCACCTGAGCCGTTGCCGGTCTGGGGGTTCCCGCCGCAAGCCGGCTCAGCGCCGCCGTCACCGTCTGTTTCATCGCGCCGGTGGCGGGGTTCTCCGCCGTGGCGGCCCCGGACAACCCAGCCGTGCCGGATTTCGGGGTGCCTGGCTCAGTTGCCGCAGCAGTGCCAGAGACTGTGGGTGCCGCGTCCGACGGGCCGGCAGCCGGCGGTGTGACGGCGGGTGACCCGACCGTGCATCCAGTCAGCACAAGGGCGGTCAGCCCGCCGACTGTCAGCAACGCCAAGGCCCTGCCCAGAACTGTTGTGCGCTGCCGGGTCGGCGCCGGCCGGCTGGTGACGGGGGTTGCCTGCCGGTTTTCGGTCGCGCGCTTCATGCCGCCATTCTGCCACGGGGCCAAGCCTGCAATGGAACCGCCGGGGTGCCGGCGGATCGCCGGCACCCCGCTGGTGCGCGTCCCGCTCGGTGACTTCCGTCTCCATCTCAGACGGCGGAATCGACGAGTTCGCCGGTTTCAGCGTCAACCGGGACGTAGGTGCCGTCGGCGTCCTCGAGGAACACCGCCGCCGCATCGCCGTCAACGGACTCCCCTTCGTCCGGCTCCCGGTCCTCGTCAGGATCGGCAGGGCCTCCCTCAGCTGCATGCTGCGGTCCATTGTTCACCGTGCGGATGTAGTTGGCCGAGCCCCACATGAGATCGTGCCCCACAGACTCTGCATCGATTTCGTGCGCGAAGTGGATGCGGCCGTCTTTCTCCCACGTGCGCAGCTTGAGCCGGCCCACCACAATCACGCGCTGACCCTTCTTGATGCTGCAGCCCATGTTCCCGGCCAGCTGGCGGTAGCCCTGGACGGTGAACCAGTTGGTGTGTGTGTCCACCCAGGTGCTCGTATTGCGGTCGAAACGCCGGGCCGTTGACCCGAGGCGGAACGAGGCAGTTCCCACTCCGGTGGTGGTAGTGGAGGTCTTGATGTCGGTGGCGACGAAGCCCCGGAACGTCATGTAATCGCTCATTGTCTTGTCCTGTCTCGGAAGGTGGTGCCTTAGCGGCAGAACCAGCTTCGCGCGGACAGCACCAGACCGCGAGGGACATAGTTCCGTATGTGGACAACCCACCCTGAACTGCCGTGTTGAGGACAAGTGCCAACAGGGGCGCGGCTTTGACGCAGCGACACGCGGGGCAATGTAAACTTCTTCATGCGCCGGATTCCTGGTCGTGGCGCCACGTGCCCCAGTAGCTCAGGGGATAGAGCAGCGGCCTTCTAATCCGCCGGTCGGGGGTTCGATTCCCTCCTGGGGCACCATGTGGTGAGTCGGAACATCCTTCACGGATGAGTCGAATCAGACAAGAACACCCCGGTCTTTGGACCGGGGTGTTCTTGTCTGCAGGGTGCGTTTCACTCACGCCGGCCACAGAATCAGGTCAGGCGTACGGCAGCACGAGTTCGGCGTAACGGGCCTTGACCGTCTCAATCACAGTGTCGCCGTCGTCGTTCCAGATCTCTTGGTTGAAAATTTCGACCTCGATATCGCCCGTGTAGCCAGCCTCCCGGACCCAGGCGGTGATGGTGGCGAAGTCAATGACGCCGTCGCCCATATAGCCTCGGGACAGCAACGGATCAGCGGCGATGGGCATGTTGAAGTCGCAGACCTGGTAGGAAGCGAGGCGCCCTTCACGGCCGGCACGTTCAATCTGTGCTTTCAGGTCCGGGTCCCACCAGACGTGGAAAGTGTCGACGGCGACGCCAACCGTCTGCGCGTCGAACGGCGCAGCGAGGTCCAGCGATTGCCCCAGGGTGGAGATGAGGGCACGGTCGGCAGCGTACATCGGGTGCAGCGGCTCCAGCACCAGCCGGATCCCGTTCTCGGCGGCGAACGGGACCAGATCCGCAAGCCGGTCGGCCACCCGTCGGCGGGCCGCCACCACGTCCTTCTCCCCCGGCGCCAGTCCGCCGACCACCAGGAAGAGTTCCCTGGTGTCCAGCGCAGCCGCTTCGAGGATGGCGGCGCGGTTGTCTGCGAGCGCGGCGGCTTGTCCCTCAGCGTCTGCTGCCGTGAGGAAACCGCCCCGGCAGAGCGACGATACCCGGAGGCCCGCGTCCCGAATCAGCTTCGCGGCCTTGTCCAGCCCGGCTTCCTCAATGCGGTCCCGCCACGGGCCGATGGCGGGCACGCCGGCGCGGACACACCCGTCAACCACTTCGGCAAGGGTCCATTTCTTCGTCGTGGCGCTGTTGAGGGACAGTCGCGAAAAAGGGGACGGTCCTGAAGTGAATGTCATACTCCCACTCCATTGATACGAAGGTAATCGGACATCCGGAACGCAGCCAGGGCAGGGTCCTTCAGGAGTCCCGCCTGGTCAGCGAGTTCGAACGTCCTGGACAGATGGCACACGGACCGCCCTGAATGCAGGCCRCCCACCATCTGGAAGCCGGGCTGCTTGCCGTTGAGCCACGACATAAAGGCGATCCCGGTCTTGTAGTAAAAGGTGGGGGCACTGAAGATGTGCTTGCCCAATTCCCGGGTGGAATCAAGGATGGCCCGGGCCTTGGCGGGGTCCCCGGCGTCGTAATGCTGCAGGGCCACCGAAGCAGCGGGATAAATCGCGGCGAAGATGCCCAGCAGCGCGTCTGAGTGGTGTGCGGCGTCGCCGTCGATCAGTTCCGGATAGTTGAAGTCGTCCCCCGTGTACAGTCGCACGTCCGCCGGTAGTGCAGCCCGCAGCGCAACTTCATGCGAAGCATCCAGCAAAGAAACCTTCACGCCATCCACTTTGTCAGCGTGCTCACGGATCAGGGACAGGAACGTTCCGGTAGCCGTGGCGACGTCATTCGAACCCCAGTAACCGGCAAGGGCGGGATCGAACATGGTCCCGAGCCAGTGCAGGATGACGGGCTGGTCAGCTTCCTGCAGCAGCGTCGAATAGACGTGCCGGTAGTCGTCCGGACCCTTGGACACGCGGGCAAGCGCGCGGGAGGCCATCAGAATGACCTTGGGTCCCGCTTCACTGACGACGGCGATCTGCTCGCGGTAAGCGTTGATGACCGCCTCGATGCCTGCGGCTCCTTCAGGCAGCTGCTCCAGCTCCAGCTGGTCCGTTCCGGCCCCGCAGGCAACCAGGTCGCGAACGGTTTTGCCGGTGGTGGCGGCGCCACCGGAGGCGACCACCGAGGCGGCCTCCACACCGGTGCGTTTGATGAGCTGCTGGGTGGCTGCCCAGTCCAGTCCCATGCCCCGCTGGGCGGTATCCATGGCATCCGCCACGCCCAGTCCGTAGGACCACAGTTCATGGCGGTACGCCATCGTGGCTTCCCAGTCGAGGGAGGCTGGTGCTCCGGGAGTATTGTCCACCAGGACCTCGGGGATCACATGGGCAGCCGCGTAGGCACGGCGGGAGGTGAGCGGGGCGGCGGGGCGGGCCCAGGAAGCGCCGCCCTGGAGGCGGTACTCGCGGGTGCCGCCGTCGTGCGAGGGAAGGATCAGGGACGTCATCAGAGCGCGATCTCCGGGATATCGATGGTGCGGCGTTCGTCGCTGGACTGCAGGCCAAGTTCGGCCAGCTGCACGCCGCGGGCTGCGGACAACAGGCCAAAGCGGTGTTCGCGGCCAGCAACAACGTCACGGAGGAATTCTTCCCACTGCAGCCTGAAGCCGTTGTCCAACTCCGCGTTCGCCGGGACTTCCTGCCACTGGCCGCGGAAGGATTCCGTGACGGGCAGATCGGGGTTCCAGACCGGCTTGGGCGTGTGGGCCCGCTGCTGGGCGACGCACTTGTTCAGGCCTGCGACGGCGGAACCATGCGTGCCGTCGATCTGGAATTCCACCAGTTCGTCGCGGTAGACCCGTACAGCCCAGGAAGAGTTGATCTGGCCGATCACCGGCTCGCCGGCCGGTGTTTCGAGTTCGAAGATGCCGTAGGACGCGTCGTCCGCCGTGGCCTTGTATTCCCTGCCAGCTTCATCCCAGCGGGCCGGGATGTGGGTGGCGGTTTTGGCGTTGACGCTCTTGACCTTGCCGATGATGCCTTCCAGGACGTAGTTCCAGTGGCAGAACATGTCCGTGGTCATGCCACCGCCGAGTTCCTTGCGGTAGTTCCATGAGGGCCGCTGTGCCGCCTGGACGTCGCCTTCGAAGACCCAGTAGCCGAATTCACACCGAATGGACAGGATGCGGCCGAAGAAGCCCTCGTCAACCAGTCGGCGCAGCTTGACCAAGCCGGGGAGGTAGAGCTTGTCATGCACAACGCCGGCGGTGACGCCTGCTTCCTTGCCGATCCGGGCCAGTTCAATGGCTTCTTCAAGGGTTTCCGCCGTGGGCTTCTCGGTGAAGATGTGCTTGCCGGCCAGCATGGCCTTCTTCAGGGTGGCGGCGCGGAGGCTGGTCATGGAGGCATCAAAAATGATGTCCACCGAGGGGTCGTTGATGACGGAGTCCAGGTCAGTGGTCCATTCCGACACCTTGTGAAGTTCCGCCAGCTCGCGGATTTTGGCTTCATTCCGGCCCACCAGGATCGGCTCGACCTGGACTTTCGTCCCGTCCTCCAGCGTGAATCCCCCGGCGTCGCGAATGGGCAGGATGGAGCGCAGCAGGTGCTGGCGGTAGCCCATCCGGCCGGTGATGCCGTTCATGGCTATACGGATCGTCCTTGTTTCGAAGCCCATGTGTCCTCCACGGTGAGTGAGCGTTGTGATAGTGAAGTAAGTTGGGAAAGCGCATTCCCAGTGACTTCATGATGCCCTAGCCGACTCACCCTTGGCAAGCGCTTTCCCAAATATCCTGTAACTGCAATACTGAACCGAGCGCTATTTACGCTGATATTTGCCCGAACAGGAGACGCCGTGGTTGCAAGTACCCTTTCAGAGGTAGCCCGCCTGGCCGGCGTTTCGCCGGCCACCGCGTCACGGGTCCTCAACGGCTCCGCCAGGACACCAGGGCCGGACATCGCTGAGCGCGTGCGCACGGCGGCCGAATCCCTGGGCTACATCCCCAATGCCCAGGCCCAAGGGCTTGCCAAATCGAGCTCAGGGCTGATCGGGCTGATCGTGCACGACATCGCGGACCCGTACTTTGCCGCGATCGCGCGCGGGGTCCAGGAAGCCGCCCGGGAACAAGGCAGGATGGTTCTGCTTGCAACAACTGCCGGAGCCCCCGCGGACGAGAGGGAAGCGGTGGCCGCCTTTGCCGCCCGGCGGGCAGATTCGATCGTGATCGCCGGATCCCGCTCGGCCCGCCCCGAGGACGGCGAAGGGAATACCGAACTGGCGGCGGAGCTTGACCGCTACTGCCGCAACGGCGGCCAGGTGGCAGTTGTGGGCCACGCCGTCGTCGGCGCCTCATCTACCGACGGTTACCACGTGGTGGCTGTACCGAATGAGGAACTTGCCGCAAAACTCGCCGCCGAGCTGGCCGTTTCACGGGGCGTTGATTTCGTCATCATCGGCGGGCCGGCCGGCGTGTTCACCTCCGACGACCGGATCCGTGGTTTCCAGCGCGGCCTGGCGGATGCCGGATTGCCGGCCGCCGAGATCATCCGCGCCGGGTTCAACCGCGCCGGCGGATTCGAGGTCGGCGTTGCCCTGGCTGCCCGGATCAGAGCTTTCCAGGAGGCAGGGAACACGGCCGGGGACGCGAAGCGGATCTGCATCTTTGCCGTAAACGATGTCATGGCCATCGGGGCGGCCGCGGCGCTGCGGTCCGAGGGCCTGCGCATACCCAGGGATGCCATCATCGCCGGCTTCGACGATATTGAGACGCTCCGGGACTTCCGCCCGGCCCTCTCAACCGTGCATCTGCCGCTCGAGGAAATCGGCCGGCAAGCCACGCGCAGGGCAGCAGGAACGCTGGACGAGAAAGCCGCGCCATCGACCATCACCGGCTATGTCACCCTCCGGCGGAGTACCGAAGGCATAGTTCCCGACTAAGGACAGCAGCCAAAGAAGCGTCGTAGGCGTTAGGGAACAGGGCCAGGACCGGCGGAGGTCCGGGACTTCCGCCCCGCTACCTACGGCACCGACCGCTACGAGAGACAGGGTAATCAGAAGGAGTACGGCTGCAATCCCGAGGATGACCTGTCCGAGGGTGGGAAGGGGTCTTCATTCCTGACGCCTGAGCGCCGTGCGCCTGGCCGTGAACTCCTGCTCGTCGATTTCCCCGCGGGCGAAGCGTTCGTTGAGAATAAGCTCGGCGTCGTGGTGCGGCGGCCGGGGTGCTGCCGGCCCCTCGCCCGGATGGTTACGCCGGAGCAGGAGCACCACAACAGTTACCACCCCGCCCCAGAAGATCAGCATCAATACGGCCATGGCCCCCCACGCCCCGAGGCCCCAGCCATTCCCGTACCAGCCACCCATCATGTTCAGCCCTCCTCCAAGGACCCTACGTTCGCGTCGTTTCGCGGAACAGGGCCCAACGGCCCGGCTCGTGAATGTAGCCTCGCCATGGCCCGGAGCGGCTGGCCCGCGCTACGCATGCGCACCGGTAAGGAGCGGCTGGCATCGGCGTCTCTGTTGCCGCCCATGATCTTCCGCTCTCGGCCCGGCAAGTTCCGGACGGTTTGCGGCTCATTGGTGTCGACCTGAGTCAGGCGTTGCAGCGCGGCTCAAGAACCGCCTGCCGGTGGTCGAGGCGCTCCCGCCCCTCTCCTGCGGGGTGCAGGCGCCGGACTATGCCTTTTTGTCCTTCCCGGAACCGGAATCGGTACTCGGTTTCCGGGCGGGGGCCACGGAACCGCTCGGTCCGTAGCTGCCCTCTGCATACCGCCCAACTTCGGATTCAGCAGTGCGGCCCGCTAGCGATCCGGCGGTACCGTAGTCTGCCTTGACGTAGCGTCCGGACTCCCCGGCCTTGTCTCCGAGGGGTTCGGGCAGCCCGCCTTCCTTGCCGGCGGTACCGTAGTTCCCTTCGCCGTATTGGCCTTCCTCATCGTCCGCATGGCGGCCGCTCTGCACTCCGGCCTTGCCGAAGTTTCCTTCGACGTACCGGCCGCGCAGGTCTGGTTCTACTGGCTGCTTTTCCGTGGCTGCCTCATTCGGGGTGTCTTCGGATCCAATGTTGTGGGCCATGACCGTGCCTTTCCCGAAAGGTGCTCTGCGTTTTCTGCAGCGCAAGTTAAGTCTAGCCAGGGCCGCAGTTTCCCAACAGAACTTCCCAAGGCCTATTCATTGGCCGCCCAGGTGAAACAGTTCACTGAGCGGAGGGCGTGGTTCACGGCGCAGCCTGATATTTTGCGGCAGCCCCCTGACGCTGACCGAATCACCGTCGATGTGAATCGACAGCCGTCCATCCCCTGAGAACGGCACATTATCGAAATGGAAGTGCGTGTTTTGCAGCGGCAGCGTGGGGGCCAGCCACACCTCGTCCCAAGGAAGCCCTGGGTCGAAGCGCAGCAGCGTCCTGATGAGCTGTACGGGGGCGGCCGATGCCCAGGCCTGCGGGGAACATGAAGCGGGGTACGGGACGGGTTCGGGGTATCTGGACCGGTCCAGTCCACAAAAGAGTTCCGGCAGCCGGCCATTGAAGCGATCCGCGGCCTCGAGCAGCGAGTAGGCCACTTTGTGGGCCTCTTTAACGAAGCCGTGCCGCATCAGCCCGGCGGCGGCGATGGCATTGTCGTGGGGCCAGACCGATCCGTTGTGGTAGCTGGCAGGGTTATAGGCGCCCATGGTTGATGCCAGCGTCCTGATCCCCCAACCGGTAAACAATTCAGGGGACACCAAGTGTTCGGCCACCTGCGCGGCCTTGTCGTTGTCTATGATTCCGGTCCAAAGGCAATGGGCCATGTTGGAGGCTAGGGCGTCGACGGGTTTCTTGTCCTTGTCGAGGGCAACCGCGAAATAGCCGCGATCCGGCAGCCAGAACTGTTCGTTGAACGCCTGCTTCAATCTGGACGCCTGGGCCACGCAGGTATCTGCTGTCTTCGCGTCACCGGCGGCCGTGGCCAGCAGCGCGCGGCCGATGTATGCGGCGTAGGCGTAACCTTGGACTTCGCACAGTGCGATGGGTGGTTCGGCGAGAGTTCCGTCGGCAAAATTGATCCCGTCGCCCGAGTCCTTCCATCCCTGATTGCGCAGGCCCTTTTCCGTTTTCCGCTGGTATTCAATAAAGCCGTCACCGTCCCGGTCGCCGAAATCCTCCATCCAACGAAGCGCCCTGTCCGCTGCAGGCAGAAGCTGACGCATCGCTGCGTCATCGAGTCCCCACCTGCCCAGCTCGGCCAGGACGACGACAAAGAGCGGAGTCGCATCGACGGTGCCGTAATAGACGCCGCTGCCACCCAGCGCGAGTCCGGCGGAGGCTCCGAGGCGGACTTCATGAAGGATCCTGCCCGGCTCCTCCTCCGAAGCAGCGTCCACCTTGGTTCCCTGATATTCAGCCAACGTCAAAAGCGTCCCTTTCGCCAGCGAAGGGTCCAGGAGCAAGGACATGAATGAGGCGAGCAGGCTGTCCCGGCCAAATAAAGCCATGAACCAGGGTGCGCCCGCTGCAACCACGGCGCGGTCAGGGTGATCGGGGTTGAAAATTCGAAGGGATCCCAGATCCTCCTGACTGCGTCTGATGACCCTCTCCACGGCCTCATTCCGGAGATTTGCCGTGGGCATGGACTTGCGCCACTCCATGACACGACGCAAGGCATCTGTCCCCGATATGCCCCCTGCTCCGGCACTGGCGTGGCCGGCTGTGCCCGCCAACAGCGGTGTTGCCGAGATGGTGCCTGACCAGTCTCCGTGGGCGGGGATGGTTGTGTCCAGGACCAGCTTCTCCCCCTCAAGCCGCGATCCGTCGAATGCGACTGTAATGCTCTGGGTGTGGCCTTCCCGCTCTGACTCCAGCGTCAGCCCTTCCGGGGTCAACCGGCGGGAACAACGCCCGCGTGGGGCCTGCCTGCCTTCCTTTACTTCAAACAAGCTGGCAAAGTCGGCGTCGGGGAAGAGCTCCACCCGGCATCGCAGCGGCCGTTGGGAGTAGTTATGTACCGTGACCGTCTCGGTGAGGCCTTCCCCGAGCTTGCGTTCCCGGTCAATGAGCAATGACGTGTCAGCGTGATCGTCCCTCTGGGGTCTCCCAATGAAAACGCCATGAAACGCTTCGGGGGTGGTGGCCGAGAGCGTCTCAACCGGCAGGCCTTGAACCTTTAGCGTCCATTCACTGATGAACCGTGTGTCCTGGAAGAACAATCCGTGCGGGAGGCATGCGGTCATATCCCCGTTGGGGGCCGATATGCAGAACGACGTTCCTTGGACCAAGGTGAGTGCCCCCGGCCCCGCAGAACCGGCGCTGTTCTCGACATCCCTTTCGGCCATTCTCAGCTTCTCCCGCAGCGAACACCGTCATGTCCAACGATCTTCCATAAAACTATGGAGGATCAGCCGCCTCCGCAAGAGTTCGACGGCGGTTCATCAGTACGCGGCGTCCCTCGCCTGGCGTGACGGCCAGGCCATGTCCGCCGCAGGATGGTGCGCGTGTGGCTATTGTTGCTGAATGGTGAACCACGAACTTGTGGCAGCGATCCGAACGATGCTGATGGAGCGGGCCGACCCGGTGCGTGCTGCCGCGGCGCAGGCTTATATGAAATCATCCACCCTTTCCCTCGGCGTCAGGGTTCCGGAGGTTCGCCGTTGCGTGCTGGCCGTGGCTGCCGCCTTTCCGTTCACGTCGCCGGAACAGCTGCGCGCGACCGTCCTACTGCTGTGGCGGGAGGCACAATGGCGGGAAGAACAGTACGCGGCGATCGACCTCACCGGGCTTCGGCTGGTTGCCCAGGACCCCCTGATGTTGCCGGTGTATGAGGAAATCATTCGAACCGGTGCCTGGTGGGACTTCGTGGACGGACTAAGTCAACGGATCTGCGGTCTGCTGCTGGCACACCGGGCGGTGATGACACCGGTGCTGCTTCAGTGGAGTACTGATGACGACTTTTGGATCCGGCGCGCCGCCATCACGTCCCAGCTGAAGGCGAAGTCCGAGACCGATACCGGGTTGCTGCGCACGGTGGTAGAGGCCAACCTGGCGGACCCGGAGTTCTTCATCCGGAAGGCCATCGGCTGGGCCCTCCGCGAGTTCGCCAAGACCAACCCCGCATGGGTCCGGGACTTCGTGGCAGAACATGCCGCGCAGCTGAGTCCTCTGTCGCGCAAGGAAGCACTGCGGCACCTGAACCCCTAAATGACCGGGCGGTGGGTAACCGGTTCCCCTGTTTTGCGGAAGAGCCGTTTGGTCCGGGGATCCATGAAAATCAGGTACAGGCCAAAAAGCAGGCCGGTAATCGCAGCGGCGAACCGGGCCAGGACCAGTGCCAGCCCCAGATCTCCGGTCTGGAGATACGGGAACACTTCAAGCTGGTCCGAAATCGCGTAGATCATAAAGAACGGCACGATGAAATAAAGTGCCTTGACCTGCCAGTCGTTGCGGATGCCAGTCACCGCAAACAGCGGGATGAGCCACACTACGTACCAGGACTGGATCATCGGCGCCAGCACCACCACTGCCGCGAACGCCAGGGTGAGGCGCCGGACCAGGCGCTCGTGCTCACCCTTGAAGATCTGGAAGGCGACGATGCCCACGGCAAGTACCTTCCCGGCGTCGAACACCCAACCTGCCAAGGTCCACCCGTCCAGCCCGAAAGCGTTGGAAATAGAGGCAACCACCAGGCCCACGAGCCCCACCGGGGCGTACCAAATGAAGATGCTGCCGGGAGCGGAGAGGCCGTTGATCCAGCCGAAGCCGAATCCATTGACCAAGCTCAAGGCGTACAGCATGGCCAGGCTCAGCCCGCCGGTGAGGGCCCAGAAAAGGAACTTCCGGGGCCAGCCGGCGTTTTTGCCGGCCCACATCAGGCCGATAAACGGCAGGAAGACCACCGTGATGGGCTTAACCGCGATGGACAGGGTCACCAGAACGATTCCGAGGACCACCCGCCTGCTGGCCGCGTAATAGAGCCCGGCCAGCGCCAGCCCGATCATGAGGGCATCGTTATGGACGCTGGCGATGAAGTTCGTCAGGAACAAGGGGTTGGCCGCGGTGAGCCAGAGGGCGCGGTGAGGGTTGACGCCATGAAGTTCTGCCAGTTTAGGCACGTAAATAATGCAAAGCACTACGCCGAACAGTGCCACCAGCCTAAAGAGCATCACGCTGGCTTCTGGATGGACGTTGGTGGACCAAACCACAAACTGCTCGATCCACAGGAACAGTTGGCCGTAAGGCACGGGAGCTTCGGTCCACAGCCTGTCGGCACCGAGCTGGAAGTAGTTGGACAGCGCCGAGATCCCGTTCTCGTAGGGGTTGAACCCCTCCACCATGAGGCGGCCCTGGCCGATGTAGGCGTACACGTCACGGCTGAACAGAGGAACACTGATCACCATCGGCAGGCCCCACGCCGCGACGGCCTGCAGGGTGGCCTTGCGCGCTTCAGGCCCCCAGACCCGGACGCGCTGGCCCAGCCGCAGCCAGGAGCGCACCAGAAGCATCCCGCCGATCGCGACCAGCACGATGGCCAGCGCCACCCCGATGGCCTCGGTGCGCATCCAGATAAAGATCGGCACCCGGCGAAGTTCGGACACCGGTGCCAGCCAACCGACGCCTATGGACCCGATGGCCATAAAGACGGAGCCGATAAACCCGGCCAGGATCGGGGACCGTGGGTTGTCCACTTCGTCCGCACCGGTCCTCGGGATCACAGTGGCGGCCATCTCCCCCATTGCAGGCACAGGCGCCGTCATCTCAGGATCGTCCAATCTCTTTGCTTTCAGCGCTCCGGCCCAGCGGGCCGCGGTAGCCGCCCGGGCCGCGCAGGCACAGCACAGCGGCCGCAATCCCGGCCTCTCTGTACTCGAAATCCTAGCATCGGACGGTTGTAGCGGAGCTAAACGGTAGGCTGGTCCGGTGCCTATAACTAACGAACGCATCGTCTGGATCGACTGCGAAATGACTGGCCTGGACATCAAGAACGACGCCCTGATCGAGGTGGCGGCGCTGGTGACGGACTCCGAGCTGAACATATTGGGCGACGGAGTGGACGTAGTGATCAAGCCCGAGGACGCCGCCCTCGCCCAGATGAACGATTTCGTCCGGGACATGCACACCCGGTCCGGGCTGCTCGAGGAACTGCCGCACGGCAAGACCATGGCCGAGGCCGAGGCCGCGGTCATGGAGTACATCGAAAAGTGGGTTCCGGATCCCCGCAAGGCCCCGCTGGGCGGCAACTCAGTGGGAACAGACCGCGTCTTCCTCTCGCGGGACATGCCGGCCGTGGTTGAACACCTGCACTACCGGGTGATCGACGTCAGTACCATCAAGGAGCTGTCCCGCCGCTGGTTCGCCCGGGCGTACTTCCAGTCCCCCGCCAAGAAGGGTGGCCACCGGGCCCTCGGCGACATCAAGGATTCCATCGACGAGCTGCGTTACTACCGCGAGGCGGTCTTTGTGCCGGCTCCCGGACCTGACAGTGCCACAGCCCGCGGAATCGCCCAGCGGGTTACAGGCGCCCCGGAAGAGTAATCTGCGCCACGTTTCGCGGAATTTTCCGCGAAAACGGCAAAAGTGGCACAACCATCGCCGAACAGCAGGTAAGCTATTTGAGTTGCCTTTCCAGAGGACCGGGTCACCCGATCAGCTGCAGGGCACATGGTGGGCTTAGCTCAGTTGGCAGAGCGCCTGGTTGTGGTCCAGGAGGTCGCGGGTTCAACCCCCGTAGCTCACCCTCACCGGACGGCAGCACGAGCCGTCAGTTTGGAGGCCGTACCGGATATCCGGTACGGCCTTCTTTTTTGCACAAATGCCGGCGCCACGCCGCACGCACGAAGGGTCACCTGCCATGACAGTTCTGCCGATCACGATCTGGGGAGAACCGGTGCTCCACCGCCGCGCCGCCGAGGTGGACGTGTTCGACGACGAACTGCGCACGCTGATTGCCGACATGTTCGAAACCAATGATGCGGCCAACGGCGTGGGCCTGGCAGCCCCTCAGGTTGGTGTGGGCAAAAGGATCTTCATCTATAAGTTCGACAACGACGACGACGCTCCCCCCGTCGGCGTTGTGGTGAACCCAGTGCTGACGCTGTCCAAGATTTCCGGCGCACTGCCCGACCCCGATGAAGAGGAAGAAGGCTGCCTCTCGTTCCCAGGGGGCCAGTTCCCGCTCAAGCGTGCGGAGTGGGCCCGGGTCCAGGGCTTCGACGGCCACGGACGGCCGGTCGATTTCGAAGCGACTGGCTGGTTTGCCCGCGTGATCCAGCACGAATATGACCACCTTGACGGCAAGTTGTATGTCAACCGGCTGCTGGACCGTTATTCACGGAAGGCCATGAAGCTGGCCAAAAAGAGCGGGTGGGGAGTTCCCGGGCTGACCTGGATGCCGGGCGTGGACCCGGACCCCTTCGGCCACTAAGGCACCCGCCGGGGCCGTGTCATTTCGCGGCAATGGTGGACTGGTCCGGGCAGGAGTCCAGGACACGCTTCATCGCATCCTTTTCCGGCTGGGTGACCCACAGACCGTAGGAGGCCTTGACTGAAATCTGGCGGGCCACGTAGTGGCAGCGGATGTTCTTATTCTTTGGCAGCCAGGTAGCGGCGTCGCCGGCGCTCTTTTGCTGATTGGCGGGGCCGTCCGCGGCGATCAGGTTCAGCGGATCGTTGGCAAGGCTTTGACGCTGCTGCGGAGTGAGCACCTGGGCGCCTTTCTGCCACGCGTCACCGAGCGCCACAACATGGTCAATCTGGATTTCCTTGCTGCTCTCCGGTCCGCGCCGGAATTCCACGGCTTTCCCTGTGTACGGCTCCACGATGCCACCCGAAGCCACAGTGCACTTGGACCCCTCTGTAAAGTCCACAGCCGTGAGGTCCCGGCGGAGGATGTCGTTGCGGGTGTCGCAGCCGTTCCGGTCAACGTCCTGCCACGCCTGGCCGAACGCCTCGCGCTGGTACGTGTCCTTCGGCGCACGCCCCTTGACTGCCAGCCCCTCCAAGGCAGCGCGGGCACTTCCCTGCGGTACCGGATAAACGGGTACAACCGGCTTCATCCAGGTCCCGTCGAACACGGGCGCCTGGCTTGGTCCCACAACAGCGGGTTCTGCGGCTACGAACTGGCCAGCCGTGAAAAACCACACCACGGAAGCCAGCACAGAGAACGCTAGCGCTGTCAGCAAGGCCCAGGCCTGCTTCGAGCGCCGCCGGGCACGGCGGTAGGCACCCCAACTGACCGTCATGGGCAAGGAACTCTTCCGCAAATGTCATGCACCAGAAGAGCCTAGGCCACCCCACTGACACGTGGACGGTTATCCACAGCGGGGAGGAAGAGTGGCCGGAGCTACTGCTCCCGGGCTACACGCCGAAGATCTTCGTCGGCCAAGTGGAGGAGGCTTTGCAACTGTCGAACGCGGTCTTCTCCGACGTCGCCCGTAGTGTGGGCAGCACGGGCCTGTTCAAAAAGCCTAACGGCCTCTTTGTGGTTGGCTTTGGCGACGTCAAGGGCGTGTTCAAGGGTGGTCTCGTGGAAAGTCTCGTTATCCATGGCACCAGTGTGGTACCGATTCCCGGCTGATTCCAGCGAATCAGCCGGGAAGTCGGAATGTTGCCCTTCTGCGGCCCTCAGTTAGACAGCGATTGCGGCCAACGCAGCGGCAGGTTCCTTCGCCGGGAAGGACGGCGGGTTGACTCCGGCCATCTCTTCCATGACGCGGACTACCTGGCAGCTGTAGCCGAACTCGTTGTCGTACCAGACGTAGAGGATGACGTTCTTGTCATTGGAGATGGTGGCGAGGCCATCCACGATGCCCGCACGGCGGGAACCAACGAAGTCGGTGGAGACAACCTCGGGCGAATCGATGTAGTCGATTTGCTTGCGCAGATCCGAATGCAGCGACATCTGGCGCAGGTAGTCGTTCACCTCATCCTTGGTGGTGCCGTTTTCCAGGCTCAGGTTCAGGATGGCCAGGGAAACGTCCGGCGTGGGGACCCGGATGGAGCTGCCCGAGAGCTTGCCCTCAAGTTCGGGCAACGCCTTCGCGACGGCGGTGGCGGCACCGGTTTCGGTGATGACCATGTTCAGCGCGGCGGAACGGCCGCGCCGGTCACCCTTGTGGAAGTTGTCGATCAGGTTTTGGTCGTTAGTGAAAGAGTGGACGGTTTCCACGTGGCCGTGGATCACACCGAACTTGTCGTTGATGGCCTTCAGGACCGGGGTGATGGCGTTGGTGGTGCAGGAGGCCGCCGAGACGATCCGGTCAGTATCCTCGATGCTGCCGTGATTAATGCCGTGCACGATGTTCTTCAGCGCGCCCTTGCCCGGGGCGGTCAGGAGCACGCGGGCCACGCCCTTGCTCTGCAGGTGCTGGGACAGGCCCTCGGCGTCACGCCAGCGCCCGGTGTTGTCCACCACGAGGGCGTTGTTGATGCCGTAGGCGGTGTAGTCGATGGTGGCGGGGTTGTCCGAGTAGATGACCTGGACCTGCACGCCGTTGGCGGTGATGGTGTTGGCGTCCTCGTCAACGCGGATGGTGCCCTCGAACGAGCCATGGACCGAGTCGCGGCGCAACAGGCTGGCACGCTTGGTGAGGTCCTTGTCCGAGCCGCGGCGAACCACGATGGCGCGGAGGCGCAGGCCGTGGCCGCCACCGGCCTTTTCGATGAGCAGGCGCGCCAGCAGGCGGCCAATCCGGCCAAAGCCGTAGAGCACGACGTCGGTGCTGGTGCGGTCATCCGCACCGCGCTTGCCCACCACCTCGGCGAGCTCGGCGCGGAGGAACTCTTCGAGCGTCGCGCCGTTGCCTTCAAGCTTGAACTTCTCGGTCAGGCGGGCCACGTCGATGGCTGCTGCGCCGAGCTCCAGCTGCGAAAGTGCGTTCAGGAGAGGAGCGGTCTCTTCGAGCAGGAGCTCGGTGTTACTCATGCGGCGGGCAAACCGGTGCGCCTTGAGGATGTTCATGGTGGACTTGTTGATCAGGCTGCGGCCGTGGATGCTGGTCACCACGTTGTTTTCGCGGTACAGCCGGCCAATCACCGGAATCATGGCCTCAGCGAGAGCCTCCCGGCCCATCCACGTATCAAGACAAGAATCTGACGTCTGGCTCACAGAACTACCTTCCTCGGTTCAGCCGCATACGTCCTCGTATACGGTTGTCGGCCACCTGACGTTGTCCAGGGGCTCTGGCACCGGCGGGATTCTGTACACCCCGGGTGCCGTGGAGAAGCGCAAAGAAAAACCACCGGCTGCGAACGCAGACCCGGTGGCAGAACTTCTACGTTCGCTCTCTATTCTAGGCTGGGGGCGCGGCCCCGGCAGCCGCGCGTGACGTGAAGTCACTCACATGCGACGCTTTGCAGATGCAGTGGGATGGGTTGACCGATACGCCGGGTTCTGTGCTCCCGTGCCGTTACCAGCGCGGGAGTAGCGGCCATCCATCTACGAACGCCGTTGCCGACGCCCTCCAGCGGCCTACCCGGACACTCGGGCGGGCTGCCCTCAAACGTGCCCTGTCTGGCCTTGCTCCGGGTGGGGTTTACCTAGCCTTCCCGGTCACCCGGGAAGCTGGTGGTCTCTTACACCACCGTTTCACCCTTACCTGCAGCCTTTCCGAAAACGGAAAAACGCAGGCGGTCTGTTCTCTGTGGCACTGGCCTGCGGGTTACCCCGAGTGGGCGTTACCCACCACCCTGCCCTGCGGAGCCCGGACGTTCCTCGAGCCACTTGCGTGACGCGCGGCCGCCTGGTCAACCCATCCGGAACCCAGTCTACCGGGGAAGTAGGCGCCGCCGTCGCCGGATCCTTTCGGGGGCCTGGATGGGACAATAGACGTAGGAACCGGCCGCTGGTGACGGCCGGGAACCGTCGAGACCGGGAAGTGATCCTATGGACGTCACCGCAGCTGTTGTACTCCTCCTCGTCCTCCTAGTGCTGGTCATCCTCGCCAGGATGTCCGTCAGGATTGTGCGCCAGTACGAGCAGGGTGTCCTGTTCCGGCTGGGCCGGGTGGCCGGGGTCCGGATGCCGGGCCTGCGCTTCATCATTCCTGTGGTTGACAGGCTTCCGCTGGTCAGCCTGCGGATCGTGACCATGCCGATCCAGTCACAGGGAATCATCACCCAGGACAACGTCAGCGTGGACATCTCTGCGGTGGCCTACTACCGCGTTGTGGACGCCGTGAAGTCAGTAATCGCCATCGAAAACGTCGCGGCGGCGATCAACCAAATCGCCCAGACCACGCTCCGGAAGGTGGTGGGCAGGCACAGCCTGGACCAGACGCTGTCCGAAACCGAGCGCATCAACAGCGACATCCGGGAGATCCTGGATGCGCTCACGCTCGCCTGGGGTGTGGAGGTGACCCTCGTCGAACTGAAGGATATCCAGCTCCCCGAAGGGATGAAACGGGCGATGGCGCGCCAGGCCGAGGCCGAGCGTGAGAAGCGGGCCAAGATCATCGCCGCTGAAGGCGAGTCCATCGCTGCCACCGCGCTAGGGGACGCCTCGGACACCATGATGGCCCACCCGTTGGCCCTACAGCTGCGGAACCTGCAGTCGCTCGTGGAGATCGGCGTGGACAAAAACACCACGGTGGTGTTCCCCGCCCCCTTAATGAGCACCATCGGAGAGCTTTCGGCATTCCTTGCACGCGAGAACCAGGCGGCCCAGGCCCACAATGCCGGGCCAGCGTCCGCCACCTCCATCAAGGCCGCGTAGGGACCGGACCCTTCGAGACCGGCGCGACCAGGCAGGCGGCCGTATCGCAGTCGCCGTCGCCGTCGCCGTCGCCGGTAGGATCGTACGGTGCTGATTCTGCTTCCCCCCTCCGAAGGCAAGACCCCCGCAGTGCGCGGATCCGCCGTGGACTGGCCCGCCCTGAGCTTTCCGGCACTCAACACGTACCGGGCGAAAGTCCTCGACGCCCTGGGAACGGTCAGCGCGCACGAGGACGCCCTCGCCCTCCTGGGCGTCGGCGCCTCACTCAAGGACGACGTCGAACGCAACACCCGGCTCCACATGGAACCGGCGGCGCCTGCCCACCAGATATATTCCGGCGTTCTATACGACGCCCTCGGTTACAAAACGCTCACGTCGACGCAGCGCCGCAAAGCGGATGAATCGGTGCTGGTGGTTTCCGCGCTGTGGGGCGCCATCCGCTTCGCCGACCGGGTGCCCGCGTACCGGCTGTCGATGGGAACTGCACTGCCCGACGTCGGCCGCCTCGCCTCTTTCTGGAAGCCGCAGCTTTCGGAGGCCCTCGCTGAGGCGGCGGCCGGGCACCTGCTGGTGGACTGCCGCTCCAGCACCTACGCCGCCGCGTGGGCGCCCGCGCCGGCGCAAACCGTGTCCGTCAGTGTTTTCACGGAGGTGAACGGTGTGCGCAAAGTGGTCAGTCACTTCGCGAAACACACCCGCGGGGAACTGGCCCGGCACCTGTTGTCCCGCCGGGGCAAGGCGCCGCAGACCCCGGCTCAGTTACTCAAAGCCACGCGCGAAAAGTGGGATGCGGAACTGGTGGACGGTTCAGAGCGGAAGCCACACGCCCTGAACATCATCCTCCCCAACTAAGTAACAGCAGATGTCGTAATAAGCGCCCATACCGACATGTGCTGCGACCTACTTGGGTTGCTAGGCAGTCGGGGCGGCCGTGTTCCACTCGGCAGAACGCACCAGAATGGCGCCGGAGTCCGGGCAGAACACGATGTCGTCCTCGGCTGCGGCTTTGATCTCGGCGAGGTCGCCTGGGCTCAGCTTCATCCCTGACGCCTCGGACGTGCCATGGAAAAGCCGCGCTGCGCCCACGCCGCGCTTTGCGAGGGTCTTTTCATAAACTGCCAGCATCCCGCCATCGAGGCCGGCAGCGAATTCGTCCCGCTGGCCCCGAACAACTCTCTCTTCAGCGTCCACCTCAGCCAGGGCTGCATCGAGTTCCGAGCGGATGCCGCTGAAAGAGCCCTGGATGTCGTCAACAATCTGCTGCTGGGCGGCCTGCCGGGCCCGAAGGGAGTCGAGGCGTTCCAACACTTCGAGCTCCACGTCCTCAAGGTCTGAGCGGCGCTTATTGAGCGACGCGATGTCCTTCTGCAGCGCCACGAGGTCCTTCGACAGTCCCGTTCCGCTGTTGAGCCGGGCCTCGTCCCGTTCTATCCGGTTGGCGACCTGCTCGACGTCGGCCTCCGCCCGCTTCAGCTCAGCCTCGGCGTCATGGACAGCCACCTTGGCGCCGCCCAGTTCACCGTTGGCGACAGAGAGTGCTGCCTGGAGATCGGTGATGCGCGGATCTGCGTTGAGGGTGCGGCGGCGGTTCGACAGGGACTTGAGCTTTGCGTCCAGCCCCTGCAGTTCGAGCAACTTCAACTGTTCCGCCGGTGCTGCCTTAGCCAACTGCTACCTCCGCTTAATTCCTGCCGGCAAGAACCGGGCACCCGATCGGCGCTCCCTAGACTCTAGCCCCCGCCGGGAGTCAGAATGAAGTCCCACGGGTCGCTGTTGGTGTTGCTGACGCGGATCTCCACGTTGTGGCCCTGGTCAGCGAGCACGTTGCCCAGAGCCGAGGCGGCGGCCGGCAACCAGAGCCATTCGCTGGCGAAGTGTGACACGTCAATAAGGTATGGCCTGCCGTTTGCCGCGGACTCCCGCGCTTCGGACGCGGGATGGTGCCGGAGGTCTGCGGTGACGTAAACGTCGGCATTGCTGGCCCGCACCTCGTCGAACAGCGAGTCCCCAGCGCCGCCGCAAACCGCAATGCGCCGCACCAGGCCGTCCTTGTCGCCGGCAACGCGGACTCCCCCGGCTACGGACGGCAGGATGCCGAAGACGCGCGCGGCGAAATCGCCCAGGCTCATGACCTCGGCGAGATCACCCACACGGCCAATGCCCTCTTCAGGGAGCCCGTTCGCCGCCACGGTCAGCGGCGCAACGTCCTCCAGTCCCAGAGCATCCGCCAGGACGTCAGAAACGCCACCGACGGCGGAATCGCCGTTGGTGTGGACAGTCAGTAACGCAGTACCAGACTCGATGAGCCGGTGGATGGCCTGACCCTTGGCAGTGGTGGCAGCCACTGACGTGACCCCCTTGAGCAGCAAGGGATGGTGCGTAATCAACAGCTCTGCACCCCATTCCACGGCCTCGTCTATTACCGCCAGTGTGGGGTCCACCGCGAGCATCACCCGGGTTACGGATGCGGAGGGGTGGCCGGCCACCAGACCCACTTCATCCCAGTTTTCGGCCAGGGACTCGGGCCAGAGCTCCTCAACGGCGAGCAGGACCTGCCCCAAGGTGGGGGCAGCCGAGGCTTCCGCCTCCGTGCCGGGCCCGGAGCCGGTGCCGGCCGTGTCCGCATCTGTAACGCCAGTGTCTGCAGATTCCATAGACTCAGTTTTACCCCATCACGCCGTTTGGCCTGCACGTGCCACAGTCTCGTAGGGTGGTCAGGGAATCATCCGGGGCTCTCAACCATTGAAGAGGTCATGAAAACTTTTGTTCTCGGCGGAGGCTGCTTCTGGTGCCTGGACGCTGTCTACCAAAAAACCAAGGGCGTCACTTCAGTGATCTCCGGCTATACGGGCGGCCACGATCCGCAGCCTGACTACTACTCGGTCTGCAGTGGAACGACAGGGCATGCCGAGGTTGTGGCAGTGACATTTGACGAGGCCGTCATTCCGGCGGAAATCATCCTGGACATGTTCTTCGCGCTGCACGATCCCACCACGCTCAACCGCCAGGGCTATGACGTAGGTACCCAATACCGGTCGTCGATGTTCTATGAAACCACCGAGGAAAAGATTCTCTTCGAGGAAGCCATTGACCGTAACCAGGCGCTGTGGTCCCACCAGATCGTCACCGAAGTCAGCCGGCTCCCGCGGTTCCATGTGGCTGAGGACTTCCACCAGGATTACTACGCAAAGTACCCCGAGCAGGGCTACTGCCAGGTGATCATCAACCCTAAGCTTGCGAAGGCCCGCAAATATTACTCTGCATGGCTTAATGCTTAGCAGCGGCCGCAGGCCGTCGTTAGGCTGACCTCAGTATTCATCCATCTTGAGATAGGCGTATGTACATGGCACGGATCTATGACGATGTAACGCAGCTGGTCGGCGGCACCCCGCTGGTTCGACTGAACCGGTTGAGCGAAGGACTGGACGCCACTGTGGCGGTCAAGCTCGAGTTCTACAACCCGGCCAACAGCGTCAAGGACCGCATCGGTGTAGCTATCGTGGACGCCGCTGAGAAGTCAGGCGCACTCAAGCCCGGCGGCACCATTGTTGAAGGCACGTCAGGCAACACAGGTATTGCCCTCGCCATGGTGGGCGCAGCCCGCGGCTACAAGGTCATCCTGACCATGCCCGAAACCATGTCCACCGAGCGCCGCGTGATGCTSCGYGCSTTYGGTGCSGAGATTGTGCTGACCCCCGGTTCCGAGGGCATGCGCGGCGCCGTGGAGAAGGCCCAGGAAATCGTGGCCAACACCGAGAACGCCATCTGGGCCCAGCAGTTCGCCAATGAGGCAAACCCCCAGATCCACCGCGAAACCACGGCTGAGGAAATCTGGTCCGACACCGACGGCAAGGTGGACATCTTTGTCTCTGGCATCGGCACCGGCGGAACCATCACCGGCGTCGGGCAGGTCCTGAAGGAGCGCAAGCCCGGGGTCCAGATCGTGGCGGTGGAACCGAAGGATTCAGCCATCCTGAACGGCGGCGCCCCGGGCCCGCACAAAATCCAGGGCCTGGGCGCCAACTTCATCCCGGAACTGCTGGACACCAGCGTCTACGATGAGGTCCTGGACGCCACCCTTGAGGATTCCGTGCGGGTGGCACGTGAGCTCGGCGTCAAGGAGGGCATCCTCGGCGGCATCTCCTCGGGCGCCATCGTCTGGGGTGCACTGGAACTTGCCAAGCGCCCGGAGAACGCCGGCAAGCTGATTGTCGCTGTTGTGTGCGACTTCGGCGAGCGTTACATCTCCACCGTGCTCTATGACGACATCCGCGGCTGATCCAGCCATTGTCGCCCCGTTTCCTGTAGAAAGAACTTTGTGGGCTTTTTCGCAAGACTGAAGGAAGACCTCGACGCCGCCCGGTCCCACGACCCGGCGGCTCGAGGTTCTTTTGAGAACTTTTTCGCTTATTCAGGGCTGCATGCCATCTGGATCCACCGGCTGACGCACCGCCTGTGGCAAAATCCTGCCCTGCGCTTTCCCGCACGCCTGCTGTCCCAGCTGGGACGTTTCGCGACGGGCATCGAAATCCACCCGGGCGCCACAATCGGCCGCCGTTTCTTCATCGACCACGGCATGGGCGTGGTCATCGGCGAGACTGCCGAGATCGGCGAGGACGTCATGATCTACCACGGTGTGACACTCGGTGGAAGGTCACTGGCCAAGGTCAAGCGTCACCCCACTATTGAAGATCGGGTGACCATCGGCGCCGGCGCCAAAATCCTGGGGCCCATCACCATCGGCCGGGACAGCGCCGTGGGGGCCAACGCCGTGGTGGTCAAGGACGCGCCGCCCGAATCGATCGTCACCGGGGTGCCCGCCAAGTGGCGTCACCGGGACGCGCAGCGCGAAACCAAACCCGCGGTGGACCCCGCCGAGTACGACATCGAATACCGGATCTAAAGCTTACTTCCGGCCTTCGGCCACCTGCCTGCCGGCCACCCGCTTGAGCACCAGCATCACCAGGGGGTCGAAAAGCCGGTCGGGAAGTGTCCGCCTCAGGGCCAGTATGGCCCGCGCCCCGTTGCCCACAGGGTAACGGGTCCGGGGCCGTGCAGAGGAGGCCGCGTGCAGCACCGCAGCGGCGATAACCCCGGGCTGCGTCGACGTTTCGGCCCGGTCCGTAGACCCCAGCGCGCCCGCCATTAGCTCCGCCTGGGACGCGTACGGTCCCGTGCCGCTGGCTTCACGCAGCCCCTGAGCGGCGACACGACCCCATTCGGAGATGGTGCCGGCGGGCTCGATGATCGACACACTGATCCCGTGCGGCTTCAGCTCGAGCCGCAATGAATCACTGAGGCCCTCCACGGCGAACTTCGAGGCGTGGTACCAGGCCCCAAGCGGCTCATAGAATTTTCCGCCGATGGATGAGATATTGATGATCCGCCCCCTGCCGGCCTGCCGCATGACGGGCAGGACCAGCTGCGTCATCCTGGCCAGCCCGAAAACATTGACGTCGAACTGGCGCCGGCCTTCGGCCAAATCCACCTCTTCCAGCGCCCCGAACGACCCATAGCCGGCGTTATTGACCAGCACGTCAATCCGTCCGCGCTCCTCGAGGACGCGTCCGACGGCGGCGCGCATCGAATCGTCGTCCGTCACGTCCAGTGCCAGGACCTGGACGCCGAGCGCCGTCAGCGGCTCCATCCTGTCCACCCGGCGGGCTCCCGCATACACCAGGAAGCCGTGCGCGCTGAGTGCTTTGGCCGCCTCGAACCCAATTCCGGTGGACGCTCCCGTGATGAATGCGACTGGCTTGGGCACCTTGGACTCCTTGACTGGACGGACACCGCGCTTGCCGGAAACACCAACGGCCGGCAGCTCCCAGAGTATCCCCGGAAGTGCCGGCCGCAGGGTGATGCAGCAAGTGCAGTGTTAGTGCGTGTCCACTGCTTCGATTTCAGACTTGTCCTCGCCCCAGAGGGTGTGGAACGTGCCCTCTGAGTCGACGCGGCCGTAGGTGTGGGCGCCGAAGAGGTCGCGCTGGCCCTGGATCAGGGCGGCAGCCACGCGCTTGCGGCGCAGGCCATCGTAGTACGCGAGGGAGGAGGAGAACACCGGTACCGGGATGCCCAGCTGGACGGCGGTGGCAACCACGCGGCGCCAAGCCGGCAGTGCCTCGGCAATGGCCTGGGTGAAGGCCGGCGCGAAGAGCAGGTTTGCGGGCTTCTCTTCCGCGGCGTAGGCCTTGGTGATGTCCTTGAGCAGCTCGGCACGGATGATGCAGCCTGCACGCCACAGGGAAGCGATCTCGTCCAGCTTGAGGTCCCAGCCGTATTCCTTGGCGGAGGACGTCAGCATGTCCAGGCCCTGCGCGTAGGAAACCAGCTTGGAGGCGTACAGCGCCTGGCGGACGTCCTCAACGAAGGTTTCCGGGATTTCCACGGCGGCTTCCCCGCCGGCCAGCAGCTCCTGGCCGAGCTTGCGCTGCTCTGCCTGGGAAGAAAGCCCGCGGGCGAARACGGACTCGGCGATGCCAGAGACCGGGGAACCGAGTTCAAGGGCGGAGATGACCGTCCAGCGGCCSGTSCCCTTCTGGCCTGCGGCGTCAACCACRATGTCAACGAACGGCTTGCCCGTCTTGGCGTCAACATGAGCCAGGACTTCGGCGGAGATTTCGATCAGGAACGAGGAAAGATCGCCCTTGTTCCACTCGGTGAAAATCTTGGCCTGTTCGGCAGGCTCGATGCCGGCACCGGAACGGAGGAGATCGAAGGCCTCGCCGATGACCTGCATGTCGGCGTATTCGATGCCGTTGTGGACCATCTTCACGAAGTGGCCCGCGCCGTCGGTTCCAATCCAGGCGCAGCAGGGCTGGCCGTCCACCTTGGCGGAGATCTTCTCGAGCAGCGGGCCGAGGGCCTTGTAGGACTCCTTCGAACCACCGGGCATGATGGAAGGGCCGTTCAGCGCGCCTTCTTCGCCACCGGAAACGCCGACGCCCACAAAGTGGAGGTCCTTTTTGGCCAGTGCGGCTTCGCGGCGGCGGGTGTCCTCGAAGTGCGAGTTGCCGGCGTCGATAATGATGTCGCCGGCTTCCAGCAGCGGTTCAAGCTGCTCGATGACGGAGTCCACCGGCTTGCCGGCCTTGACCATGATCAGGACGCGGCGGGGCTTCTCCAGGGAGTCGACCAGCTCCTGCAGCGTTTCGGTACGGATGAAGTCGCCTTCCGTGCCGTGCTTTTCGAGCAGTGCGTCGGTCTTTTCGACGGACCTGTTGTGCAGGGCAACCGTGAAACCGTTGCGGGCCAGGTTGCGGGCCAGGTTGGCTCCCATCACGGCAAGGCCGGTGACACCGATGTGTGCAGACATCTAAAACTCCAATTCATTGTGTGCAAGGGGCGTGCAGACGGCTCCGCGTTAGCTGCGAAGCACACGCTCACGAACCGATGGATCCGATTAAAGCATATATATTCGAGGCGCTGAGGGGAAGTGGCGACCGCTTAGTGGAACCCGGCCGGGCAATCCGCGTCTAGGCTTGACACCATGTCGACCAGCCTCCACCACCGTGCCATTGAGAATGTTGGCACCCGCATCATCACGGGAGACCTCCCCACTGGCCACGTTATGCTGGCCGAGCAGTTGGAGGAAGAGCTGAAAGTTTCCCGTTCCGTGGTCCGTGAAGCTGTGCGTGTTCTTCAGTCGCTGGGCCTCGTGGAGACCATCAAGCGCGTGGGCATCCGCGTCCTGCCGCCCAGCCGCTGGAATCCCTTTGATCCGCAGGTGATCCGTTGGCGGCTATCCAGTGAGGGCCGGGGTGCCCAGCTGCGGTCACTGATCGAGCTGCGGTCCGCCGTCGAGCCCGCAGCCGCAGAGCTTGCCGCGAACAACGCGCCGCCGGAGCTGCGGACTGAACTTGTGGACATTGCCCGCGCTATGCGCGACGCCGGCCACAACGGGGAGGCGCAGAAGTTCCTGGAGCTGGACATCGCCTTTCATTCGGTACTGCTTTCCGGCTCGGGCAACGAAATGTTCGCCAACCTGATGGGCCAGGTGGCCGAGACCCTCACCGGCCGCACGGTCCACGGCCTGATGCCGGAGCACCCCCATGAGGGCGCGCTGCAGTGGCATGTTGACCTGGCCGAGGCCGTGGCAGCGGGTGATGCTGCGGCGGCCCGCAGTGCCTCCGAACAGATCATGCGCCGCACCACGTCCAGGCTTTCCGGAACCTGGACTGACCAGCCCCGCGTGTTTATTCCGGTCCGCCGGACCTGACTTCATTCCCGGTCCGGCGGCCCGACGGGGACGGCGGGCCGAACGCCGTTTATTCGGGTTGGAAGTTGAGTAGGACTTTGCCTGATTCGGCGGAGTTTTTGGCGGTTTTGAAGGCCTCGAGGCCTTGGCTGAGGGGGTATTCGTGGGTGATGACGGGGCTGATGTGCAAGCTGCCGTCGGCGAGGGCGGTGATGACGT